>NZ_CP169555.1:3743208-4055142 GCF_041951745.1 Aeromicrobium sp. CTD01-1L150
GGTGGGCCTGACTCCGCAGCTGCTGTTCGCGATCTCGCTGTCCGTGGCGTGGGCGGCGGGGCTGGGTTGGGGCGTCACGGACATGCTGATCGCCTACTTCGTCTCGTGTCTGCTGGGCATCCTGGCCTCCTTCTCCTCGCTGGCCCGGCCGACGGGCCGCGACGAGGACCGCCTGCAGGAGGCTGAGCTGTGGCGGGAGTCGCGTCGCAGCTATCTCAGCGCTGTCCGGCCGCTCGACGGCCTGAGCCTGGACCGCGTCGTCGTCGGCACCATGAGCATGACCGCGCTGGGTCTGTACTCCGCAGCGGTCGCCGTGTCCAACCTGTGCAGCCTGGTGAGCAACGCCGTGTCCGTCATCGTGCTGCCCCGCGTCGCCCTGCACCACGATCGGCTCGACCTGCAGCGCGCCGTCATCCGGCGCTGGGTGCTGCTCAGCGCCGCGCTCATCACCGCCACGGTGGCCGCCCTGCAGGTGGTGGTCGAGCCAGTGATCCGGCTGGCCTTCGGTGCGGAGTTCGTCGGCGCCGTCGAGGCGGCCCGGTGGCTCATCCTGGCTGACGGGCTGATGGCGATGCGCAAGGTGCTCATCGCCGTGCTGCAAGGTCAGGGGCGCGGCGGCGCGGCGTCGTGGGTCGAGGTGGCGCTGCTGCCGCTCATGCTGCTGGGCATCGGTGCGGCGGCCGCCCTCGGCAGTCTGCCCGGGGTCGGGATGGCCCTCACGGCGGTCGGGCTGGTCGCTTGCATCCTGCTGGGACGGCTCGTCGCCCGGGGACGGCTCAGCTCGTGAGGCCGCCGTCGATGACGATGACCTGCCCGGTGAGGTAGCTGTTGCTGGGGTCGGTGAGGAACAGGCACGCGCGGGCGATGTCGTCCGGTTCTCCCAGCCGGCCCGCCGGGGTGCGCCGAACGATCTGCCCGAGCTGCGCCTCGTCCAGGCCGTGACTCATCTCCGTCCTCAGGTAGCCGGGAGCGATGCCGTTGACCGTGATCCCACGCGAGCCAAGCTCCCGCGCCATCGACCGCGTCAGACCGTCGAGCGCCGCCTTGGTGGCGCTGTAGACACCCAGGCCCCGGTACCCGGAACGACCGACGATGGAGGAGATGTTGACGATGCTTCCGGACCGCTTGGCCAGCATGCGACGGCTCACGATCCGCGACACGTACAGGGTCCCCTTGAGGTTGAGGTCCACCACGACGTCGATGTCGTCGTCGGAGGACATGGCCAGGATGCCGTCGCGGGCGACGCCGGCGTTGTTGATGAGGACGTCGACGCGACCCCAGCGCTCCACGACCGCGTCGACGAACGCCTGGGCGTCGTCGGAGGACGACAGGTCGGCCGGCTTGAACAGGAAGCGGTCGGGATGCTCGGCCGCCCACGCCTCGACCTCGGGAGTGGAGGACCGTGAGCAGGTGGCGACCAGGTCACCGGCGGCCAGGTAGGCCTGCACGATGCCCGCGCCCAGCCCTCGACTGCCGCCGGTCACGACGACGACCCGGGGTTCACGGCTCATGGGCTCACTGCTCACTGGTCTGTCTCCTGAGGATCTTCCCGCCGAACGTGGTGATGTCGTCGACGAAGCGGATGCTGCGGGGTTGCGCGGCGGGCAGCAGGTCCGAGCAGGCCTCCCGCAACGCCTGCTTGAGCTGCGCGGTGTCGGCGCCGGGGGTCGCGACGACCTCGAGGGCGACGATCGCGCCGGTCATGGCGTTGGGCCGGCCGTAGACGCGCGCCATGTCGACCCCCGGCACACCGATCACCCGCTCCTCGACGCTCAGCGGGTGCACCTTGACGCCACCGACGTTGATGATGTCCGAGGAGCGTCCCCGAAAGACCAGACGGTCGTCGACGACGTCCACCAGGTCGCCGGTCGCGCGCCAGCCGTCCTGGTCCACAGGATCCTCGCCGTAGTAGCCGAGCATGCCGATCCGCGACCTGACCCAGATCTCGTCGTCGACGACCTTCAGCTGCACGGGGGCGTCGGGGCCACGCTCCAGCACCGAGGCGGGCAGGCCCGGGGCGTCGTCGTTGGTGGAGCTGGTGGTCCCGACCTCGGTGGAGCCGTAGATCTGGGAGATCCCGGCGTCCGGGAAGGCCTCCCGCAGCGCGCCCAGGAGGTGCCCTGGGACGGCCTCTCCGCCCATCGTGACCTGATGGGGGGTGGGCGCGGGGAGCCCGTCGGAGCTCATCTCCGCCAGGACGAAGCGCCAGAACGTCGGGGTGGCGCTGACGTGCGTGACACCGTGCTCGCGCATGGCGGCGAGTCCCTCACGGGGGCGCCGCGGTGTGGGGGCGACGAGCGTCGCGCCCGACGCGAACACGTGGATGAGCACCTGCTGGCCGCCGAACTGGTGCAGACCGTATGCCAGGAGCCAACGCTGCCCCTGCCCGGACCTGGTGTGGTCGGTCTTGCGCAGCAGGCGGCTCCAGTCGTGCAACGCTCCTTTGGGCAGACCCGTCGTGCCCGTGGTGAGCACGATGTGGGGCCGGACGTCGGGAACCGGTGCCACGGCGTCCGGGGCCTGGCCGCCGGACAGCTCCGCGCCGAGGAGCTCGGCGGGTCGCACGAGCCTCGCGTCGAGCCCGGTCAGGTCCGTCCGGTCGGTGACGAGGACGTCATGGTCGAACCGCTCCGCGAGAGCGGCCACCTCCTCCACGCCGACCGGCGGGTACTGGCACGCCTGTGCCCCGACGAGCGAGGCGCCGGCGTACAGCGGCAGCGAGACGTCGGCCTCGTGGTCGAGGACCGCGAACCGGGTGATGCCGGCCCGGCGCAGACCCTCCGCGGCCCGGAGGGACACCTCGAGCAGCTCGGCGTAGGAGAGCTCCCGGCTTCCGGTGATCAGCGCCGTGCGGTCAGGGTCGTCGGCGGCCACCCGCTGGAAGAGCTCGATCACCAGGGCTGCTCAGGACTGGGGAACGCCGGCGTAGAAGGCCTGGATCTCCGCCACGGTCTGTGGCATGTCTCCAGCGGAGTAGGGGTCAGATCCGAACTCGTCCTCGAGGATGGCCGACAGCTCCGCCGTCTCGAGCGAGTCGAGACCGGCGCCGTCGGCGTACAGCGGAGTCGTGGCTTCGAAGTCGTCCGACAGCTTCGCCGCCTCCTGCAGGAAGGTGCGGACGACACGGTCGACGTCCTCGGGAGTGGTCATGAGTGGCTGCTCCTCGCAGTTCGACGGTGACAACGGTCCAACGACCCAATGGTGCGGGCGTTACTCGGCCTTGGTGGCGGCCAGCAGACCATAACCGAACGTTCCGTCGCGCCAGAATGCCTCGAGCACGTCGCAGGAACGGACGAAGGCGTCGCGCCCGTCCTCGCCCAGCAGCTCGCCGACCTCGTCGTGATGGGTGACGGCGTTGGCACGCCACCGGTCGAACGTCGGGAGGGTGAGGTCGGTGAGGTCCTCACGGACGTCGACCGCGAACCCGTTCTCCTCGGCGGCCTCGGCGTACCAGCTGAGTGACTCGAAGTGCGCGTCACCGAACCACTCGCGCAGCATCCCGAAGTCGTCGCGGCGTGCCCGCACCTCCGCGAAGGGGATGTCGCGCCAGCGCAGCAGGTCGCACAGGACGAGACGGCCACCGGGCCGCAGCACGCGAGCGCACTCCGAGACGAGCTCCAGACGCCGCCGCATCAGGTGGGAGGACTCCATGACCCACACGAGGTCGAAGGACTCGTCGGGGAGCTGGTTGTCGGTGCCGTCCCGCTGCTCGAAGGTGACGCCGCGGACGCCGGCCCGCTCGGTGAGCGTGCGGGCGGTGTCGACACCCACCGGGCTGGTGGTGATGCCGACGACCTCCACCCCGTAGGACGTGGCGAGTCGGCGCGCCGGGGCACCGGTGCCGCACCCGACGTCGAGGACACGGGCCCCCGGTCCTGGGCCGCCGGGTCCCTCGAGCCCGGCGGCGGCGATCATGCGCCGGGTGAGCTCCCCGGTGGCCACCTCCAGCGGCTCGTCGCCCTGCTCGAAGACGCCGTAGTGCAGCTCGTCTCCGAGCAGCAGACGCCAGGCGGCCGTGACCTTGTCGTAGACGGTCGACGGGTCGTAGTCGACGGGCGCGGGGCCGCTCGAGGGGGGAGTCGAGTCGCTCATGGGCGCATCCTTGCACGAATCGACCCTCCGGATTCCTCGAACTGAGCGTTCACGGAGCTGTGATCGCAGCCGACCTCGGCCACCTCAGGACACACCGCGTCGCGAGCCGGTATCGTCCGGGCGTGAGGACCGGCCGGACGTCGTGCCGGGCCCCCTGACGACGAGAGGGCCGCGCGTGGAGAACTCAACGTTGCGGGCCCAGCACGGTGAGGACCGCCTTCTCGCCGAACGCTTCGCAGGGCGCCGCGGCGGCTACTACGTCGAGGTGGGTGCACTCGACGGCGAGACCCTCAGCAACACCTACCACTTCGAGAAGGCGCTCGAGTGGACCGGCGTCCTCGTGGAGGCCAACCCAGACCAGGCCGCGCGGTGCCGCCAGCTCCGGCCCGCGTCGCACGTCGCCCAGGTGGCGGCGGTCGCCCCGGGCGAGGAGGGCACGGTGGTGCTCGAGGTGGCCGACCGGCACGCCGGCTTCTCCACCCTCTCGGCGAGCCGCACCTACCACCGCATCCTCGCCGAGCGAAACATCTCCACGACGCCCGTGGACGTCCCCGCCACGACCCTCGACCGTGTCCTCGAGGACGTCGACCCGCCGGCGATCGACTTCGTGACGATCGACGTCGAGGGCCATGAGCGCGCCGTCCTGCAGGGATTCGACCTACGGCGCTGGCGGCCCGAGGTGGTGCTCGTCGAGAGTGCGACCGGGGCGCCCGACCCCCGCATCTCCTGGCTGCTGTTCCGCGCGGGGTACGCCAGGGTGCGTCGCGTCGTCGTCAACGACTGGTACGAACGCCGGCGCCCGCCGGCTCGCGTCGGCCTGCTGGTCGTCGCCTACGTCGTCTCCGTCCCCGTCGTCGCCCGCATCATGGCGCGCGAGGCCCTGCGCGCCGTCGGCCTGCTCGAGGCGCTGCGTCGCCACCGGGCCCGACCCTGAAGAATCAGCCGACACCCATCACGAGTGCTGAAGGAGCGCCCTTGACCACGCCCGACGCAGTCCACGACGCCGACTTCGGGGACGAGCTCACCTTCGGCGAGCTGGTCTTCTCCGACTTCGCCCGGTACCGAGCCGTCGAGCCGACCTGGTTCCGGGTGCTGACGAGAGCCGTCATGCTGCAGGGCCTCGCGGCGACGATCGTCCTGCGGGCCCAGCAGCGCCTGTCCCGCCGTGGGCACATCAAGCTCGCCTCGCTGCTGCGCGTCGCCTCGAACATCGTGTGGAGCGCCGACTTCGTCCCGGGCATGCGGATCGGGCCCGGCCTGTACATGCCGCACCCGATGGGCGTCGTCATGGGCGGCGGGTTCCGCGCCGGCGCCGGGGTCACGATCCTGCAAGGGTTCACCGCGGGTGCCCGCGAGCCCCACGGCGGCACGCACGGGTACGCGACGCTGTGCGACGGTTCCACCGTCTCCGCCCACTCGGTGGTGCTCGACGGCGTCACCATCGGCAAGGACGCCCTGGTCGGGGCCAACACCGTGGTGGTCAAGGACGTGCAGGAGCGCGCGGTGGTCTTCGGGGTCCCGGCCAAACGCGTCGCCACGCGCGAGCCCGACCCCACCCCGGACGCCTGAGACCACTGGTTCAGTCGCGGACGAACACGCCGTCCACCTGGAGGATCTCGCCGCTCGGTGCGGCGTAGCCCTGCTCGATCCCTACGAGGTGGAAGCCGTGGTCGTAGGCCCAGGAGACCGCCTCGTCGACGAGCATCCCGCCCTCGTACAACGGCACGAACGACAGCTCCAGCTGCACGCCCACGCACTGGTCGAGGGTGGTGGCCCCACCGGCGATGACCTCACGCTCGAAGCCCTGCGTGTCGACCTTGAGGAACGGCCGCTCGTGCGCTGCGAGCACGTCGGCAGCCTCGGCGTCGAGCGTGGAGACGGTGATGCTCTCCTGCCCCACGTAGGTGACGTGGGGCGCGGCCTCCAGGTGTGGGCCGAGCATCGGCAGGATCGAGCTGCTCGTGCTGTTGGACGCGACGTTGATGGTGGTCTCACCCGGCTCGGCGCCGAGTGCCACGTTCCGGGCCGACCAGGCGGGGTCGGTCTCGATCGCGGTGGCCAGACGAGCGAACACCTCGCGCAGTGGCTCGAAGGAGACGATCGTTCCCGTGTACCCGAAGCTCCGCAGGGTGGCGCCGTAGCCACCGTCGGCGGCCCCGACGTCGAGGACCAGGTCGACGTCGTGCCTGGACAGCATCTTCTGGCGCCGGGTGGCCGCGTGCCGTCGCACCTCCAGGCCGCGACGGCCGAGACCGGTGGCGACCAGTCGCACCATCTGCTCCCGCGCCCTCACGGGCCCACCTCCTGGGAGGGCCTGGCCGACGGGCGACGCAGCCGGGACTCGAGCTGCTCGTGCAGGTTCTGCGCCCAGAGCGTCGGGCTGAGCCTGCTCCCGAGGGCCCGGCTGCCGTCCGACATCGCCTTCAGGCGGTCGGGCTCGACGTGGGTGAGACGCACCATCGCCTCGACCAGGGCGTCGACGTCACCCGCCGGGAAGGCCCACCCGTTGAAGCCGTCCTGGAGCAGGTGCGGCACGGCTCCGACACCGTCGGAGCAGATGACCGGCAGGCCGGCGACCGCAGCCTCGTGGACCACCACGCCATACCACTCGATGTGCGACGGCAGCAGGAACCCGCTGGCCCCCTGCATCAGGTCGGCCAGGTCGTCGGGCTGGACGAAACCGTGCATCGTGACGCCGTCGATGCCGTCGAAGTCGGTGCGCAGCGGTCCGTCACCGGCGACGTCGAGGCCCCACGGGTCATCCACGAGCGTGCGGTAGCGCCGGTACGCCTCGGCGAGCTCGGTGGGTGCCTTGTGCCAGATGAGCCGGCCGGTGAACAGGAACCGCCGACGACCGGCCAGCTCGACGGCGTCGCGGGGCCCACGGTCGAACGTCGGCGTGTCGGCGCTGTTGGCTCCGCGGATGAAGTCGGTGAACCCGATCCGGCGGGCGAAGAGCTCCGAGCGCTCGCCCGGCACCCACGCCGTCTCGAACAGCGGCTTCACGTAGCGGCGCCCGGCCACCAGGCCTGCCCACTGCTTGGCGCTGCCGTGCCAGAAGTTGCTGGTGAAGATCACCCGGTGGGCGCGGCCCTTCACCTGCTTCATCACGGACCGGTAGCCCTTGCCGTCCCAGGACCACATGATCACGACGTCGGGGTCGAAGGACTCCACCGCCGGCACGAGCTCCTGCGCCGAGGGCATGGACTCCTCCCAGACGATGCGCCGGACTCCGGCGTCGAAGGCCGACGTGTCGAACGGCGCGAACGACATCGAGGCCGGGTGAACCAGCAGCAGCTCGGCGCCGAGCGCACGGAGCTCACGGAAACAGGCGTCCTGGTAGGCGGTCAGCCCGGTCATGAGGACTGCGATGCGCACGTCCGTCCTCTCGTGGTGGGTCGGGGGCCATCCACTACAACGGCCCAGTCCGTGTGACGTTCCGGCGCTCGCGGCCGAGCATCGAGGCGACGTAGGCCTCGACGCTGGCCTCCGGCACGTTCGAGACACCCAGGCCGCCGCGGTCGAGGACCCGGCGCAGGGCCGCACCGATCGACGCAGCGTCCATGGCCGCGGACTCGCCACCGCCGGTGGCCGACGCCTCGGCGGCACGCACCGCCGACCCGGCAGTCACCACGGGCACCCCCGCGGCGAGCGCCTTGCCCATGATCCCGCTCGGTCCGTTGTTGGTCATGACGAGCGCCACGGCGTCGGCCGCGGCCACCAGCTCGTCGAGCTCCTGGTCCGGCAGGAACCCGCTGCGCAGGACCAACCGGTTCCGATCGGTCTGCTCGAGACGGCCGGCCCAGGACGCGACGCCCTCGGAGAGCCCCCCGCCCAGCACCAGGTCGGCCTCGACACCCCCCGCGAGCATCGCCTCCCAGACCAGGTCGGGGTGCTTGCGCTCGGAGACCCCGCCGAAGATCCCGACGAGCCGGCGGTCGGCCGGCAGACCGTGACGCTCACGCAGCTCGGCGCGGTCGCGGGAGTGGGCGGCGCAGCGTGCCGGGTCGCGGGTGCGCCTGACGATCCAACCACGGGAGAGGTCGTCGCGACCGGCGAACCCGGCCACCCGGTGCAGGCCACCGGTCAGCATCGCGAGCACGGCGAGCAGGGCCTTGGGGATCCGCAGCCGCCAGCCGACAAGGTCGGTGGGACCCAGGCGTGCCGGGTAGCGAGTCAGCATGAACACGACCCGTGGCCGTCGGCGCAGCCCGAACGCCCGGAGGGCTTCCAGCCACCAGCGCCTGAGCGCCGTGTCGGCATCGAGGACCACCACCGTGTCCCCCCGCGACGCGCGGCGCGACACCTCGAGCGCCAGCGTCCGCGTCGAGGGGTACTCCTGCTCGAAGACGCCTTCCACGCGCACGCCCTGCAGCGGGGCGAGGAAGGTCTCGTGGGCGGGGTCGGTCAGCGCGCCGCGCGAGGTGAGCACGACGACGTCGTCGTCGCGCGCCACCACCTCGGCCACCATCGCCACGGTCTGGAAGCGATGTCCGCTGGGCGACGGCTCGACCAGGACCGTCCTCGCCCTCATTCGGCCACTCCTTCAACGGGTGTCGGTCGAGCTCGGTCCACGCCGTGAGGATATCGTCCCGGCCCGGTGCCCGTCCCGGTCGCGATGGCCTCGGCGAACCGCGGGGCCAGTCGAACCGACTGCGCGGTGGTGATGTGGAAGCCGTCGCGGTACACCCAGTGGTCGCCGTCGTTGGCTCGACAGGTCGAGCCGGGACACAGCGCGTCCCGCAGGTCGAGCTGGCCGACCCCGACCGCTGCCGTCACTGTTCGCTCGGCCTGGAGCCCGAGCGCCTGGAGGTGGTCGAGGTCGCTGCGGAGCAGCGCCGGGGAACATCGCCCGACGTCGCCGCGCAGCTCGGGCAGGTGGCACGCCGCGGGGGTCCACACCGTGGTCCCCTCATCGCCGGAGACGAGGTGGGGGATGACGTTGACCAGCAGCACCTGGTGGCCTGCGTCCTTCAGGGCCGTCAGGGTCCGCGTCAGACCTGCTTCCCACACGTCTTGCTTGTCCTGCGCCGAGCCCGCACTCCGCCCGGAGAGCGGGTCCACGAGGGTGACCCCGTCGAGCTCGATCATCGCGTTGGCCGAGGCGGTCACGACGATGGTCGCTGGTTGCTCGACCAGCCAGGCGAGCGATGCCGTCACGAAGGCGCGGCACTGTCTCCAGTCGAACCCGGACTGCTCGATCAGGATGTCGACGAAGGGGCACGCCGACATCGTCCCGAGGATCAACGGCCGGTCACGCTCCTCGGCCACGTCCATGAGTGCGTCGGCGTACTGGCCCGCGTTGGAGTCCCCCACCAGGACGATGGGACGGCCGCCACGGTCGCCGCCGATGGTGCAGGCGGACTGGTCCCTCTCCCTCTCACCGACTGGGACAGCGGTGTGGCAACCGATCGCGTAGCCCGCGGGCACCGGTGTGACCTGCTCGCCCATGGCGGCGATGCCCGCGTCCTGCCACGATGCGCTCGCTCCCGACTGGAGCACCGTCGCCAGCGTCAGGGGCACCGCGATGCTCACCGCGGCGACCCGCGCCGCAGAGAGCCGCGGCGTCGGTGAGCGGCGTCGGCCCGACCCGTGCCGGATGGGCTCCTCGACGTACCGGTAGGCCACGAGGGCGACCGGAAGTGCCAGCACGGCGGCGGCGACGGTGACCCAGGTGCGACCCGGCCACGCCGCCGCCGAGAACGCGATGAACGGCCAGTGCCACAGGTACCAGCTGTAGGACAGGTCACCCAACCACGTCAGGGGCCTGGACGAGAGCGCCCCGCCGAGCACGCCAGGGCCCGAGGCACAGGAGGCGAGGACGAGCGCCGTGCCCACGACCGGCAGGAGCGCCAGGTAGCCGGGGAACACCGCGGTCTCGGGGATCAGGATCGCCGCGCCGACGACCGTGAGCGCACCGACCCATCCGAGCGCCGTCGACGCCGCTCCCGACCACACCCGGCCACCGGCCACCCAGACGGCCACGAGCCCGCCGGCCGCGAACTCCCAGGCGCGGGTCGGTGCGGAGTAGAACGCCACCGCCCGGGCCTTCGTCAGGCCGGAGAGATCGGAGTACGTCAGAAGCAGCAGGACCGCGAACGACACCGCACAGACGAGGACGAGCATGCCGGTCACGGTCCGGAGCATCCGCCCCCGGAAGAACCGCCGTCCGGCCCACCAGCCGACGGCCAGGACGGCAGGGAAGACCAGGTAGAACTGTTCCTCCACGGCGAGCGACCACGTGTGCAGCAGCGGGAGCGCCGTGGGGGAGGCGTCGAAGTACCCGCCGGTGACGAAGTACAGGGCCGCGTTCGCGACCCACAGGCTGGCCCCACCGGCGGTCAGCGCCGTCGACTGCTGGGCCCCGAACGGCGACTGCAGGGCCATCGACGCCAGGAGCGTGACGCACAGCATGACCGACAGTGCGGGCAGGAGCCGGCGCACGCGACGGCCGTAGAACCGACCGAACCGGACCCGACCGTTCGCCCGGACCTCCCGGAGCAGCAGCGCGGTGATCACGAACCCGGACACGACGAAGAACACGTCGACCCCGATGAATCCACCCTGCACGGGGAGGCCGGCGTGGTAGGCCACCACCAGCAGCACGGCGATGCCGCGTAGTCCTTGCACGTGGGGCAGTCGCCGCGGTGTCCGGGCGGGCCCGTCCCGGGAGTCGCCCCGGGCCTGCTCAGACGTGGTGGGAGAGCCCATGAGTGTCCTTTCCGGACACGAGCGACGAAATCTGCACGACTCTATTGCCTGCGAGCCGTCCGGGCAGCCCTTTCACCGAAGTGCGCGCAGCTCTGCCTGACGGGGGCTCGGCCAGGGTCCCGCCGCTCTGGGTCGGCTAGCGTGGGTCGGAACTGTCGTCGTCCTGCGAGGCCTGCGGAGAGGGCAAAACGTGACGTGTGACTGCTGCGGCTCAGCCGAGTGGGTTCCCCTGTTCTCCGAGAACGGCCTGCGACTCGGCCGGTGCCCGGACTGCGCCCTGCTGTACGTGGACGACATCCCCGACCCGACGGCCCGGATGACCGAGATGGAGGAGGGCCACTACGCCGGGACGCAGCAGATCAACGAGGCCGTCAAGCAGAGCGCCGGTGAGGTCATCCAACGCGATCGCTTCCAGGCATTCGTCGACCTGGCGCGCCGTCATCGAGGCGACGGCCGGTGGCTCGACGTCGGGTGCGGCGGCGGACTGCTGCTCTCGCTGGCTCGCGACGCGGGCTACGACGTCGAGGGGATCGAGCTCAGTGCCGACCGACGTGCGCTGACCGAGGAGGCGACCGGTGCGACGGTCCACGGCGTGCCGTTGGAGGACGTCGGGTACCCGGACGATGCGTTCGACGTGGTGAGCCTGATCAATGTCTTCAGCCACCTGGTGAGCCCGGCCCGCACGTTCGCCGAGCTGCGCCGCCTCCTGCGTCCCGGGGGGATCGTCGTCATGGCGACCGGGGAGTTCACCGCCGGTGTCAGCAAGGGCGACATGCTGGCGTGGAACCTCGGCGACCACCTGTACTTCCTCGGCGACGGGACGATCGAGCGTTACGCCGCCGCGAGTGGACTGCGCCTCATCGACCACGAGCGACGGTGGCTCCCCGATGAGATGTTCAGCCGGGAGTGGCTCCGGGTGAAAGGGCGTTCGGGCCCGAAGAACGCCCTCAAGACGATCATCGACCGGACTCCCGGTGGCCTACGACTGCTGCGTGCGGTGATGCTGCGACGCCAGGCAGACAGCTCCGCCCACTCGGGGACGTTCGTCCTCACCCCAGCTGCCTGAGGACCTGACCGGCGTCGCGCACTGGCCCGCACGCAACCACCACCGGTCGCGCAACCCGACCCACGACACGCCCGGGCCCCGGCAGGGGTCCGGGCCCTGGGCGGGAAACAGAACAGCGGGGGTCCCAGGCCGTGGGCGGGACCGAGCCAGCACCAACCACCACCGGCCGCGCAACCCGGCCCACGACCCCGGCCGGGCCCCCGGCGGGGTCCCGGGCCGTGGGCGGGAGTTCAGGACCGGGTGGCCTCGACGGCGAGCTGGGCGCCGCCCTCGCTGGTGCGTACGTCCAGGCCGGAAAGCTCGGGACGGTCGCTGGCTCCGGTGGGGGTTCGGACGACGTCGGTGAAGCCGGCCGACTCGAGCTCGATGCGCAGGGTCTCGAAGTCGAAGACGTAGCCCTCGTGGTGCCCGAACGCACCAATCGGGATGCGCAGCACGTCGATCGGGTGCTCCACCACGAGGCCGAGGTTCCGGTAGTGGCGCGCCGCGGCATCCTCGAGCGCCGGCTCGCCGGAGAGGTACATCTCGACGTGGGCGCGGACGTCGGGGGTGATGAGTCTGATGACTCCGCCCGGCACGAGGCACCGATGGGCCTCGCGCAGCATCCGGCGGGTGGCCTCCAGGGTCAGGTGCTCGATGACGTTGTCGGAGTAGACGTGCGAGACGGCGCCGGCCTCCAACGGCCACGGCGAGGTGGCGTCGAGGTAGTTCCGGGTGACGGCGTTGACGTTGGTGACCACCCACCCCTCCCGCGGGGAGAGGCCCCCGATCTCGAGCTTGAACGGTCGCGGCGCGACGGCGAAGGCCCGCTTGGCGCGCCCGCGGGCCAGGGGGGTGTTGATCGTGAGCACGGCGGCGCGGACGACCTTGCGGAGCGTGGGGTTCACGCAGCGGAGACTACCGGCAGGCTGCCGCCCGGGACTGTGGTTCGTGCGGACGCGCCGATGGAGCGGGGGTCACAGAACAGTCGGCCCTCGTCCCTACCGTGGGGTGGAGACGGAGGTGGACCATGAGCGAGCTGACGGCACCGCACCACTGGCTCGGGGCCATGACGTGCGAGACGTGTGAGGGTGACATCGACTTCCCGGACGAGTACGCCGAGCTGGGGGTGTGCCGGCACTGCGGCATCGCCTTCCTCGTCGATGCCGACCAGCACCGGCGGGGGTGCGGGGCCGTGGGCCGCGACGAGCGCCGGCGGGGGCGCGGGGCCGTGGGCCGCGCAGGCAGCAGCCGCGCTTCCTGAGCGCCGTACGATTCAGGCGTGAAGTTCCTCAACGATCTTGAGCCCGCGCACGACCTGACGTACAACGACGTCTTCATGGCGCCGGGCCGGTCCGACGTCACGTCCCGCTTCGACGTGGACCTGTCCACCAGCGACGGCACTGGCACCACGCTGCCGCTCGTGGTGTCCAACATGACCGCGGTCTCCGGACGCCGGATGGCCGAGACGATCGCGCGACGCGGCGGCATCGCGATCATCCCGCAGGACATCCCGATCGATGTCGTGGCCGACACGGTGGCACGGGTCAAGGCCGCCCACACGCTCTATGAGACCCCCGTGACGGTCACCCCGTCCACCACGATCGGGGAGACGCTCAGCCTCATCCCCAAGCGTGCGCACGGCGCCGCGGTGGTGGTGCAGGACTCCCGCCCACTCGGGATCGTCACCGAGCGCGACGGCGCCGAGGTGGACCGTTTCACCCAGGTGCGCGACGTCATGGCCGACGACCTCTTCACCGTCCGGGCCGGGCTGGACCCGCGGGAGTACTTCAACCTGCTGGCCACGTCGCACATCGCGGCGGCACCCGTCATCGACGGCGACGTCCTCGCCGGAGTGGTGACCCGCAAGGGCGCGCTGCGCTCCACGATCTACGAGCCCGCCGTCGACCCGCAGGGGCGGCTGGTGATCGGCGCTGCGGTGGGCATCAACGGTGATGTCCGGGCCAAGGCCGAGGCCCTGCTGGAGGTCGGGATCGACGTCCTCGTCGTCGACACGGCGCACGGCCACCAGGGCAAGATGATCGACGCTCTCCCGGTGGTGCGCGCGGCACGCGACTCGCACGCCGAGCGCACCGGACGCCGGGTTCCCGTCGCGGCCGGCAACGTCGTCACCGCCGAGGGCACGCGGGACCTCATCGCCGCCGGCGCCGACATCGTGAAGGTGGGCGTCGGGCCGGGTGCCATGTGCACGACGCGGATGATGACCGGCGTGGGCCGTCCGCAGTTCTCGGCCGTCCTGGACTGCGCTGCGGCCGCGGCCGAGCAGGGAGCGTACGTGTGGGCCGACGGAGGTGTCCGGTACCCGCGCGACGTCGCACTCGCCCTGGCGGCCGGGGCCGGCAGCGTCATGATCGGCTCGTGGTTCGCCGGGACGCACGAGAGCCCGGGCGACCTGCGGGTGGGGGCGGACGGCCGCGAGTACAAGGAATCCTTCGGCATGGCGAGCGCCCGAGCGGTGGCCAACCGCACCAAGGACGCCGCCGGGTTCGAGAAGGCCCGCATGGCGCTGTTCGAGGAGGGCATCTCCACCTCACGCATGTTCCTCGATCCCGAGCGCCCCGGGGTGGAGGACCTCTTGGACGCCATCACCGCCGGCGTCCGCTCCAGCTTCACCTACGCGGGTGCGGCGAGTCTGTCGCAGTTCGCCGAGCGGGCCACCGTCGGCCTGCAGAGCTCGGCCGGCTACGACGAGGGACGCCCCCTGCACTCCTCCTGGTGAACCGAGGCCTGCGAGACAGGCTGCGACGGCGTGGTTATGGTGGTCGGGCCGTGACCAATCGCCATCGGGCCACCGCATCTCGGGGAGCGATCAAGTGTGCTGAAGACCATCGTCGGTGACCTCCGTGCGAACGTGCACCCCGGCTACCCGCCCAGGGAGTACTGGGCCCAGGTCTTCGGGCGGCTCCTGCTCTCCCCTGCCGTCCACTGCGTGATCCTGTACCGGCTCAGCTCCGCTCTCTACCGTCGCGGTCCGACCCGACCGTTGGCGTTCCTGCTGCGTGGGCTCTCGGTGGTGTGGGGCGGGACTGACATCCACCCCAGCGCCCGCATCGGGCCGGAGCTCGCGATCCTGCACAGCCAGAAGGTCACCATCGGCGCCGGTGCCACGATCGGCGCCCGGGCGCGTATCGCCCAGGGGGTGACCGTCAGCGGGGACCTCGGCCGTCACGTCGCCGATGAGTTCCAGATGCCTGCCATCGGCGACGACGTCACGCTCGGGGTGGACTCGATCATCCTCGGACCGGTCACCGTCGGCGACAAGGCTGCCGTCGGGGCGCAGTCCCTGGTCACGCGCGACGTCCCCGAACGGGCGGTCGTCGCAGGATCGCCCGCGCGCGTCATCCGGACGCTCGAGGAGCGTCACTCCGCCTGAGCCACCGAGCCAGCCCACGTCGCGCTCAGGCGCGGCGCTCGACCTCCCGGTCGATGCCGTCGAGCATGTAGGACAGTCCCAGCTCGAACGTCTGGTCCCAGGAGGCGTCGAAGCAGTCTTCGTCCAGGCTCGCCATGACGGGGAACTGCCCGGACTCCATCGCCGCGACGAGCGTCGGGAGCTGCGCGCTCCAGAACTCCTCGTCGCTCATCCCGGTCTCCGCGGCTGCCGAGGTGTAGAGGATCTCCTGACGCACCAGGCCCGTGACGTAGGCGTCCAGCGCGGAGATCACGACCACCTTCTCCTGGTCGGAGAACGGCAGTCCGCGGAGCCCGGCCATCGTCTCCTCCATCCCGGCGACGCTGCCGGGGCCGAGAACGGGACGGGACCAGTTGACCCCCATGAGCCACGGGTGGTCCAGGTAGAGGGCACGGCCCTGCCGGCCGGCGGTCTCGAGCGTCTCGCGCCACCCGCTGCCGGGGCTCAGCCGGCCCACCTGGGCCCCGCTGACGTGGTCGAGCATGAGGTTGAGCAGCTCGGTCTTGCTGGGGACGTAGCGGTACAGAGACATCGTGCCCATCCCGAGGGCTGCTGCCAGCTTGCGCATGGTCAGCGCATCGATGCCCTCGGCGTCGGCGAGCTCGATGCCGGTGCTGACGATCTGCTCGAGCGTCAGCGTCGCCTTGGGTCCCTTGCGGGTCTTCGGCAGGCCCTCCCAGAGCAGCCTGAGACTCGCGGACAGCGGGTTCTCCTCGGGCATGCGTCCCCCACAGCTCGTCGTCAGTTGTGTTCTGGGTACAGCGTACGCTAGTGTTCTGCGTGCGCTGTACCCAGAACTGAGGAGAACCCCGTGACCAGCCCTGCGCCCGCCTCCGGGCTCGCGATCCGAGCCAGCGGCATGACCAAGCAGTACAAGGAGAAGCTCGCCCTCGACGGCGTCGACCTCGCCGTCCCCCGCGGCACCGTGCACGGCCTGCTCGGCCCCAACGGCGCCGGGAAGACGACGGCCGTGCGCATCCTCACCACCCTGACCCGACTCGACAGCGGCGAGGCCTCCGTCGCCGGGTTCGACGTCCGCTCCCAGGCTCGCCAGGTTCGAGCGAGCATCGGACTCACCGGCCAGCAGACCGCGGTCGACGACCTGCTCACCGCCCGGCAGAACCTCACGATGTTCGGCCGGCTGTTCCGCCTGGACAAGGGGACCGCCCAGCGGCGGGCCGATGAGCTCCTGGAGCTGTTCAACCTCACCGAGGCAGCGCAGAGGTCGCCGAAGAAGTTCTCCGGGGGCATGCGTCGCCGCCTCGACATCGCCGCCAGCATGATCCTCGCCCCGCAGGTGCTCTTCCTCGACGAACCGACCACCGGCCTGGACCCGGCCGGCAGGCGCGAGGTCTGGCAGGCGGTGCGCGACCTCGCCGACCAGGGCGCCACCGTGCTGCTCACCACCCACTACCTGGACGAGGCCGACAAGCTCTGCGACCGGATCAGCGTGATCGATCACGGGCAGAACTTCGTCGAGGACTCTCCGGCGGGCCTCAAGCGACGCATCGGCGACGAGCGCCTCGAGGTCGTGGTCGCCGACCCCGAGGCACTGCCCCGGGTGGCCGAACTCATCGAGCGCGTCCTCGGTCTCGAGGTGGCCACCGAGGAGGCCGACGGCAGTCTCAGCGTCCCGGTTCCCGACGGCGTGAGCGCCCTGACCTCGGTGGCTGCCGAGATCCGCGCCCAAGGAATCGACGTCGCCGACATCGGTCTGCGTCGCCCCACTCTCGACGAGGCGTTCCTCCACCTGACCCACCGAGCCGACACCCCCCAGGAGGCCCTGCGATGACCAGCACCGACCACCAGCCCACACCCATCAGCCCGGTCTTCAACGACGGAGTGTCCACCGGCGCCGACGACTCCCTGGCCACACGCACGCTGTGGGCCGCCAAGGACTGCTGGACGATCGTCGTGCAGGAGTTCACACACCTGCTGCGCCAGCCCTCGACCTTCGCCTGGCAGCTCGGCATGCCGGTCGTGATGGTGCTGATGTTCGTCTACGTCTTCGGCTCTGCGATGGACGTCACCGGGCAGGGCGCGGGTGAGGGGTATGTCGACTACGCGATGCCTGGCATGTTCGCGATGACGATGGCCTTCGGCTTCATGAACACCGCGTTCGCGGTCACCCTGAACAAGGAGAAGGGCTTCGTCGACCGGTTCCGGTCCATGCCGATGTCCTCCTCGGCCGTGGTCACCGGCCGCGGGGTCTCCGACGTCATCCAGGCAGCCGTGGACCTGACCACCATCGCCGTGCTCGCCCTGATCATCGGCTGGCGCTCGAACGGGAGCCTGGGCGAGACGCTGCTGGCGTTCACACTGCTGCTGTGGCTGCGGCTCGCGCTGATCTTCATCGGCATCTACCTCGGCCTGCTCATCAAGAACACCGAGGTGGCCGGCTCGCTGTTCGCCGTCGCATTCCCGCTCGGGTTCATCTCCTCGGTCTTCGCTCCGCCGGAGATGATGCCCGGCTGGCTCGGCGCCATCGCGGCATGGAACCCGGTGTCCTCGACGGCCAACGCCATCCGCGAGCTCTTCGGGACGCCCGGGGCGGGCGTCGGCGAAGCCTCCTACTGGATCGACGGGCACGCCATGCTGGGAGCGGTCGTCTGGCCGGTCGTGGTCATGGCCATCTTCGTCCCCCTGGCCGTGCAGCAGTTCAAGAACCTGAGCAAGTAGCCAACCGTCATCCCCGGTCCAGGATGATCGCCAGGCCGCGGTCGAAGGAGTCGTCGAGGTCCGGATCGGGATCGACGATGCCGACGGCACCGGCCTGGCGGTGCAGCTGGGTGGCCTGGGTGTGCCCGACCACGTAGATGAACAGGGTGCGCGCGACGTCCTGGGTGGACCGGGCGGCCAGCGACGCCTCGAGGTCGGAGACGCCCAGGCGGAACGCGGAGGCCGTGGCCACCACCTCGGCACCGTCGCGGATCGACAGCATCGCCTCGCGCAGGCGGTGGGCCACCTTCTGCAGGTCGTCGTCGACCTCGACGTCAGCCACGATCCGCGCGGCCATGAGGCCGAGCAACGTCTGCTTGTCGGCGACGTGGTGGTACAGCGCGCTGGGTTGCACGCCCAGCTCGGCGGCGACTCGACGCATGGAGGAGAACTCCAGTCCGTAGGCGTCGAGCACCCGTAGGGCGCCGGAGACGACATCGTCCAGCGTGTTGGCCACGGCACTCCCCGTCCGGTCATGTCGCCCCAGGCTGACGACGTGTGTCACACTACCCGAACACCGTTCACCTGAACGCCGTTCAGGTGACCTGACCAAGGAAGACCATGACGGCCAACACCGACTCCAGCGGGTCCAGCACCACTGCACCTCGCCGCCGCTCCACCAGCACCGACATCGCCCTGATCGCCGCCTTCGCCGCGCTCATCGCCGTGTGCGCCCTGCTCCCAGCCATCCACGTCGGCGCCGGACTGGTGCCGATCACGCTGCAGACGTTCGGCGTGCTGCTGGCCGGGGCCGTGCTCGGCGCCAAGCGCGGGTTCCTCGCCGTGCTGCTCTACGTCGTCGTCGGTGCCGCCGGACTCCCGGTGTTCTCCGGCGGAAAGGCCGGACTCGGCGTCCTGACCGGTCCGACGGGCGGATACATCGTCGGGTTCGCGCTCGCGGCCCTGCTGTGCGGGTTCCTCGTCGAGCGACTCCCCCGCGGCACCGTCTCGCGCAGCGTCCCGCTCGTCTTCCTCGCCGGGATCGTCAGCAGCGCCCTGTTCATCCACACCCTCGGGATGGCCGGACTGGTGCTGCGCGCTGATCTCAGCTGGACCGAGGCATGGAACACCGACAAGGTGTTCTGGATCGGCGACGTCGTCAAGAACATCTTCATGGCCATCGTCGCCACCGCGGTGCACCGTGCCTTCCCCGACCTCCTGCGCCGTGCTTGACCGCCACCCGCCCCCGAGCGCTTCGCTGCGCTCCGTGCCGGTGGGTCCCTGCACGAAGCGCTTGGGCGGTACCCCCAGGCCCGGCACCCCCGCCGGGGCCGGTCACCCATGAGCACCCTGCAGCTCGACGACGTCGCCGTCACAGCCCCCACGGCCGACGGCGACGTCGTCGTGCTGCACCCCACCACCCTGACGCTCACCGAACGACGCATCGCGGTGATCGGCGCCAACGGATCCGGAAAGTCCACGCTCGCCCGGCTGTTCAACGGCCTGGTCGAACCCACCTCGGGCCGCGCACTCGTCGACGGCACCGACGTCACGAAGAACGGCCGCGACGTGCGCCGGCGCGTCGGGTTCGTCTTCACCAACCCGGCAGCCCAGCTCGTCATGCCGACGGTCGCCGAGGACGTCGCTCTCTCCGTCCGACACCTGCATCGCGGCAAGCAGGCGCGTCGCGATGCAGCCCTGGGCGTGCTCGAGCGATTCGGTCTGGCGGAGCTGGCCGACCGGAGCGTCCATACGTTGTCCGGTGGGCAGAAGCAGCTGCTCGCCGTGGCCGGCGTGCTGGCCACGGACCCCGACGTCGTCGTGGCCGACGAGCCCACGACGCTGCTCGACCTCGCCAACACCCGCCGCATCGGCGACCTGCTGCTCGGACTGGACCAGCAGCTCGTGCTGGTCACCCACGACCTCGAGCTCGCCGCCCGCTGCGACCGTGCCCTCGTCGTCCACGACGGCGCAGTGACCTTCGACGGGGCGCCTGACGACGCCGTGGCGCACTACCGCAGCCTGGTGTCCGGAGCAGGACGGCCATGAGCACCCCGAGCCTGCTCGGGCTGTACCGACCGGGCACGACGTGGCTGCACCGGCTCGGCGCCGGCCCCAAGTTCCTGGGGCTGGTCGCCCTGAGCCTCATGGTCGTGCTCGTCCGTGGCCCCTGGAGTGGCGTGGCCTTCCTGGGACTGGCCGTCGTGCTCACCGTGTGGTCGGCCGCGCGGCTGCGAACCGTGCTGCTCAGCCTGCGCGGCATCGCCGTCGTCGCCCTGATGCTCGGCGGCTACCAGGCGTGGCAACGCGGCTGGCCCGTGGCCGTCGAGGTGGTGGCCGACCTCTTCGCGCTCGTGCTCGCCTCCCTCGTGCTGACGGCCACGACGCCACTCGATGAGATGCTCGAGACGCTCACCCGCGCCCTGGGCCCACTGCGCCGACTCGGCGTGGACCCCGAGCGCGTCGCCCTGGCGTTCTCCCTCATGCTGCGCGCCGTCCCCGAGACCCTCACCCTCGGACGCGAGACCCGTGACGCCGCCAAGGCGCGCGGTCTCGAGCGCAGTCCGCGCGCAGCGCTCATTCCCTTTGCCATCCGGGTCGTCGCCCAGGCCCGCGAGACCGGGGAGGCCCTGGACGCGCGGGGGATCGCGGACTGAGCCCAAGGGCTCGGCGGATCGGTGACGAGGGCGCAGGAGCCGACCGTCCGAGGATGGCCAGCATCGTCCCGGGGAGGACGCAGGATGATGGACGGGGGGCTCCACTGACAACGTCATGATCGTCGCTCCACGCGACCTCGCCGTCACTCAACACATCGCCCCACTGCCGTGTCGTCGCGTACCGTCCTGCCGTGGACCTCATCGCCGCCGGGCTCGCCGGTGCCCTCGTCGTCGCCGTCGCAGTGGCGGCCTGGCACTCGGCGGCGAGGCGGCGTGACAGCTCGCTCGGCAGCGCCGACGACCTGGCCACCTACGCAACCCTCTACACCGCCTCCCGCGCGGCACCCGCCCTACGCGCCGGACTCGATGCCGAGGGCGCCCAGGCGGCCCTGCCACACATCCGTGCCCTGCTGGGCGAGGCGCCGACGAGCGTCACCGACGGGGCCGGGGAGCTGGCCTCCTCCGGCAGCACCGATCCGGAGGTCGCCGCCCCACTCGTGTCCCGAGTCCTCTCGGAAGGACGCACCCAGGCCTCAGACCGCGTGGTGGTGGCTCCACTGGCCGTGGAGGAACGGGTGGTCGGCACGCTCGTGGTCCACACCGAGCACCCGTCGGCCGGCCTCGTGCGAGCCACCACGGAAGTGGCGCGTTGGATGTCGGGCCAGATCGAGCTCGGCGAGCTCAGCGCCTCTCGCGCCGCCCTCATGGAGGCCGAGCTGCGGGCCCTGCGCGCGCAGATCTCGCCGCACTTCATCTACAACTCGCTCGGCGCCATCGCCTCCTTCGTGCGCACCGACCCCGAACGCGCCCGCTCCCTGCTCCTGGAGTTCGCCGACTTCACCCGCTACTCCTTCCGCCGGCACGGCGAGTTCACGACGCTGGCCGAGGAGCTGCGCTCCATCGAGCGCTACCTCGTGCTGGAGAAGGCCCGCTTCGGCGACCGGCTGCGTGTCACCTCCAGCGTCGCCCCCGAGGTCCTCAACGTGACACTGCCGTTCCTGGCGGTGCAGCCCCTCGTCGAGAACGCGGTCCGGCACGGCATCGAGCCCAAGGACGGACCGGGGCAGATCCGCCTGGTGGCCCGTGACGCCGGCGCGTTCTGCGTCATCGAGATCGACGACGACGGTGTCGGCAGCGATCCTGAGATCGTGCGCGAGGCCCTCGCCGGCCGAGGAGCCGGCGGATCGATCGGTCTGGCCAACGTCGACGAACGTCTGCGAGCCACCTACGGCGACCAGCACGGCGTCGTCGTGGAGACCGCCCCGGGCCTCGGCACCAAGGTCTCCCTGCGAGTTCCCAAGTTCGCGCCAGACGTCAGCGCCTGACAGCACTCCCGGCATTGCTGCCGTGATGGGCAGAGTTCTCCCGCGGTCATGGGAATCGTTGGTGTCGGCGGGGTCTGCGTCTGGGGTCCAGGGATGCGGGTGGGACGAGTTCGGGGATGCCGTCGGTGGTGAAGTGGATGTCCCAGCCGTCGGTGTGGAGGATCCGGTGGTGGTGGGGGCAGAGCAGGACTCCGTCCTTGAGGTCGGTGCGGCCGCCGTGGGCCCAGGACTCGCCGCCGTGGTGGACGACGCACCAGCCCGGCGGACGATCACAGCCAGGGAAGACGCAACCCTTCTGGGCGAGTTCTAAGGCTCGGCGTTGATGCAGCGAGTACAACCGCTTGTCCCTGCCGAGGTCGAGGGGGAGTGAGTCTCCGCCGTAGACGGCGGGCAGGATCCGGTGCTCACAGGCCATCCGCCTCGCCTGACCGGCGGACAGGGTCTCACCGGTGGACAAGACGGCGACCTTGAGCTGGTCGAGCAGGGTCTGGTGGTCGATGTTGATGGTCATGATCGGACCAACATTGTTGGTCTCCGGCAACCGGTCGACTGGCAGGAGCTCGCACAGGTGGGTGAAGGCCCAGCCCTGACGACGGCCATAAGACGGCCGTTCGTCCAGCAACACCCCACTGGTGGCGCGGGAGGCTTCACCTGGTCCAGTGATCTCGATCTGCGGGGCACACAAGGCTTCCAGTGCCACGCGCAGGTGGGCGGCTTGGGCTTCGGGGATCGTGAACCCGCCCTTGACGGTCCCATCGATCGGGGCGCCCATCCAGAACTCCGCAGTGTTCCAGGCACGCTGCTCGCGTGCCTGGACGATGTCGTTCTCACCCTCATCGACGCTCTCGGGTCTGATGAAGGAACCCACCACACGGTCGGCCTGGCGTTGGAGCTGACGCAGATCCATGTGCGGGGCATCGTCGACCAGCTGCGTCTCACACGCCTCCCGCACACCATCAGTCGTTGTCTCCGGGAGCAGGTCGAGGGCTTTCTCGATCACCCGCGCCTGCTTGGCACTCAACCGGCCTTGGGCCATGGCTTCATGGGACTGGGGTGTCTGCTCGATCTTCTTGGCCCGCCGGACCGTGCCACACGCACCACGACGATCGCCACCGAAGTCGTTCGACAACATCGACGCCGTCGACGTCGCCCCCTGCCGCCGCGCCTCACCCGAGGACTCGACCGCCGCCACCGCGGCCAGCTTGTAGGCCGTCACCCTCGCCTCCAGGCGAGACAGCGAGGTCGCCGCTTCACGCTGCTGCGACCCACTCAATCCTGTGAACTCAGAGGTCTCGATCGAGCCCAGGACCTCATGCACCCGCGCGAGCTTGTCCACCACAGAAGCAGTGGCCTCCAGCACCGGCGCCGCCAACGGAAACACATCCCCTCTCGATCAAGGAATCCTTGAATCGCTGTTGTGTTCCAATACTAGACGACCCCGCCGACACCCACCAGAGACACGTTCGAACCTGTGGACAACGCCATTCTTGGAGGCGGCGCACTCCAACGCTGTGAGTGACTGACGAACGCGCCCTACACTCACATCCGTGAAGGAGCCCCCCGCCTCGGCCGCGACCCTGCGCGTCCTGGTCGTCGACGACGAGCAGCCCGTGCTCGATGAGCTGGTCTGGCTGCTCGAGCGCGACGAGCACGTCGCCCACGTGCGCACGGCGTCCTCGGGCACAGAGGCGCTACGCGTGCTCGACGGCGGCGAGATCGACCTCGCCTTCCTCGACATCGCCATGCCGGGTCTCAGTGGCCTGGAGATCGCCCGCCTGCTGACCCGCTTCGCCCGGCCACCCAAGATCGTCTTCGTCACCGCCCATGAGAACCACGCCATCGAGGCGTTCGAGATGAACGCCGTCGACTACCTCCTCAAGCCCCTGCGCGAGGAACGACTGCGCGAGAGCGTGCGCCGTGTCGTCGAGAACAACGAACGACACCCGAACGGCGGTGACGAACGCATCGCCGTCGAGCTCGCCGGCGTCACCCGCTTCATCCAGCGCTCCACCGTCACCGACGTCGAGGCCGAGGGCGACTACGTCCGGCTGCACACGGTCGACGGTGAGTCGCACCTCGTCCGGATGCGGCTGACCCACGTCGCCGAGCAGTGGGCCGCGCACGGGTTCGTGCGTGTGCACCGCAGCCACGTGGTGAACCGGCACCACATCCGCGCGGTCCGCCAGTCCGGAGGGCGCACCACGCTCGTCCTGCCCGCCGGGGATGCCACCCTCGACGTCGACGTCGCCCGCCGCCACCACCGCGACCTGCGCGAGCTCCTCCATGACGACGCCTGAGCGGCCCCACACAGGCCAGCCCCACACTGATCAGCCGCACACTGATCAGCCGCATACTGGGCGGGTCCGCGTCACCAGTCCGCTCGCCGACGCTCCCGCCGCGCAACGCCGCAGCGCTCGCCAGGAGATCGCGGAGTCCACCACCGTCGGCACCGTGTACGTGCGCTCACTGGTGCGCGCCCAACGCCGGGCAGCCATCGTGACGTCGGCGCTCGCCATCGTCACCATCGGCGTGCTGCCGGTGCTGTTCTGGTCCGACGTCGCGGTCCGGTCCTGGCACGTCGGGCCCGTCCCCCTGGTGTGGGTCGTCCTCGGCGCAGGCGTCTACCCGTGGGTCTGGTGGCTCGGCCGCGCCAACGTGGCACGGGTCGAGCGCAACGAGTCCACGTTCGGCTCGCTCATGGACTCGCCCACCGACCCGCCGTCCCCACCCCGATGAACCCCACGGCAGGGCTCGCGGCCATCTGCGTCGTCGTGCTCGCGACGCTGCTCATCGGCGCGCTCGCGATGCGATGGAGCCGCACCACGAGCGACTTCTACGTCGCCTCCCGCAGCGTCAGCCCGTGGCTCAACGCCTCGGCGATCGGTGGCGAGTACCTCTCGGCCGCATCGTTCCTCGGTGTCGCCGGCCTAGTGCTGATCGGCGGCGCGGACATGCTCTGGTACCCGATCGGATGGACCACCGGCTACCTGCTGCTGCTGGTGCTGGTGGCCGCACCCCTTCGCCGCTCCGGCGCGTACACGATCCCCGACTTCGCAGGATGGCGGTTGCAGTCCACCGCGGTCCGGCAGGTCAGCACCGTGCTGGTGGTCGGCGTCGGCTGGCTCTACCTCATGCCACAGTTCCGCGGCGCCGGCGTCACGCTGCAGGCGGTCACCGGTGCTCCGACCTGGGTGGGCATCGTCGTGGTGGCAGCCGTCGTCGCCGTCCTGGTGGCCTCCGGCGGGATGCGCTCCATCACCTTCGTGCAGGCCTTCCAGTACTGGCTGAAGCTGACCGCCCTGCTCGTGCCACTCGTGTTCCTCGTCCTGGCCTGGCGCATGGACGGCTCGCCCCCACCGGTCGATGGCCTGGGCTGGAGCATCCCGGCCGTCGACCTCGGCCCCGAGCGGCTCTACACCGCCTATGCCATCCTCACCGCGACCTGCCTGGGGACGATGGGCCTGCCGCACGTCGTGGTGCGCTTCTACACCAATCCTGACGGAGCCGCGGCGCGCCGCACCACCTTGATCGTGCTCGGCCTGCTGGGCCTGTTCTACCTCCTGCCGACGGCCTACGGAGCCCTGGGCCGCATCTACGCCCACGACCTCACGGCGTCCGGTCATGCCGAGACCGTCGTCCTGGAGCTGCCCGAGCGCATCCTCAGCACGGGCGCGGACGCGCTCGGCGCGCTGCTGCTGGCCGGAGCGTTCGCGGCCTTCCTGTCCACGTCGTCCGGACTGACGATGGCGATCGCTGGTGTCGTCGGACAGGCCATCGACCGCCGACGCTGGTTCGACGGCAGGCTCTCGGGCATCGCCTCCCTGCGGGTGGCCGCCCTGACCTGCGTGTTCCCGCCGGTGGCCCTCGCCCTCTACGGCGGCAACGTGTCGATCGCGATGTCGGTGACGTTCGCCTTCGCGCTCGCCGCCTCCACCTTCTGCCCTCTGCTCGTGCTGGGCATCTGGTGGCCCCGCCTGACCCGCCACGGCGCCGTCGCCGGCCTCGTCGGAGGCGGCATCACCGCCGGCATCACGCCGCTCATCACGATCTCCCTGGCCCCGGACGGCTGGATCGGCCTGCTCGTCGCCCAACCGGCGCTGTGGAGCGTCCCCCTGGCCTTCTCCCTCATGGTGGGGGTCTCGCTGCTCACCGCCGCGCCGCGGCCGGACGACGTCGGCCAGGTCTTCACGCGACTGCACACCCCCGAGCGGACCTAGTTGCCCTGCGGCGGTGCCGGCCAGCTCCCCCGGCGCCCGGACGCGCGAGTCACCAGAGACCGCCCAACCGTTCACCGACCATCGGCCACCGCTCGTCGCTGCCCGGCCACCGTGTGGCGCAGGCCACCCTCCTCTGGACGACCCGGTGCCATCCAGAGGTGGCACCCGCGCCGGGCTCGCCCTAACGTCGTCGAGAAAGACCTGTGAATGGACTGATGGCCTGTGAACACAGTCAGGAAGGACCGCCGCCCCGACGGTTCGGCCCACTGCCCTGCGGCCCCCCAGGGCGGGCCGCGCACGAGTCGCGGACAGCGGTCCGGGCCGATCCGTGCACGAGCTCACGGCCCCACCCACGGCAACGCGACCGCAACCCGGGGTGAAGCAGTCTGTGCGCTGGGCCACAATGCAGATGTACCCCACCGAGGAGAGACCCGATGAGTGAACAGGGAATCAGCAACCTGTCGACCGAGGAGCGCCGTTTCGACCCGCCGGCCGACCTCGCTGCCCATGCCAACGTCACCGACGCCACCTACGTGCAGGCCGCCGACGACCGGCTGGCCTTCTGGGCCGAGCAGGCCCGGCGCCTGGACTGGGGCACCGACTTCGAGCAGGTCCTGGACTGGAGCAACCCTCCTTTCGCCCGGTGGTTCGTCGGGGGCAGGCTCAACGTGGCCCACAACTGCGTCGACCGACACGTCGAGGCCGGTCACGGAGACAAGGTCGCGATCCACTTCGTCGGCGAGCCTGGCGACACGCGCGACCTGACCTACGCGGACCTGAAGGACGAGGTGTCCAAGGCCGCCAACGCGCTCATCGACCTCGGCGTGCAGACCGGTGACCGGGTGGCGATCTACATGCCGATGATCCCGGAGACGGTCGTCGCGATGCTGGCGTGCGCTCGCCTGGGAGCACCGCACACCGTGGTGTTCGGGGGGTTCTCCTCCGACGCCCTGTCCAGCCGTGTCGACGACTGCGGCGCCAAGGTGATCATCACCGCCGACGGCGGCTACCGGCGCGGCAAGCCGTCCTCGCTCAAGCCCGCCGTCGATGAGGCCATCGCCAAGCTGGGCGACGCCTCACCCGTGGACCACGTCCTGGTGGTGCGTCGCACCGGTCAGGACGTCCAGGTCACGCAGGGGCGCGACGTCTGGTGGCACGACGTCGTCGACAACGCGTCGCCGGAGCACACGCCGGAGCAGTTCGACGCCGAGCACCCGCTGTTCGTCATGTACACCTCGGGCACCACCGGCAAGCCCAAGGGCATCCTGCACACCAGCGCCGGCTATCTCGCGCAGTCGGCGTACACCTTCTGGGCAACGTTCGACCACAAGAGCGACGACGTCTACTGGTGCACCGCTGACGTCGGCTGGATCACCGGTCACTCCTACATCACCTATGGCCCCACTGCGGCGGGCGCCACCCAGGTGCTCTACGAGGGGACGCCCGACACGCCGCACAAGGGCCGCTGGTGGGAGATCGTCGACGCCTTGGGCGTCACGCTCTTCTACACCGCCCCGACGGCCATCCGCACGTGCATGAAGTGGGGTGAGCAGATCCCGGCCGAGCACGACCTGTCCAGCCTGCGCATCCTCGGCACGGTCGGTGAGTCCATCAACCCCGAGGCCTACATCTGGTACCGCGACACCATCGGCGCCGGTCGGACCCCCATCGTCGACACCTGGTGGCAGACCGAGACCGGCGCCCACATGATCACGCCGCTGCCCGGCGTGACGTCGGCCAAGCCCGGTTCGGCCATGACCCCGTTCCCCGGCATCGCGGCCGACGTCGTCGACGACTCCGGCACGCCGGTCGGTGACGGTGAGGGCGGCTATCTCGTGCTCACCGAGCCGTGGCCGTCGATGCTGCGCACCATCTGGGGCGACGACGAACGCTTCAAGGAGACGTACTGGAAGCGGTTCGAGGAGCAGGGCTACTACTTCGCCGGTGACGGCGCCAAGAAGGACGAGGACGGCGACATCTGGCTGCTCGGCCGCGTCGACGACGTCATGAACGTCTCCGGCCACCGACTGTCCACCACCGAGATCGAGTCGGCGCTCGTCTCCCACCCCAAGGTCGCCGAGGCCGCCGTCGTGGGCGCCGACGACGAGACCACCGGCCAGGCGGTCTGCGCCTTCGTCATCCTGCGCGAGGCGGCCGGAGACGGGGGCGAGGACGTCGTGGCGGAGCTGCGCCAGCACGTGGCCGGCCAGATCGGCCCGATCGCCAAACCGCGCCAGATCATGGTCGTCCCCGAGCTCCCCAAGACCCGCTCGGGCAAGATCATGCGTCGCCTCCTGCGCGACGTCGCCGAGCACCGCGAGGTCGGCGACGCGACCACGCTGGCCGACTCATCGGTCATGGACCTCATCACCGCCGGTCTGGGCGACGCCAAGAACGACGAGGACTGACCTGCCAGATTCGTGAGCCCGTGCACCCACGTCCGTCGCGCTGGGTGCACGGGCTCACGAATCTGGCGTGCTCAGCGGATAGAGTCACGACCATGAGTCAGCAGCACGACGACCCGACCACCGGCAGGGACGACGACCCGACCATCGGCAGGATCGTCGCGGACATCACGCGCGACCTCAACCTGATCGTCCAGCACCAGGTCGACCTCGCCAAGCGCGAGGTGATCACGAGTGCCAAGGTGGGCGGGATCGGGGCCGCGATGTTCGCGGTCGCCGGCTTCCTGGGCCTGCTGGTCATCATCCTGTTGTCGATCGCGTTCGCCCACCTGCTGTCCATGACCGGCCTGCACCTCGCCTGGTGCTACCTCATCGTCGCCGGGGCCTACGTGCTGCTCGGCGTCGTGCTCGTCCTGGTGGGGGTCCGGCTCATCAAGAAGGTCAAGAAGCCGGAACAGTCGATCGAGGCGGCCAAGAAGATCCCGGCCGCGCTCAAGGGCCAGACGTCCTCGGCCGGCGCGCACCGCGCCGGCTCCGCGCCCGCGTCAAGCTGACACCGTCGCGATCAGCGCCGCACGATCCTGGACCCGAACCCGACGAGCATCGCGACCCCGCCCACGACCACCGTCACCAGCAGCCACTCCTCGAAGGCCGCCGTGGCCCGAGCGGCGAGCAGGTCGCGCATCGTCGCGGCAAGCTCGCTGTCCGCCGCTCTGGTGGCGAGCAGGTCGGGAACGGCACGGTTGGCGGCCAGCATGAGCACGCCTCCGGCACCGACCACCCCGAGCCCCCAGAACCCGAGCGCCACGCTCCGGCGTCGCGCCAGCAGCACCGACCCGAGGCTCGCGAGCACGGCGACGGCCCCGCCGAGCGCAGCCTGCGACGGAGCTGCCCGCACCGCCTCGATCGCCCGGGGCTGAACCTCGCGCGTCACCGGCACCACGATCGTCTCCGGCGAAGGAAGGGCCACGGGCAGGTCATCGGCGATCTCGTCACCGACGAGGTCGACGATCGGGCCGATGTCCAGGACGAGACGTTCCTGCTCGCCGTCCTCGAACGTCGCCCGGTGGGAGGCTCGCTGGCTCTCACGCCACGCCTCGGGGAACTGCGGATCATCCACCAACCTCGTGAAGGCCCGGTCCACCAGCTCGCGGAGCAGCTGTTGGCCGACCGGCAGGCCGGTGGTCTCGACGACCGCGTCCGCGACCCCCGCGGAGAGGGCGTCGCCCAGCTCGTCGTCGGTGGCGAAGGGCGCGGTGAGCTCGACGAACCCGTCCTCGTCGGCAACGTTCAGCGCCACCCACGCCACCGGCAGCGTGACGGTGATCGCCGCGACGGCCACGATCCACAGCAGCCCGGAGGCCACCGACCGGATCATGTGCATCCTCCGGTGTCGACACTCTGGTTGGTCGACAACCCCTCGGCGGCGTTCTCCGCCGCAGCATCGGCGGTCACCGCGTAGCCCGTGGCGCTGTCGGAGATGGAGGCGGCGAAGATGACGCCGAGGACGTCGCCGTCGGGTGAGATGAGCGGCCCACCGGAGTTGCCCGAGCGCACCAGGCCGCGGATGGAGAACGTCTCGCGGAGCACCTCGCCGCGGTCGTAGATGTCGGGGCTGCGCAACGTCAGCTGTTCACGGATACGCGCCGACCGGGCGTCGAAGGGCCCGTTCTCGGGGTAGCCGAGCACGGCCGCAGGCTGACCGGGAGAGCCGGACTCGTCGAACTCCAGCGCCGGGACGCCCAGATCCTCGGTGGCGATGACGGCGAGGTCGAGCTGGGGGTCGAAGACAACCACCCGGCCCGGGACGCGCCGCTGGCCCACCGTGACCTCCGGCTGGTCGACGCCGGCGACGACATGGGCATTGGTCATGACCCGGCCGGGACCGTAGACGAACCCGGACCCCTCGATGCCCTTGCCACACTCGGCCTGACCGAGGATCTTGACGACGCTCCCGGCGGCCTCGCGCACGCCGGGCTCGTCGAGGGTCCCGTCATCGGGTGGGCCGATGGCCTGGATCTGCTCCGGGGAGAAGGGATCCATGTAGCGCGGGAACAGGTTGGCATCGAGCACCCTGTTGAACGCTCGCAGCGCCTCGGACGCGCGGTTGGGCATGACCCCGTCGACCTGCCCGAGGATCGAGGACTCCCTCGCGGAGGAGGAGAGGTACGGGATCGAGGCGCCACTCACCGAGTACCCAAGCGCCCACGTGGCGACCAGCACGGTGACGATGCTCAGGGCCCCGCCGCCGACGGCGTCGACCGTGCGGCCGGTGGTGGACTGCAACCCTCCTCGCAGGTCGGTGCCGATGTAGGTGCCGATCGCCTGACCGATGGCCGCCGCACCGATGACGAGACCGAGAGCCAGCAGTGACGTCTGCAGGGTCGCCGCGCCGGAGGAGTCCAGCAGCATCGGGACGGCGAAGATCGCCGAGCCTCCGCCGACCAGCAGTCCGACGGTGGCCACGAGGTTGACCACGAACCCCTGGACGTAGCCGGAGACGGCGTACGCCACCACGATGACGACCAGGACGACGTCGAGGGTGTTCACGTCAGGTCCGGCAGGTCGCGGACGACATCCTCGTCCCAGGGTTCGGCCCAGCCGACACGGTCCAGCAGCCGGGACAGGACACCGGCGGTGAATCCCCACAGCGGCATCTCGGTGCCGATGTCGAAGGCGGGGCCCCGCCAGCCCGACGGGTGCACGACGGTGAACCGTCGGGCCGGGTCGGTCAGCAGCCGCAGGGGCTGCTGGATGACGGTGCGGACCTCATCGGGGGAGCGCGGCTTGAGCCGACGTGGCGTCGACCAGTGCCCGAGCACCGGGGTGACGCCGAAGTTGCTGGGCGGGAGCCAGAGCCTCGGCAGCACACCGAAGACGTCGACCGACGCGCGCTCCAGCCCGACCTCCTCCTCGGTCTCGCGCAGCGCGGTGGCCACGGCGTCGTCGTCCTCGACGTCACTGGCGCCGCCAGGGAAGGAGATCTGACCGGCATGGTTGCGCAGCGTCGGCGCCCGCTCGGTGAGCAGGACCTCGGGTCCTTGGCTGCCGTCGGCGAAGCAGATGAGGACGGCGGCGGGGCGAGCGTCGTCGGGCGGATGGGGAAAGCGGGGGGCGAGCTGCTCGGCGCGGACCGACGACGCCAGCTCCGCCAACGGCACCAGCCACTGCGGCAGCCTCTCGGTCAGCCCGTCGGACAGCTCCGTGCGGGTCATGGTCGAACTCCCAGGTGTCGGTCGAGGGCGGCGGTCAGGTCGCCGTAGGAACGGTAGGGCGTGCGCTCCGTGGCCACCATGATCCCCTGCTCGTCCACGAAGACGGTCTGCGGGAGGCCGACGACGCGCAACGGCGCTCTGGTGAGCTGATCGGGGTCGAACAGCTGAGGGTAGGTGACACCGCTGCGTTCGGCCAGCTCGAGCGCAGCCTCCGGGGCACGGTCGGCGACGTCGATCCCGATCACGGAGACCTCCTCGCCGGCCTCCTCGTCCAGACGCGCCAGCAGCGGAAGCTCCTCGCGACAGGGCTTGCACCAGCTGGCCCACAGGTTGACGACGGCGGGGCCCTCGATCCTCGACAGATCGACCGGCTCCCCGTCGTGCAGGCAGGTCAGGTGCAGCTCCGGCAGCGGGGCACCCGCGTCGTCAGCAGCCTCGTCTTGCGGCACGTCGCCAGGGTCGCCTCCTGGGGCAGGCCCGCCCTGGGCCGGTTCGGGGCACTCCCGCAGCCCGATCTGACCGGCCTGCTGCACGAGGGCGTCGAGGTCGGCGTCGCCGCCGTCGGTGTCGAACGTCGGCGCACCACCCGGCTCCGTCCCGCACCCCGCGAGCAGCAGCAACGCCGCGAGGGTGCCCAGGAGGCCCTTCACGCCCGACCCTGCGTCGTGACCAGACCCTCGGCGACGACCGGGTCGGTCGGGCCCACACCGAACGAGGGACACCAGTGGGCCACCGGGCAGGCGCCGCACGCCGGCCGGCGCGCGTGGCAGCGGCGACGGCCGTGCCAGATCAGGCGGTGGCTGAGCATCGTCCACTCACGACGTTCGAACAGGGCGCCGACGGCGTGCTCGGTACGAACCGGATCCTTCAGGTCTGACTCGTCGATCCACCGGAACCGGGCGACCAGACGGGCGAAGTGCGTGTCCACCGTGATGCCGGGGACGTCGAAGGCGTTGCCCAGCACGACGTTGGCCGTCTTGCGACCCACACCGGGCAGCTTGACCAGGTCTGCGAGCCGACCGGGCACCTGTCCCCCGTGTCGTTCCACCAGGGCTGCCGACAACCCCAGGATGCTGTCCGTCTTGGCGCGGAAGAATCCGGTGGAGCGGATGACGTCCTCGACGTCGGCCCGCTCCGCCCCTGCGAGGGCGTGGGCGTCGGGCCAGCGCTCGAACAGTGTCGGGGTGACGGCGTTGACCCTGCGGTCGGTGGTCTGGGCCGACAGGACGGTGGCGACGAGCAGCTCGAAGGGGTCGGTGAAGTCCAGCTCGCAGCCTGCGTCAGGGTAGGTGGCTGCGAGGACGCGATTGATCTTTCGCGCCCGTCGGACCAGGGCGGTGCGGGACCCGTCTGGAGCGTGGGGCGGCACACTCGGGGCAGGACTCGACACGCCGCCAGAGTACGTGGCGCTTCGATCCACGGCCCGGCGTGTGGAAATCTTGTCCCCGGTAGGACAGACTGTGAGCGACCTGACAAGAAGAAGGAAGCCTGTGACTGACGACGTGCTGCGCCGAGCGCCGCTCTTCTCCGGACTCGACGACGATGCTGCTGGCGCGCTCGACGCGTCGATGTCTCCTGTGACGTTGCGGCGTGGAGAGGTCCTGTTCAACGAGGGCGACGACGGCAACCAGCTCTACGTCGTCATCGACGGCAAGATCAAGCTCGGCCGCACCTCACCTGACGGCCGCGAGAACCTGCTGGCCATCCTCGGCCCGGGGCAGATGTTCGGCGAGCTGTCGTTCTTCGACCCCGGCCCACGTTCGGCCACCGCCACGGCAGTCACCGACGTGGACATCAAGAGCCTGGGGCACGAGGCGCTCAGCCCGGTGCTGCGCGCCCACCCGGACGTCGCGATGGCGCTGCTCAACCAGCTCGCCGGCCGTCTGCGTCGCACCAACGAGGTCGTCGGGGACCTGGTCTTCTCCGACGTTCCGGGCCGGGTGGCCAAGGCCCTGCTCGACCTCGCCTCCCGTTTCGGACGCAAGGCCGACGACGGCGTCCACGTCAACCACGATCTCACCCAGGAGGAGCTGGCCCAGCTGGTCGGCGCCTCCCGCGAGACGGTCAACAAGGCCCTGGCGGACTTCGCCTCGCGCGGCTGGATGCGTCTGGAGCCGCGCAGCGTGGTCATCCAGGACCTCGAGCGTCTGCAGCGCCGCGCGCGCTGACATCAGCGTCCCTTCGCACGCAAGGACCGGGACGGCTGCTGGTGCCCGGCCCACCATTGCCGGGTGACGGCCTCGTGCCCGTGCGTCAGGACTGCTGCAGGTGGTCCAGCTGGGCCCGGACGCTCAGCTCGGCGGCATCCCACAGCACCGGATCAACGTCGGCATAGACCCGCTCGACGACCTCACGTGCCGTGGTGTCGCCGGCGGCCAGGGCGGCCCGCACCTGGTCCAGGCGTTCGTGCCGGTGGTCGATGTACGCATCGACGACGGTCAGCGCCTGCTCGATGACCGGCCCGTGGCCGGGCAGGATCCGCCGCACGACACCCTCCTCGACGAGCTCACGCAACCGGGCCAGCGTGTCCAGGTAGGGCCCGAGGACGCCGTCCGGGTGGGCCACGACCGTCGTGCCCCGACCCAGGATGGTGTCTCCGCTGAGCAGCACCGGCTCGTCGACGAGCCGCAGGCAGGTGGAGTCGCTGGTGTGCCCTGGCGTGGCGACGACCTCCAGCCGCAGACCGTCGACGTCGATCATCTCCCCGTCGACGAGCGGCTCGCCGGAACGACAGAACTCAGGGTCCGTGGCGCGGCTCGGTGCCCCGGTGAGCTCACCGAAGGCGTCGACCGCCTCCGTGTGGTCGAGGTGGCGATGCGTGAACAGCACGAGCCCCACCGGGCCAGCAGCCTCGTGCACGCGGCGCAGGTGCTCATCGTCGGCCGGTCCGGGGTCGACGACGATGCTGCGCTCGGCGCCCGGTTCACGCAGGATCCACGTGTTGGTGCCGTCCAGCGTCATGATGCCGGGGTTGTCCGCACGCACGAGCGTCGTGCGCTCACTGATGGCCTCGGTCATCGGTTCGCTCGCTCACGCTCGCTCAATGCGGTCACGTCCTCGAAAGAGACAAGCGTAGGAACGTGACCGCATGAGGTGTACTGAATCGTCGCTCGCTGGCGCTCGCTCATGACAGGTCCTCCACGGGATTCTCCAGGAACAGCTCACCGTCGACCTCGACGATGCACGGCTCGATGGGCACGATCTCACGACGGCCGGCGGCGTCGAGCAGGCCGTCGACGGCGACCGGCTCGAGCTCACGGCAGGTGACCCAGGTGGGCGGGAGCATGGCTGCCTCGCCGGCACGGACGGCTGCGGTGACGCGCTTCAGGGAGACCCAGGCGGCACGGTCGGCCTCGCCCGGCAGGGAGCCGACCCGCTGGCCCGGTGGCGCGGCCGCCACGAAGAAGCGCGTGTCGTAGCGGCGGGGCTCGAAGGCCGGGGTGATCCAGTGTGACCACGGGCCGAGCAGGTCGGCCCGCAGCACCAGCTGGCGTGCGGCGAACAGCTCGGCGAGGCTCGTCCGGCCTCCCTCCAGGTCCAGCCTGGCCTGCTGGGACCAGTCCTCACCGGTGTCGGCGACGATGGACTGCTCGTCGGGTCCGGCGAGCAGGATGCCCGACTCCTCGAACGTCTCACGGACCGCGGCGACCACGAGCGCCCGGGCGACCTCGACGTCGCAGGAGAACCGTGCGGCCCACCACGACTCCGGCGGGCCGACCCACCCGATGTCCTCGCGGTCGCTCTCCTGCACGCTGCCGCCCGGGAAGACGTACTGACCGGGCGCGAACTCCATGGTGGACTGCCGGCGCAGCAGGTAGGTCTCGACGCCCTCCGGTCCCGCACGCAGCAGGGCGATCGTGGCCGCATCACGCGCCGGCGCCACGGCTCCCTGCGCCGCGGCGGCGCGCTCAGCCAGCGCGGCAGGGACCGGGATCCGCATCAGTCGACCTCGAAGACGATCTCGACCTCGACGGGTGCATCCAACGGCAGGACCGGGACGCCCACGGCGCTGCGCGCATGCTTGCCGGCGTCACCGAACGCCTGCCCGAGCAGCTCGCTGGCACCGTTGGCCACGGCCGGCTGACCGGTGAAGTCCGGCGTGCTCGCGACGAACACGGTGGCCTTGACGACGCGCACCACGCTCTCGAGGTCGGCGACCGTTCGCACGGCGGCGATGGCGTTGAGGGCGCACTGTCTGGCGCAGTCGTGCGCCTCCTCGGCCGAGACCTCGCCGCCGACCTTCCCGGTGAGCAGCAGCTCACCGGCCGCCAGCGGGAGCTGCCCGGCGGTGAAGACGTGCTGCCCCGATCGGACGGCGGGGACGTAGTCGGCCACGGGCGCGGCGACGTCGGGCACCTGGAGCCCCAGGTCGGCCAGCCGCGCCTCGACGGTCATGCGGCCACGTCCTCAGCGGAACCGACGGCGGAGCATGGACGGATCCCAGGATCCTGGTTCACGCCCCCGGGCCGGCGCCGGCTCATGACTGGGCCGGCCGCTTGAAGTAGGCGACGAGGTTCTCGGGGTTCATCCCGGGAACGATCTGGACGAGCTCCCACCCGTCGCGACCGAAGTTGTCGAGGATCTGCTTGGTGTTGTGGACCAGCACCGGCGCGGTCAGGTACTCCCATTGCTGCATGGCACGACTGTAGGGCATCGCCCGAGCCTCACCCCCGGGGTCGGCCGCCAGGCATCGCGGGCGACCGAGACCGGACGTCGCTAGGGTCGGAGAATGACCGAACGGCCACCGCTGCACATCGTGAGCGGCAAGGGCGGCACCGGCAAGACGACGGTGGCGGCGGCCCTCGCGATCGCTCTTGCCGAGGGCGGCCGACGAGTGCTCCTGTGCGAGGTGGAGGGGCGTCAGGGCATCGCGCAGCTCTTCGACGTCCCTCCCCTGCCCTATGAGGAACGTCGCGTCAGCGTCGGCCTGGACGGCGGGGAGGTGTATGCACTGGCCATCGACCCCGAGGCCGCCCTGCTGGAGTACCTGCAGATGTACTACCGGCTCGGCCGCGCCGGCCGCGCCCTCGACCGCTTCGGCATCATCGACTTCGCCACCACGATCGCCCCGGGTGTTCGCGACGTGCTCCTCACCGGCAAGGTCTACGAGGCCGCCGGCCGCACGGGCGACGAGGCCTACGACGCCGTCGTCATGGACGCACCCCCCACCGGGCGCATCACCCGGTTCCTCAACGTCAACGCCGAGGTCGCCGGACTGGCCAAGACCGGACCGATCCGCCGTCAGGCGGACTCGATCATGAGCATGATGCGCGCCGACACCACCCGGGTGCACCTCGTCTCCGTGCTGGAGGAGATGCCGGTGCAGGAGACGCTCGACGGGATGGCCGAGCTGCGCGCCGCCGACCTCCCCGTCGGTCACGTGGTGCTCAACCTGGTGCGGCCGGCCCTGGTCCGCGCCTCCACGCGCGAGATGCTCGAGTCCGACGCACTCGGGCTCGACGACGTCCGTGACTCCCTGACGTCCGCCTCGCTCGACCCCGCCGCAGCCCAGATGCTCATCGACGGCGGGCGGGCGCACCTGGAGCGTCAGGACCTCCAGGCGGCCCAGCGTCAGGTCATCACCGGTGCCGATCGCCCGGTCGTCGAGCTGCCGTACCTGCCTGACGGCATCGACCTCGGCGCGCTGTTCGAGCTCGCCCGAGGCCTGCGCGACGACCTCCTGGCCGCGGCGCCGGACCGGGCAGGGGCGGAGGTCGACTCGTGACCGGGCGCCCGAGCACCAGCCCGGAGGGCCGCCGACCGCGCAGCACCTCCCGCAACCGTGGCACCGGCACCGGTCCGGTCTTCGACGTCGACGCCCTGCTGGCCGACACCGACACGCAGATCATCGTGTGCTGCGGGTCCGGCGGCGTCGGAAAGACGACGGCATCGGCCGCGCTGGCCCTGCGGGCGGCCGAGCAGGGCCGCCGTGTCTGCGTGCTCACGATCGATCCCGCCCGCCGGCTCGCCCAGTCGATGGGCCTGACCGAGCTGGACAACACCCCCCGCCCGGTCTCCGACGTCGACACCTCCGCCGGCGGATCGCTGGAGGCCATGATGCTCGACATGAAGCGCACCTTCGATGAGGTCGTGCAGGCCCACGCATCGCCGGAGAAGGCACGGCAGGTGCTGGCCAACCCGTTCTACGTCGCGCTGTCCAGCTCCTTCGCCGGCACGCAGGAGTACATGGCGATGGAGAAGCTCGGCCAGCTGCACGCCGAGTCCGTCGAGGGCGACCGCCGATGGGACCTCATCGTCGTCGACACGCCACCGTCACGCTCGGCCCTCGACTTCCTCGACGCCCCCGAACGACTCTCCTCGCTGCTGGACGGACGCTTCATCAAGCTGCTGCTGGCGCCGGCCAAGGGACCGGCGCGCCTGCTCAGCGCGGGCTTCGGTGTCGTCACGAGCGCTCTCAACAAGGTGCTCGGCGCCCAGGTCCTGACCGACGTACAGACCTTCGTGGCGGCGTTCGACACGTTGTTCGGAGGGTTCCGCCAGCGGGCCGAGGCGACCTACGCACTGCTGCAGGCGGGCGGGAACGCCTTCATCGTCGTGGCGGCGCCGGAGCCTGACGCGATGCGGGAGGCCGCCTACTTCACCGAACGGCTCGCCGAGGAGCAGATGCCGCTCGCCGGTCTGGTGGTCAACCGGGTCCACGACGTCGGGACGGAGCAGCTCACCGCCGCCGACGCGGAGTCCGGCTCCAGGCGCCTGCGCCGCCGCGCGAAGTCGGCCGACGCCGCGACGGCGGACCTGCTCGACGTCCACGCCGCGCGAGCGCAGGTCGCAGAACGCGAGCGGACGTTGCGCCGGCAGTTCGCGGCTGCGCATCCGAGGGTCGGCGCCGTGGCCGTCCCTGCGCTGAGCTCGGACGTCCACGACCTGGACGGACTGCGCAGCATCGGCGAGCTCCTCGGCGGGGCAGCCGGGTCCTGACGGCTCAGGCAGGCTGCAGGATGCTGCGCCAGGTGGCCACGTTGGGCCGACGACGCAGCAGGGCGCGCCGCTCACGCTCGGTCATACCACCCCACACGCCCCACTCGATGCGGTTGTCGAGCGCTTCGGCGAGACACTCCGCACGCACCGAGCACCCCCCACACATCTGCTTGGCACGGTTCTGCTCGGCACCCTTGACGAAGAGCTCGTCGGACTTGCCGCGGCAAGCGGCTTGGGCCGCCCAGTTCTCGTTCCATTCCATGTCGAACCTCCCGAGAATCCGATCCTGGGACCGGAGGTGTTCGTGGTTGTCCACACAGCGTAGGAACGCCGACGCACCCGCGGCAGACCTCGTCCGGACCAGATCCCACTAGTCCTTCCGGGCCACTTCCGTGGCCCGCTTCATCACCGCCGGCCCGGCGTCGCAGTGTTTCTCAGGAACCACCCGTACCCTTGTGTCATGTCTTGGGACGCCTTCACGGGTCGAGCACGCCGCCTCGCTCAGACCGAGCCGAAGCAGGGATCGAAGGTCTCGATCATCGGGTCGATGGTCGTGCTCGCTGCGGGGATGGGCGTGCTCATCGCGATCCTCGTGGTGCCCACCACGGCGTTCCTCTCGGCCACAGCCACCGATCTGGCCGAGGACGCGATGGACCTGCCGATCGCCCTGGAGGACCAGCCCAACCCACAGACCACCCGACTGCTGGCCGCCGACGGCAGCCTGCTGGCGTACTTCTACCAGGAGAATCGGCAGGACGTCCCGCTCGATGAGATCTCCGAGCACGCCAAGACGGCGATCATGGCGATCGAGGACAACCGCTTCTACGAGCACGGTGCACTCGACCTGGAGGGCACCCTGCGCGCGCTGATCAACAATGCGGCCGGCGGTGAGATCCAGGGCGGTTCGTCGCTCACCCAGCAGCTCGTCAAGCTCTCCCTGGTGCAGCAGGCTGGCACCGAGGAGCAGATGCGGGCCGCCACGGAGGGCTCGCCGGCCCGCAAGGTGCGCGAGCTCAAGCTGGCCATCGACTTCGAGGAGAGGCACTCCAAGGACGAGATCCTCGAGCGCTACCTCAACATCGCCTACTTCGGCGACGGCGCCCACGGCATCTCCGCGGCAGCGCACCACTACTTCTCCAAGGACTCAGCGGACCTGAACATCCGTGAGTCGGCGACCCTCGCCGGGCTGGTGCAGAACCCCGACGAGTTCAACCCCCGCGTGTTCCCCGAGCGCGCCCTGCAGCGCCGCAACACGGTGCTGGCGGTCATGGCCAGACAGGGCAAGATCGACCAAGAGACGGCCGATGAGCTCATGGCCGAGAACCTCAAGCTCGACATCACCCGGTTCCCCAACGGTTGCGTCGAGTCGGTGGCGGCGTTCTCGTGCGACTACATCCGCCAGTTCCTGCTGAACGACGAGAGCCTCGGCGACGACGTCGAGGAGCGCCGCGCACGGTTGGAGCGCGGCGGCCTGACCATCAAGTCCACCGTCGACCTGCGCATGCAGGAGGCCGCCAACAAGGCCGTCCGCAACCGCGTGTCCGCCAAGGACCGCGCGATCGGTTCGCTCGCCATGGTCGAGCCCGGGACGGGCAACGTCCGCGGTGTCGCCCAGTCACGACCGATGGGCACCGACCGCAAGGCAGGCGAGACGTTCCTCAACTTCTCAGTGCCCTCCAAGTACGGCCAGTCCGGTGGTTTCCAGGCCGGATCCACGTTCAAGATCTTCACGGCGGTGGCGGCCCTGAAGGAAGGTCTCGGGGTCGGCAAGACCTACCCGTCGCCGCAGGACATGACCATCCCGGCCGGAACCTTCTTCACCTGTGACGGCAACGGCACCGCTGCCTGGCCGGTCAAGAACTCCACCGGCTCGGGCACGTTCGACATGTATCGCGGCATGCGTCAGTCGGTGAACACGTACTTCGCGCAGCTCGAGCGCGACGCCGGTCTGTGCAACACGGTGCGGGCCGCCGAGGACATGGGCATCACGGTGCCGCCGCAGGACCAGGTCGGCCCGTTCACGCTGGGCGTCACGTCGGTCAGCACGCTGGACATGGCCAATGCGTACGCGACCGTCGGCTCCGGCGGGGTTCGCTGCGAACCGCGTCCGGTCGCGGAGATCCTGGACGTCAACGGCGAGACCGTCAAGAAGTACGACACGGACTGCGAGCGGGTGATGAGCCGGGAGATCGCAGCGCAGATCAACGACATCCTGCGAGGCGTGCAGCAGCCCGGGGGCTTCGGCCACAGCAACGGCACCGCCCTGAACATCGACTCCGCAGCCAAGACCGGTACCACCAACTCCAGCCAGGCGGTCTGGTACACCGGCTACACGCCGGAGCTGTCCACGGCATCGATGATCGCCGGCGCCAACCGACAGGGCCAGCCACAGGGCCTGGTGGGTGTGACGCTGCGCGGCCAGGGCATCAGCTTCTCGCAGGCCGGCGGTTCCTCACTGTCCGGACCGATGTGGAAGGACGCCATGGGGACGATCCAGAACTACCTGGACGGCAAGCGTTTCCAGGATCCGCCGCAGCGAGCTCCCCAGCCGCCGCCAGCCCAGCGCGGTGGTGGCGACGACGATGACGACGACTGACGTCGCGGGCCAACGCCTCAGGCGCCTGGTGCCTGCCTGACCGGACCGCGCGCCGTCGGGCGCCCGGCACGGACCGAGCTGCTCAGGCCTGCCCCAGCTGGCGCTTGACCTCCGCGGCGACGGCGGCTCCGTCGGCCCGCCCCTTGGTGCGTGGTTGCACGATGCCCATGACCTTGCCCATGGCCCGCATGCCTTCGTCGGCGGCACCGGTGCTCTGCACGGCCTCGCTGACGATCTCGGCGATCTGGGCGGCGTCGAGCTGTTCGGGGAGGTACTCGGCGATCATCTCGGCCTCGTGCCGCTCCTTGGCCGCCTGGTCGTCCCGTCCTGCGTCGGCGAAGGCCTGGGCCGCTTCCCGCCGCTTCTTGGACTCCGACGTGAGCACGCCGATGACATCCTCGTCGGTGAGCTCCCTGGCCTCGGTGCCGGCCACCTCGGCGTTGGTGATGGCGGCGATGAGCATGCGCAGCGTCGAGGAGCGGGCCGTATCGCGTGCCTTCATGGATGCCGTGAGGTCGGCTCGGATGCGGTCCTTGAGCTCTGCCATGGCGCCATCCTCTCACCGGGCGTCCTGGGGAGGTGCCACGCACACGGTGGTTCTAGGGTGGAGCGGTGAAGCCGACCACTGCCCTTCCCCTCGGACTGCTGGCCGCTGGCGTCGCCACAGCGGGCTATGCCTTTGCGGAGACGCGTTGGTTCGCACTGCGCCACGCCTCTGTGCCCGTCCTCGCGGCCGGCTCCAGACCCCTGAAGGTCCTCCACCTGTCGGACGCGCACATGCGACCGGCGCAGCAGCGCAAGCAGGGCTGGCTGAGGTCGCTGGCCGAGCTCGAGCCCGACCTCGTCGTCAACACCGGCGACAACCTGGCCCACATGGATGCGGGCGACGCGGTGCTGCGCGCCTACGGCGACCTGCTGGACCTTCCCGGTGTCTTCGTCTTCGGCTCCAACGACTACTTCGCGCCCGTGGCGAAGAACCCTCTGAAGTACCTCACCGGCGGTACCGGGATCTCGGCCGGTGGTGCGTGGGAACGTTCGGCGGACCTGCCCTTCGAGGAGCTGCGGGCCTCGTTCACGGCTCGTGGCTGGCTCGATCTGAACAACCGTCACGACGAGCTCACGGTGGATGGCCGCCGGCTGGCGTTCGCGGGGGTCGACGACCCGCACCTGGGGTACGACCAGCTGGACGACGTCCCGGCGGACTCGTCGGCGGACCTGTCCATCGGTGTCGCGCACGCGCCGTACCTGCGGGTCCTGGACCGGTGGAACGCCTCCGGCCACCCACTGATCCTCGCCGGACACACGCACGGGGGCCAGCTGCGGGTCCCCTTCCACGGTGCCGTGGTCACCAACTGCGACCTGGACCGCAGCCGTGCGCGGGGCCTGCACACGCACCAGGTCCCGGGCCACGAGCCGTCCTGGCTGCACGTCTCAGCAGGCCTCGGAACGTCTCCGTTCGCCCCGGTTCGCTTCGCCTGCCGCCCCGAGGCCACCCTGCTCACCCTGACTGGGATAGACTCTCCGGGGTTGTCCGCCTGAGGGTGGATGCTCCGCCGGGGTGTGGCGCAGCTTGGTAGCGCGCGTCGTTCGGGACGACGAGGCCGCAGGTTCAAATCCTGTCACCCCGACCATTGTGATGTCTCACGACATCGCGGAGGGCCGAACCCAATTGGTGTGGGTTCGGACCTTCGTCATTTCTAGGGCTGATGGACGCCGCTGGCCTTGCTGGCGAGATCATGCTGGCGGAGGGGTTCGACGGCGAGTCTGCGGCGGTGGCGAAGGTCGGACTCGAGGACGGCGAGACACTCAGCCGGTGGTCGGTAACCGCAGGAGCACGCTCAGCGGCCGGCGCGGCGCAGGACGGCGGCAGCACGTCCGTCGGCCACCGTGAGACCGGCGAGCGCGGCGGCCGTCGCCAAGGCCCTGGGGCGCCGGCTCGAGAGGAGCAGTGCAGCGGTGGCACCGTTGGCGACGGTGCGCGCCACCAGCCACGGCCAGCGGGGGCGGCCCCGCAGCAGTCCGGGCGCGATCACCAGGTCCGTGACGCCGATCGCGCGCGCCACCCGCGGATTCTCGATCTCGGCCAGCCGGCCGACCGGGCCGGGCGCCAGGAGCAGCCCCGTGCCGATGACGGCCGTGGCCATCCCGGCGATCTCTCCGGTACGTTGCGCTGCCTCGACGTCCATGGCATGACGCTAGCAAGCAGACCCGGGCCGGGCCCACCGCCACGTGCCGGCACGACGAGGGGGTCGCGGTCACCTGCCTGCGCTCCGTGGCTTGTGACACACTTGAGTGGTGACTGACGACGACCCGACGACGCCCCCGCGCGGGCAGCCGCGCGTCGTCAAGAAGGTGGTCAGGCGCACCGTCGTGCGTCCCGCACCGACGTCTCGTTCGTCGGTATCGCGTACGTCGCGGCCGGTCGGTCCCAAGCCCGAGAAGAGCCCTGACGCGGACTCGACCGCCTCCGTGCCGAAGCGGCCCACAGTCAACCTCGGCAGCGTCCGCCAGACCTCCAAGCAGTGGAGCGCCAAGGGCACGCAGAGTGCTGCGGCGGGCCTCGGCGGGCTCCGGCGTGCCGGCAGCGCCGCTCGCAGGTTCGTCGCGGACCGCTACTGGGACGTCCGCGAGTATCGCCTGCCTCCCCAGCCGCCCCTGCGTTCGGCTGCGGTGGTCGGCCTGCTGCTCGGCCTGCTCGCCGTCGTCGTCGGCTGGCTCTCCGGACTCGTCTTCACCCAGGTGCGCGGCACGTCCTCCGGCGGCGGACTGTGGGGCGGCCTCGTGGTCGTCTCCCTCGCGGTGTTCACCGTCTGGGCCGGGGCACGTCTGCTGCGCACACTCACCGTCGAGAACGCCGGCACCGTCTCGTTGCTCGCGGTCTTCCTGGTCCTCATCGCCATCCTGTTGTTCTTCATCGACCTCGCCTCCGGCCCGTGGGCCTGGCTCGTCGTGCCGCTGCTGGTCTCCGCCAGCTATGCCGTGGCCCTCGTTCTCACCGCACTCGTCACCGCCGACGTCGAGGAGACGGCGTGAGCGACGTCCTGTGGCGGCCGAGTGCTGACGCGCGCCCACGCATGAGCGAGTTCGCGGCCGAGGCAGTCACCCGCGGAGCGCCCCAGAGCGGCACCTACGACGACCTGTGGCGGTGGTCCGTGCAGGACCTCGACGGCTTCTGGAGCGCCGTCTGGGAGCACTTCGACGTCCCGCACGACGGCAGTGCCACACCAGCGCTCGCCGACGCATCGATGCCCGGCGCGCGGTGGTTCCCGAACGTGCGGCTCAACTACGCCGAGGCGATGCTGCGCCTGCCCGGCCGCGCCGACGACGACGTCGTCGTGCTGTCCCGCTCACAGACCCGCGACGACGTCGCCGTCACGGCGGCCGAGCTGCGCGACGCCGTGGCTCGGGCCCGCGCGGGCCTCGTGCGGCACGGCGTCGGCCGGGGCGACCGGGTGGCTGCGTACTCCCCCAACATCGCCGAGACGCTCGTGCTGCTGCTCGCCACGGCGAGCCTCGGGGCGGTCTTCAGCTCGTGCGCCCCGGAGTTCGGCGTGCAGAGCGTCGTGGACCGTTGGCAGCAGACCGAGCCGACGCTCGTGCTCGCCGTCGACGGCTACCGCTACGGCGACAAGGACGTCCCCCGACGCGACGAGGTCGTGCAGATCGTCGAGGCGCTGCCCAGCGTCAGGACCCTCGTGTGGCTGCCCTACCTCCACCCGGACGGCGCAGCGCCCGATCACGCCGGTGGGGCCGAGGTGACGACGTGGGCGGAGCTGCTGGCCGAGCCCGGGCCGCTGGAGTTCGAGCGGCTGCCGTTCGACCATCCGCTCTACGTCCTCTACTCCTCCGGAACCACCGGCCTGCCCAAGCCCATCGTGCACGGGCACGGCGGCATCACGGTGGAGCACTTCAAGAGCCTGGGACTGCACCACGACTTCGGTCCCGACGACGTGTTCTTCTGGTTCTCCACCACCGGCTGGATGATGTGGAACCTGCTCGTCTCCGGCCTCCTGGTGGGCTCCACCGTCGTCCTTGTCGACGGCAATCCCGCCCACCCCGACCTTGCAGCCTTGTGGCGGATGGTCGAGGAGCTCGACATCACCTACTTCGGCACGAGTGCGCCGTTCCTGCTGCAGTGCCGCAAGGAAGGTCTGGTCCCCCGTGAGGTCGCCGACCTCTCCGGCCTGCGTGGCGTCGGCTCCACGGGGGCGCCGCTTCCCGCGGAGGGCTTCCGCTGGGTCTACGAGGCCGTCGGCGACGTGCACCTGCAGTCCGTCTCCGGTGGCACCGACACCTGTGCCGCGTTCGTGGGCGCCTCCCCCCTGGTGCCCGTCTACGCCGGGGAGATCTCCTGCCGCAGCCTGGGCTGCGCCGTCGAGGCCTGGGACGAGGACGGCCGTCCCGTCACCGGTGGGCTCGGCGAGCTCGTCATCACCGCGCCGATGCCGTCCATGCCGGTCGGTTTCTGGGGCGATGACGACGGATCCCGCTTCCGCTCGGCCTACTTCGAGGACTTCCCGGGCGTGTGGCGCCACGGCGACTGGATCACCTTCACCGAGCGCGGCTCGTGCGTCATCACCGGGCGCAGCGACGCGACGCTCAACCGCGGCGGCGTCCGCCTGGGCACGGCTGAGTTCTACACCGTCGTCGAGGCCCTGCCGGAGGTCGCGGACAGCCTGGTGGTGCACCTGGAGGACGATGAAGGCGGGGCCGGCACGCTCCTGCTGTTCGTCGCGCTGCGCGACCCGGAGGCCGACGTCGACGCACTGCGCCGCAGGATCGCCGGCGAGCTGCGCACCCGGCTCTCGCCCCGCCACGTGCCCGATGAGCTGCATGTCGTGCCGGCGGTGCCACGCACCCTCTCGGGCAAGAAGCTCGAGGTGCCGGTCAAGAAGATCCTGCAAGGCGTCCCGGTCGATCAGGCCGTTGCCAAGGGCGCCCTGGCTGATCCGTCGGCGCTCGACACGTACGTCGCCCTGCGCCGCTGACCGTCGCAGCGCGCGGGCCACTTCGGCGAACCGGCCCACAGGTCGTCGCGGCGGTAGTACGTTGCGGTCGTGGCCCTGTTCGTCCTCGCCTCCTGGCTCGTCACCGTCGTGGTGGGCCTGGTCGCGCTGCTGCAGTGGCGTCGGCGAGCCGCCTGGTCGCGATTGCCGACCAGGCTCGTGACGCTGCACGCCGCCGCTGCGGTGGCAGGCACCGCTGTGTGGACCGTGCACGTCGGCACCGGATCACTCGTGGCCGCGTGGACCTGCTTCGTGGTCGCCAACGTGACCAACGGCCTGGGCGATGCCGTCCTGACCCGCCGGTACCGGATGCGCACGGCCGCGCGCGGCTCGGTGCCGCACGACTACGGACGAGCAGTCCTGGAGATCGTGCGGGGCCGTCGGCCGAACGTCGCGCTCCTGCACGCCCTCGTGGGCGCCGTCACCTACTTCTCGACGCTGGTGGCGTGCGTCCTCGCCACCTGGTAGGCAGTCGACGGAAGGTGAGAGCATCCGGCCACGGGCCGGTCTCGCTGACCCAGGTCGCCACGACGTTTCCGGTGTGCTCCCAGCCGCGGTGCCGGTAGAGCGCCTGGGCGGCGGTGTTGTGCTCCACGACGTCGAGCGTCAGCGTGTGCCCCAGGGCGTCGGCCCAGGACTCCACCACGTCCAGCAGGGCCGAACCGGCACCGGTCCCGCGGGCGTCCGTGGCGACGAAGAACCGCGTCAGCTGCAGGTCCTTCGCCACGGCGATATGCCCGATCACTCGACCATCCAGCTCGGCCACCCAGGCGTCTTCGATGCCGTCGTAGAGCCAGTGGGACGTGAGGTGGACTCGATGGAGCGGGTAGCCGTCCTGCTCGTGCACCGGCTCCAGGGCAGCCAGCAGACCGGCCGCGTCGCCGGCGGCACGGCGCCGCACGAGGACGCCCACGTCAGCGGACGAGTAGCTCAGCGATCTGGACGGTGTTGAGTGCCGCGCCCTTGCGCAGGTTGTCGCCGCTGACGAACAGGACGAGGCCCTTGCCCTCTGGCGCGCTCTGGTCGGCACGGATGCGTCCGACCAGGCTCGAGTCGTCGCCCGCAGCGCGCAGCGGCGTAGGCACGTCGGCGAGCTCGACGCCCGGCGCCTGCCCCAACAGCTTGGCCGCCTGCTCCGGGGACAGGTCCCGCTCGAACTCCGCGTGGATGCTCAACGAGTGGCCGGTGAAGACCGGGACGCGGACGCATGTGCCCGCAACCCGCAGCTCGGGCAGCTCGAGGATCTTGCGGGTCTCGTGACGGAGCTTCTGCTCCTCGTCGGTCTCCCCGCTGTCGTCGTCGACGATGCTGCCGGCCATCGGCAGCACGTTGAACGCGATGGGCGCGACATAGGTGGACGGCTCGGGAAAGTCCAAGGCACCGCCGTCGAGCACCAGCTCGTCGGCGCGCTCCACCACGGCTTGGGCCTGACCGTGCAGCTCACGCACGCCGGCCAGGCCCGACCCCGAGACGGCCTGGTAGGTGGAGACGACCAGCCGAACCAGGGAGGCCTCGTCGTGCAGCGGCTTCAGCACCGGCATCGCGGCCATCGTGGTGCAGTTGGGGTTGGCGATGATGCCGCGACCGCCGGGGCCCTCGGCGCCTGAGGCGGGGGCGGGGATCGCGTGCGGGTTGACCTCGCTGACCACGAGCGGGATCGCCGGGTCCTTGCGGAAGGCCGAGGAGTTGTCGATGACCGTCACCCCGGCGTCGGCGAAGCGCTGCGCCTGGGCCCGTGAGGTGGTGGCCCCCGCGGAGAACAGGGCGATGTCCAGGCCGGACGGGTCGGCGGTGGCGGCGTCCTCGACGACGACCTGCCGCCCGGCGAACTCCAGCGTGCGGCCCGCCGAGCGTGCCGAGGCGAAGAACCGGACGTCGTCGGCCGGGAAGCTCCGCTCCTCGAGCAGGGCGCGCATGACCTCGCCCACCTGTCCGGTGGCACCGACGATGCCGAGCGAGATGCTCATCGGCCGGTCCCTCCGTAGACGACTGCCTCGACCTCGTCGGTCCCGAGCTCGAAGGCGGCGTGGGCGGCGTTGACCGCGGCGTCCACCTGGTTCTCCGCGACGACCACGGAGATACGGATCTCTGAGGTCGAGATCATCTCGATGTTCACCCCCGCGTCGGCGAGCGCCTCGAAGAACGTCGCGGTGATGCCGGGGGCCGAGCGCATGCCCGCGCCGACGATGGAGACCTTGCCGACGCTGTCGTTGTACTGCAGCCGCTCGAACCCGACCTCGTCCTTGAGCCGCGCCAGTGCCGTCATGGCCCTCTGGCCGTCGGTGTGGGGGAGGGTGAAGGAGATGTCGGTGAGTGCCGTGGTGGCCGCCGAGACGTTCTGCACGATCATGTCGATGTTGATCTGGGCATCTCCCAGGGCGCGCAGGATCGAGCCGGCGTAGCCGACCTTGTCCGGCACGCCGACGACCGTGACCTTGGCCTCCGACCGGTCGTGGGCGACTCCGCTGATGATGGCTTGCTCCATCGGGCGCTCCTCACTGTCCGAGGCGTCCCCGGATCCCGTGCTGCTGTTGAAGGTGTTGGCGTCCTCGGCCTTGACCACCCAGGTGCCGGGCTTGTCGGAGAACGACGATCGGACATGGATGGGCATGTCGTTGCGGCGGGCGTACTCCACGCACCGCAGGTGCAGGATCTTGGCGCCGTTGGCGGCCATCTCCAGCGTCTCCTCGTAGGAGATGCGCGGGATCTGGCGGGCGTCAGAGACGATGCGGGGGTCGGCGGTGAAGATGCCGTCGACGTCGGAGTAGATCTCGCACACGTCGGCACCGAGGGCCGTGGCGAGAGCGACGGCGGTGGTGTCGGAGCCGCCGCGGCCGAGCGTCGTGATGTCCTTGGTGGTCTGCGAGACGCCCTGGAAGCCGGCGACGATCGCGATGGCGCCCTCCTCGAGCGCCTTCTGGATGCGGCCCGGCGTGACGTCGATGATCTTGGCTCGGCCGTGCTCCGCGTCGGTGATGACCCCGGCCTGCGATCCGGTGAACGAACGCGCCTCCTGACCGAGGTTGCCGATCGCCATGGCGAGGACGGCCATGGAGATCCGCTCCCCGGCCGTGAGCAGCATGTCGAGCTCGCGGGCCGTGGGCAGCGGCGAGACCTCGTTGGCGAGGTCGATCAGCTCATCCGTGGTGTCGCCCATGGCCGAGACGACCACGACGACGTCGTGACCGGCCTTCCTGGTGGCGACGATGCGCTGGGCGACCCTCTTGACGCTCGTGGCGTCTGCGACGGAGGAGCCACCGTACTTCTGGACGACAATGCCCACGGGAAAGTCCTTGGTGAGAGCGGGGTGGGTGACAGGCAGGCCGGGCAGCGCTGACCGGGACCGCAGTCCATCCTACAAGCGTGGGCGGTGCGCGACGAAGCTCGTTCCTGCCGTGGGCATCGCGCCCATCGAGAGCACGGCCCTGGGAAAGTCTCGACGTCGTGACGCAGCAGGTTCTCATCGTCCGGTCCGTCCCAGCGCACCACTGGGCCCGGTTTCTTGTTGCTCACCGGCGTTTGCAAGCCGGGGTAAGCAGCAGGAAACCGGGGAAGTCACCTGATTCCCATGAACTCATGGGAATCAGGGGGACTGCTGGGGCCAACACGTGCGCGGACCGAACGCCGCCCAGGGTGGGAGCGTCCGGCCCGCGCCACGCGCGGTCCCCCGACGTCAGGAGGTCTTCAGCGTGAGCCCGTAGGCGCTGAGGATCTCGTTGACGGGCTGGAAGTAGGTCGTCCCGCCGAGGATGCAGTTGCCAGAACCACCGGAGGTGACGCCCTGGGCCTGGTTGCCGGAGATGGCCGAACCACCGGAGTCGCCCCGCTCGGCGCAGGCACTCGTGCGGATCAGGCCCGTGACGGTGCCTTCGGCGTAGTTCACCGTGGCGCCGCGAGCCTCGATCTCGCCACACTGCCAGCCCGTGGTGGAGCCGGAGCGGCAGATGGAGGAACCGATCGGTGCCTCGTCGGAGCCACCCACCGAGACACTGCCGCCGTCGTAGTCGTTGACCGTGCCGTCGATCTGTGTGGACGTGGAGACGAACGCGTAGTCGTCGCCCGGGAAGCTCGAGCCCTCGAACACGCCGGTCGGCTGGGTGGTGCTCGAGCCCTCGGTGCCGCAGTGGCCGGCCGTCACGAACCCGCCGTCGACGGCGAAGCCGATCGAGCAGCGGGCGGTGCCGATGTAGTAGGCGTCGCCGCCCTGGGCGAGGGGTTGCGGCTTCTCCGGTGTCTCCTTGATCGTGACGGCGCCGGCCGGGACGCCGGCCTCGGCCACGAAACTCTCGGCGGCGGCGTCCTCGCGCGTGGCGACGACGACGGAGTTGGACTCGGCGTCGACGTACCAGCTGGCGACGCTGCCGGGGGCATCGGCCTTGGCGGCGTCGAGCTTGTCGGCGTAGGCCTGCAGGTCGGCGCCGGAGCGCTCGACCTGCTGGGGCTGCGCTCCCTCGGCGCGCACCGCGTCGGCGGCCTCGGCGTCGGTGACCGCGACCACGAGGGTTCCGGCGTCGGCATCGAACCACGACCCGGCGTACTCGCTGCCGAGCACGGACGACAGAGCATCCTGGGCCTGCGCGGCCACCGACTCATCGAGGATGCGCTCCTTGACCTCGGCCGTGTCGAGGCCGAGGTCGCGCTCCATGGCGGCGACCATTGACTGCTCGGCCTTGTCGTCGACCGAGTCCGGCGACGCACTGGCCGTGGCCTGCTGGCCGGCGAGCGTGGCGATGACGGCCACTGCCGCCACCGACCCGAAGACGTTGAGCTTTCGTGTTGCCACTGTGATCTCCTTCGTCGCGGTGCCAGCACGGGTTCACCTGCTGTCACCAACCCGCGGGCCCGACGCCGATGAGGCTCGGGGCCCGCACTGTTCCGGAGGTGGGTTCACCCCCGCAGCCCCCCCGGTGGGGTTGAGTCGACCGTAGTGGCTGAGAGGAGCCTGAAGGTCATACCGGATCGGTCATACCGCTGGAGTGATACCCGGGTCCTGCTGCAGGCCGAACCCGTGATGGGACTGCAACCACGTGGAGTACACGGGGCTGCGCTGCACGAGGTCACGGTGGGCCTGCATGACGGTGGCCAGCACCTCCCCGGCGTGCTCGGCTGCCGGGGAGTCCGAGCGCCAGCCCACGAGGTGGTTCCACTGCAGCGGGACGTCGCTCAGCGGCACGGTGACCAGGCCGGGCACCATGCGGGCGGCCTGGCACAGGGCCACTGCGGTGCCGGACTCGACGAGGTCGATGCAGCTGGCCGCATCGGCGACGTAGAGGCTCTTGGGCGTGAACTCCTCACGGGCGCACGCGGCGGCAAAGCACTCGTGGAAGCAGCCGTCGCCCGGGGTGGCGGCCCAGTCCGCGTCGGCCAGCTCGTGCAGCGCGACTTCCTGGCGGCCGGCGAGCGGGTGGTCCTGCGGCAGGAGCACGAAGACGGGGTCGACGGAGAACGTGCGCCAGGTCAGACCGGTCTCGCGCGGGGCCGGGGAACCGGAGCAGAGGCCGACGAGGGCGAAGTCCAGACGGTTCTCCACGAGCTGACCGACGAGCTCATCGGCCGACCACGAGGCGGTGGTGGAGACCTGCAGGTCCTCCCTCCACTCCGCGAGTCGCTGGATGAGCGGGGCGAGGATGGCCGACGTCGACGCACCGATCGTGAGGTGCTCGGGCGCCTCGCCGCCTCGTGCGGCGTCGCTGAGCCGGGTGGCGTCGTCCATCAGACCCGACATCGCGGGCAGCAGGATCCGAGCGCGACCGATGACCAGCTCGCCGAGCGCCGTGGGTCGGACGCCGCGGTGGTCACGCTCGAACAGCGCTCCGCCGAGGGTCCGCTCGATGCGGTTGAGCTGGGCCGTCAGAGCAGGTTGTGCCACTCCGAGCTCGGCAGCTGCCTTGGTGACGCTTCCGGACTCGGCGATCGTCGAGACCACCCTGAGGTGCCTGAGCTCCAGCTCCACTCCGTCAGCCTACCGACGGAAGGTCCGCTCCGCGGTCCGGCGCCGTCCTCAGCCGGCGATGGAGGTCCGGCCCTCGAACGCCCGGCCCAGGGTGAGCTCGTCGGCGTACTCGAGGTCGCCGCCGACGGGCAGACCGCTGGCGAGCTTGCTGACCCGCAGGCCGAGGGAGCTGAGCATGCGGATGAGGTAGGTGGCCGTGGCCTCGCCCTCGAGGTTGGGATCCGTGGCGATGATGACCTCGGTGACCGTGCCGTCCTGCAGCCGCGCGAGCAGCTCCTTGATGCGCAGCTGGTCTGGCCCGATCCCCGCGATGGGGCTGATCGCTCCGCCGAGCACGTGGTAGCGGCCGCGGAACTCACGCGTGCGCTCGATCGCGACGACGTCCTTGCTCTCCTCCACGACGCACAGGATGGTCTCGTCGCGGCGCGGGTCCGAGCAGATGCGGCACTGCTCGTCGACCGTGACGTTGCCGCACACGGCACAGAAGTGCACCTTGGACTTGACGTCGACCATGACGGCGGCGAACCGCTTGACGTCCTCGGGATCGGCGTCGAGCAGGTGGAAGGCGATGCGCTGGGCGCTCTTGGGCCCGACCCCGGGCAGCTGCCCGAGCTCGTCGATGAGGTCCTGGATCACGCCGTCGTACACCCGGCCACCTTACGCCGTGCCGTGCCGCCGGGCGGCTGTCCGCGCCGTGTCCACCGACGCCGAACCGTGAAGCAACTCATGGGTTGCACTGAGCACTCTATCTGTGCAACCATCAAGTTGCACTGAATGTCCTGACCAGGAGGAACCATGCCCACGACCGATCGCACCGTCATCGAGGACCACGTCGAGATCAAGGCCGACGCGCAACGCGTCTGGCAGCTGGTGAGCGAGCCTGGGTGGTGGATCAACGAGGGCGAGTACCGCGAGCACTCGATCACCGAGCGCGAGGGCCTCGTGCTCGTCACCGACGAACGCTGGGGCACCTTTCCGCTCAGCGTGGAGCACAGCGACCCGCCCCGGTACATCGCCTACCGCTGGTACGAGAGCACCGAGTCTCCCCGGCCGGACGCGCCGAGCACGCTCACCGAGTTCTGGATCGAGGACCACGAGTCCGGCGGGGTCACCCTCCGCGTGCGAGAGAGCGGGTTCGAGACGCTCGGCAAGGACGCCGAGGCGCTGCGGAGCCACATCGCCGACAACACCGCCGGCTGGGCCGAGGAGCTCCGCGTCGCCGCGCGCCACTGCGCCTCATGAGCACCGCCACGCTGCCTCCGCTGGCGGTCATGACCGCATTGGCCGACGCCAACCGACTCAGCCTGCTGGATCGGCTCGGACGGGAGGGACCAGCCTCGGCCACCACCCTCGCCAGGGACGCCGACATGACCAGGCAGGGCGTCCTCAAGCACCTCGCCGTGCTGGAGGACGCCCGGATCGTGGGCCGGCGCCGAGCAGGGCGGGAGGTGGTCTTCGTGCCGTCGCCGGAGCCGCTGCAGGAGACCGCGCGCTGGCTCGAGGCGACCACGCGCGCCTGGGGTCGCCGGCTCGACGACCTCAAGCGTCGGGCCGAGGGCGAGGAGTAGGAGAGCACGCCTGTCCTCGCGATCTCTGGGGCTCAGCCGTCCAGGAAGGTCGCCAGCGCGTCGTGACCGTGGGCGGTGAGGATCGACTCGGGGTGCCACTGGACGCCCTCGACGGGGCGTTCGCGGTGCCGCAGACCCATGACGATGCCCGATGCCGTGCGCGCGGTGACCTCCAGCTCGGCCGGCAGCGTGGCCTCGTCGACGACGAGCGAGTGGTAGCGGGCGCACGTGAGCGGCGAGGGAAGGCCGCCGAAGACGCCGGTGCCCGCGTGGTGGACGAGCGACGGCTTGCCGTGCACCACGGTGCTCGCCCGCACGACCTCGGCGCCGTACGCCTCGGCGATCGCCTGGTGACCCAGGCAGACCCCCAGGAGAGGGACGTCGGCCGGGAGCCGGCGGACGAGCTCGACACTGATGCCGGCCTGCGCCGGCGTCCCCGGCCCGGGCGAGATGACGACGTGCGTGATGCCACCGAGACGCTCGAGGAGCTCGTCGACGCCGATCGCGTCGTGACGCACGACATCGGTCTCGGCCCCCAGCTCACGCACGTACTGCACGAGGTTGTAGACGAAGGAGTCGTAGTTGTCGACGAACAGCACCCGGGACCGCCGGCCCCGCCCCCGACGGGTCTGACGTGGCGACCTCGACCCGCTCGACAGGTCGGTCAGGACACCGGTCGCAGCGTGCGAGGTCCTGAGGCGGGAGGCAAGAGGACCGGCCGGCCAGGTGCCGACGCCGTCGATCTGCGTCACGGGGACGACGCCGCGCAACGCATTGGTCACGAAGATCTCGCTCGCGCGCACGAGGTCGTCCATGACGAGACGCCGCTGACGCACCCCGATGCCCTCGGCCAGCAACGCATCGACCACCCGGGCACGCTGCGTGCCGGGCAGGATGCGGCCGTCGAGCGGCGGCGTGTGCACGCCGTCGTCGAGGACGACGAACAGGTTGGCGCGACCTGCCTCCAGCGCCGAACCGTCGGCGGCCACGACCAGGACGTCGTCGACGCCGGCGGGCGGGTCGAGAGCAGCACGGTCGGTCCACTTGTGCGCGCCCCAGCCGTCGGCGAGCGTGACGGGGACCAACCGCCAACTGTCCGCCGCGTCCGACAACGGGCCCGCCGTCAGGGCGACACGGACGTCGACCGGCGACTCCCCCACCCGCGCCGGATCGACGGGGACGGCCTCGATCCGCAGCCGGTGCGCACCCGGGCCGAGCTCGGCCGCACGGCGCACCACGGCATCCTCCAGCCCGGCCCGTACGGTGCTGCCGTAGACGGACCGGACGCTCGCGTCGAGCCGGGCGACGTGCGCCTCGAGGTCGAGCGGGCGCCCGTCCCGCACGAGCAGCGTCGTGAAGACACCGGCGGCGGGGTCCGCTCCGGGTTCCGGCCGGAGTGGCACCACGACCGGCTGGTCCTCGTGCATCTCGGGGGGCGGCTCGACGTCGGCCGCGAGCGTCCCGCCGATCGCCTCGACCAGCGGCCGGGCCTTGACGAGGCACTCGACGTACTCCTCCTGCGGCGAGGAGTCGGCGACGATGCCGCCCCCGACACCGAGCCACACCCGACCCCGCGCGACCTCGAAGGTCCGGATGGCGACGTTCAGCTCCAGCCCCGCACCGACGCTGACGTGACCCACGGCGCCCGTGTACGCCTCTCGGGCCGTGGCCTCCAGGGCGGCAGCGACCTCCATGGCACGCACCTTGGGTGCACCCGTGACGGAGCCGGGCGGGAACGTCGCCGCCAGCAGCTCGCCGTCGCTCACTCCGGGCTCCAGGTGCGCCACGACGTCGGAGACGAGGTGCCACACGGCATGCCGCTCCGGGCGGACGAGCGCCGGGACCCGCACACTGCCCGGCGCACTCACCCGGCCGAGGTCGTTGCGCATGAGATCGACGATCATGACGTTCTCGGCGCGGTCCTTGGCGGAGGCGGCGAGCTCGGCCGGATCACTGGTCAGCGGCGCGGTGCCCTTGATCGGCGACGTCAGAACCTCCGTACCGGTCCGCCGCAGGAACAGCTCGGGCGACAGGCTGGCCACCGCGCCCTCCGGGGCGTCGACGAACGCCGCGTACGCCGGGCGCAGCTCCTGCACTCCCGCGCAGAACAGGTCGAGCGGGTCACCGTCGAAGCTAGCCTCGAGCCGCGCGCACAGGTTGACCTGGAAGATGTCGCCGGCCGCCACGTGCTCCAGCGCCGCCGCCACGGCGGCACGGTGCTCGGTGGGGCTGGGCGTCATGACGAACTCCCCGACACGATGCTCGTGCACCTCGCTCGAGGCCTCCAGCGCCTCCAGGACGTCGGCGTCGTCACGACCCAGACCATCGTCGCCGCACAGCGTCTCCAGCCACCACACACCGTCGGTGAGGCGCAGGACGCGGTCGTAGAACCCGATCCGGTGGTCCGGCTGCGGCACGGGACGGCTGGCCGGCTCGGGGACGTCCTCCACGCGCCGGCCGAGCCGATGCCCCCACACGCCGATCCATCCGCCACCGAAGCCGTGCTCGTCGGTGGCGGGGACGTCGAGGGAGAACGGGTCGTCCGCCACCGCGACGGGATCGAAGGCGATCAACGCCTCCCCGTGGTGCCACGCCCCCAGGAGCGCGACCAGACGCTCACGGCCGCGGAAGCGGCGCAGGACGTCAAGCGGGTGCGCGTCGAGATCGAGTCGACAGCGACGGATCCTAGTCGTGGTCGATCTCATCGATGACCCTGGCCCCGAGCTCTCGTGAGAGCAGCTGTTCGGGGTCGCCGCCGGTGTCGACCACCGGGTCGTCGAGGTCGACGGCCGCGTCCGGATCGACCCGCTCGGGAGCGGGGCCGGACATGGCCTGCAGCACCGACTCGGGTGCTCCCACGCCTCGGCCCGACGAGCCCGGCTCCTCCGGCTGGCTCGACGGCGGCGCGACATCGGACGGGGCCGGTGCCGCCGCCGCGCTCGGCGCGGCCGGCTGCTGCGGGGCCGAGGGCGCCGGGGTGCTCGCTGCGCGCGGATCCACCGACGGGTCGACGATGGTCTCGATGCCCCACGTGACGCCGAGGACCTCGTGCAGGGCCTTCTGCAGGAACTCCGCCGAACCGCTGCCCACGAAGGAGTCGCGCGCGCCGGCATTGACCAGCGCCACCGTGAGGGTGGTGCCCTCCAGCGAGACCACCTGGGCGTTCTGGCTCAGCATGATCCAGGTGAACCGTCGCAGGGTCTTGACCGACTCGAGCACCTGCGGCCACAGCCGTCGGACGTCGGCGATGCCCAGCGAGCCCGGGTCCGCATCAGACTGGTCGGCGGGCGGGGCGGTGGGCTGGTCGGCGGGCGGGGCTGGCTCCGGGGCCGACCGCTCGGGCGGTGGCGTCGGCGCCGGCGGTTCCGCGGACGGAGCCTCGCGCTCCTGCGGACCCGGGGCGCTCGGCTCGAGCGATGAGTCGTCGGCCGGACCGTCCGCAGCGGCGTCCGGCTCGGCCCGGACGTCGACGTCCCACGGCGGTGCCTGCTGCCCCGCCGGAGCGGGCGAGGCAGCCGGTGCCGGCGAGGACTCGGGAGCCTGCCGGGGGGCGGGCGGTTCCGGCGCCGCTGCCGGCGGCCCCGGTGTCGTGGTGGGGGCCGCCGGGGCCGGTGCCGACGACGACGCGGGGGCGGCCGGCTCAGAAGGCTGCTGCACCTGCGGCACCCCCATGGACAACCGACGCTCGATGCGGTCGAGCCGGGCGGCGAACCCCTGCGCGCTGTGGTCGGCCGACGGCACCAGCACGCGAGCACACATGAGCTCCAGCAGCAGACGCGGAGCGGTGGCGCCGCGAAACTCCATCAGCGCGGCATTGACGATGTCGGAGGCGCGGGTCAGCTCCGACGGCCCGAACCTCGACGCCTGCTGCTGCAGACGCTCGGCACGATCACCGGGAACGTCGAGCAGGCCGGTGCTGAGCGCATCGGGCACGGCCGCCAGCACGATGAGGTCGCGCAGCCGCTGCAGGAGGTCCTCGGCGAAGCGCCGCGGGTCCTGCCCGGACTCGATCACCTTGTCCACGACGTGGAAGACGGTGGAGCCGTCGTTCGCGGCGAAGGCGTCGATGGCCTCATCGAGCAGCGAGTCCGGGGTGTAGCCGAGCAGCTGCACCGCCAGCTCGTAGGTGACACCGTCCGCTCCGGCCCCACCGAGAAGCTGGTCGAGGATGCTGAGGGTGTCGCGCACCGAGCCTGCACCCGCCCGCACCACGAGCGGCAGGGCCGTGGGCTCCAGCTGCACGCCCTCGGCCTGGCACAGCTGCAGGAGGTAGTCGCCCAACGTCTTGGGCGGCACGAGCCGGAACGGGTAGTGGTGCGTGCGGGAGCGGATGGTGCCGATGACCTTGTCCGGCTCCGTGGTGGCGAAGACGAACTTCAGGTGCGGCGGCGGCTCCTCGACCAGCTTGAGGAGTGCGTTGAAGCCCTGCGGCGAGACCATGTGGGCCTCGTCGATGATGTAGACCTTGTACCGGCTGCTGACCGGGGCGAAGAACGCCCGCTCACGCAGGTCACGGGCGTCGTCGACACCGCCGTGGCTGGCCGCGTCGATCTCGATGACGTCGACGCTGCCCGGCCCCCCGCGAGCGAGGTCGCGACAGCTCTGGCACTCACCGCACGGGTCGGCCACCGGCGCCTGCTCGCAGTTGAGGGTGCGGGCCAGGATGCGCGCGCTCGTGGTCTTGCCGCAGCCGCGCGGACCGGAGAACAGGTAGGCGTGGTGCACCTTGTTGCCCGCGAGTGCGTGGCGCAGGGGGTCGGTGACGTGCTCCTGGCCGATGACCTCGGCGAAGGTCTCCGGCCGGTAGCGGCGGTACAAGGCGAGGGGGGCGTCCACGACGGCGAGCCTAGTCGCCCGTGCGGACAGGGTCACGCCGGACGGGTAGCCCACTCCCGCGACGTCCGGCCGAACCCCGGCCGGCTCGCGACTCAGGGCAGGATCCGCGTCCTGCCGTCCCACGTGCCGTGCTCGGCGATCGGCCGGAATCGCAGCGTCGTGAACTCGTGGTGGAAGTCGCGCCGGTCACGCTCGGCCATCGCGTCGACGTGGCGAGTCACCGCACCGACGTCGCCACTGCGGCCGCGCTGCTGTGCGCTCCCGCCACGGCCAAAGACCATGTCGGTCATCTCACGCGTCGTGCGCCAGACGGAGAAGGTGGAGACGGTGTGTGGCGGGCGGATCGCAGCCGTCGCGAACGTCGCGCCCGGGTGGTCGCGCACGAGCCGCTCCACCGGACGGCCCCACCGCAGGAACCGTGGCACCCGGGGGAGCCTCATCCGTGCCAGGGTGACTGCGACGGACGGCTCATCGGGATCGGACCGTCCGGCCCGCTCCGGCAGGTCGGACAGCGCGGCGACCCTGCCCCACCGTCGGACGAACTCCAACCGGACGTGCCAACCGTCGGCCACGCGCTGACCCAGCGGGTGGGCTGCGAGGAAGGCCTCCAGCGCAGACTCGTCGTCCCAGGCGCAGAACAGCGCCAGCCGACGCAGCTGCAGCCGGTCTGCAGAGACCACCGGCGCACCCAGGCGCATCAGGGCCAGGGGCTCGACGTGCCGTAGGCCCGGCACGGCTCCCGGCCCGCACGCCAGCACCCGCGCCGACGTACCCGCCGGCACGTGCGCCAGGTGGAAGGAGTGCACGCCGTCAATCTAGAGGACGGACAGCGGTCCGCATCAGATCAGGTCGAAGGCCCGCAACCACGCATCGAGCGTCTCGTAGGCCTGCTTGCGCGGCTGATCGAGCGACAGGAAGACGTCGTGCCGGGCGTCGGTGACCGGGATGGACCACAACGGGCCACCCAGGCAACCAGCCCACCGCGCGATGTCGGCGACCTCCAGGACAGCGTCCGACACGTCGACCGGCTCACGCCACGAGCGCGCCCGGTGCGACTTGTCCGACCGCAGCACCAGTGACGGCACACCGACGTCGAGCCCGCGGTGCAGCTGTGCATGGCCGGCCCGCACCGCCGCCAACCAGCCGACCGTGACCGCGAACCCGTGCAACGGCTTCCAGTCCAGGTCGTAGTCCCACATGCCACGTTCGGTGGCCGACAGGCTCACCCCGTACGCATCGGTGGACGGCAGCTCGAGCACCCGCTTGGGCGTCAGGCGCGCGGCCGCCCCCAGCGCCTGCGTGCCGAGCGTGCGCATCCACATGCCGGCCTGCAGGTCGAACCATGGACTGTTCAGCACCAGCCCGCTCACCCCGGTGTCGGCGGGGGTGCGCTCCCCCGCACGACGAAGGCGGTCCACCCACAGCGGCAGGACGAGACCACCCGTCGAGTGTCCTTCGAGCAGGACGGGTGAGTCCCCGGTGTCGGCGCGGACGACGGCAAGAGCCGCGTTCAGCTCGGTGTCGTAGAGCTCCAGGTCACTGACGAAGTGCGGCGTGTGGCCGTCGCGCCGCGAGCGCCCGCACTTGCGCAGGTCGAGGGCGTAGAAGGCGAACCCCCGCTCGGCATGGAAGTCCGCCAGCTCACGCTGGAAGAAGTAGTCACTGAACCCGTGCACGTACAGGACGGCACGCTGGGGCTTCCTGCGGCCGGTCCACGTGCGCCGCACGAGCGTCGCGACGATCTCTCCCTCACCGTCGGGGTCCTCACCGAGATCGATGGTCTGCTGCTCATACCCGTCGCCCAGGACATCCGGCTTCCACTCTCCCACGGACACGACGATAGCCGCCGACGCTCAGCCGTGAGGTCGGCTCCCGCCGTGAGCTGCGCTCAGACCGGCTCTGGCTGGGTCTCCGGCTCCGGGTCGGGCAGCTCAGGAACGTCGTCCGGATCGGTCGGGATGATCGGCGACGTGCCGGGGTCGATGGTCGGCTCATCCGGTGCGATGGTCATGTCGCTCCTCGTGATCGGGGCCTTTGTCCGACCGTGCCACGACAGTGGTGAGAGCGCACCCGCAGCACCGCAGCACCGTCCCCGCCGTGCGGCCGATGGTCAGCCGTAGCGCGGGGGCGACGGTGTGAGCAGCTGGTCGACGGGCGCGAAGTCGTCCACCAGGACGCGGGCGTCACCGATCCAACGCTGCAGCGGTCCACCGTCCTCGACCACCCACGGCACCTCCCGGTCCTCCAAGCGGCTTCGCAGGGCATCGGCATCGACGGGGCCGTCGGAGGCCACGGCCACGAGGTTGCCGCCGCCGTGACCGTCGTCGTCGAAGGTGGCCGCTGCGGACAGCACGACGACGTTCTCGAAGACCGTCTGCAGCGTCCGGACCGCGGACCGCGCGAACCCCAGATCGCCGTAGTCGATGAGGTTCACGGCGTAGGTGCCTCCCGGACGCAGCACCCGGTGCACCTGCACCAGCGCCTCACGGGTGGTGAGGTGCCACGGGACGCTCACCCCACCGAACGCATCGCCGACCACGAGATCACGCTCGCCGTCGGGCAGACGTCCGAGGCCGAGCCGGCCGTCCTCGACCCGCACCTCGAGGTCGTCACCGGTACGGGCCCCGAGCAGGTCGGTGTCGACCCGCAGCACCCCGCCGTCGATCTCGGAGACGAGGCTGCGGGTGCCCGGTCGTTGCTCACGCAGGTACTGCGGCAACGTCAGCCCACCCCCGCCCAGGTGGTAGGCCTGCAGCGCGGTGCCGTCGCGGTGGCGGCTGTCGATCGCCGCGGCCATGGCGCGGATGTACTCGAACTCCAGGTTCGAGGCATCCGTGAGGTCGACGTAGGAGTGGCGCAGTCCGTCCAGCACGAGCGTGCGTCCGCCCTCGTGCTGCGGGTCCGGCACGACCGACACGCAGTGGTAGGTCGTCTCGACGTCGCAGCCACCGGGCGCGACCGCGGCCGTGAGCCCGCCACCGAGGACCAGGACCGCGGGCAGGACCCCGAACCGCCAGCCGCGAACCCGCACCTCCACCACCACCGCCGCGATCACCAACGCGAGGCCGAGCCCGACCAGGATGGTGCTCACCCGGACCACGGAGATGAGGACGAACCCGGTCACGACGGTGCCGACGATCGCGCCGACGGTCCCGATGCCGGAGAGGCGCCCGACGATCGTGCCGGTCTGACCGAGATCGGTGAGCATGAGCTTGGTGACCATCGGCGTGACCGCCGACAGCAAGGCACCGGGGACGAGGATCATGACGGCCGCGACCACCAGCACCAGGCCGTTCTCGCGGTCGAGCTCGGCGGCGCCCCGGACGACGAACGGGGTGGCCGCCGCCGCGACCCCGGAGACGGCCAGGAGCGGCCCGATCGTCCGCCGCGGGTCGACGCGGTCGGCCGCCTGCCCTCCGGCCCACGATCCCAACGCGATCGCCGCGAGGGCGATGCCGATGACCGTCGTGCTCGTCTCCAGGGTCAGCCCCAGGTAGGGAGCGAGCAGTCGCAGGGCGACCAGCTCCACCACGAGGACCGCCGCCGAGGAACCGAAGACGAGCAGGGCAGCGCTGAGATCACTGAGCGCCGGACGGCGCTGCGTCTCATCGGTGGTCACCGCCCGATCATCGCAAACAAGCAGCGATGAGCGGGACGGCCGTGTGGCGCCGGACGGCTCGGCGTGCCGTGCTGTTCGACCACGCGGTCTGGCGCTGCACGTGATGCTGGCGCAACGACTCGAGGTCCTGACCGACGTGCGTCGTCACGCCCACCGTCCTAGCGTTGGCTCCATGCCCCAGGACAGCAGCATCGACCTCGGCCGCCCGGTCGCCGGCGACGTCATCGACCTCATCCTCGACGACCACCGTCGCTTCGAGGACCTGCTGCGCCAGCTGCGCAGCAGCGACTCAGACCGCGAGAAGGTCCTGGAAGCCTTCTCCACCCTCCACGTGGCGCACGCCGAGGCGGAGGAGAAGCTCGTCTACCCCCAGCTGAAGAAGCGCCGGGCGGTCGACGCCGACGAGGCCGACCACGGCGAGCACGAGCACGCCGAGGGCCACGAGGCACTGCTGACCGTGATGGAGTGCGCGAGCACCGACACCCAGAAGTGGGCCGACGCGGTGGAGCAGCTCTCCGCGGTCGTCAGCCATCACCTCGTCGAGGAGGAGCTGACGATCCTCAACCCTGCCCGGGAGGACCTGGGGCCCCGCGTGCTCGACTCCCTCGGTGAGGAGTTCGCCGCCGAGCGCAACCGCCAGATCGACGCCGACTGCGGCCGCATCGAGAACCTGCGACGCATCGTGACCCAGGCCAAGGACGAGGGCCTCATCGACGACTGACCGGGCTCCGGGCCGCCCGTGGGCCGGTCCGGGGCGATCGGCCCACGACCGGATGTCGCGCCTGGCACGCCGGGGCCGCACAATGTCGGTGTGACCGACGTCCAGGACACCCAGCGCACCCTCGATCTCGCCCTGCGGATCGGAGAGGTGCTGATGTCCAACGGTGCCGGTGCCGCCGACGTCACCGCCACCATGTCCTCGGTGTGCCACCACCTCGGCATCCGCAACGCCCTGGTCGACGTCACCTTCACGACGCTCACGCTGAGCCACCAGCCGTCGGTGGATGACGCGGCCGTCACGATGCGTCGCCACGTCACCCATCGTGAGATCGACTACGCCGACCTCACCCAGGTGGACCTGCTGGTCTACGAGCTCCTGGCCGGCGGGGTGGATCGCGACGAGGCCGCCGCGGAGATCGCACGGATCTCCTCCACGGGCCGGCCCTATCCGCGATGGCTCACGACACTCAGCTGGGGCGTCACCGGGGCAGGTGTCGCGCTGCTGCTCGGCGGCGACTGGGTGGTGCTGCTCGTGGCCGCGGCCGCCGCATGCGGGATCGAGGTGCTGCAGCGCCAGCTGGAGAAGCGTCGCCTCCCCCTGTTCTACTCCCAGGTCGCCGGTGCGCTCCTGGCGACGATGATGGCCGTCGGCATCGCGGCCACGCCGGTGCCGCTCAACCCCTCACTCGTCGTCTCGGCGACAATCATCATGCTGCTGGCCGGGCTCGGGTTCGTGGGGTCGATCCAGGACGCGCTCACCGGCTTCTACATCACCGCCAACGCCCGTGTCATGGAGGTGATGATCGCGACGATCGGCGTCATCGTCGGCGTCAGCATGGGGCTGGGACTGGGCGCCATGCTGGGCGTCGACATCCAGCTCGACCCGGGCAGCGCCGGACTCTCCCGGCTGCCGGCCGTCATCGCGGGGGCCGCGATCTGCGCCAGTGGCTTCGCCATCGCGGTCTACTCCCCACCGAGGGTGATCCTGCCTGTCGGGGCCATCGCCGGGTCGGCCACCGGCCTGTCGTTCGTGCTGACGCAGAACGGCATGGACCGCGCGCCCGCCGCCGGCGTCGCGGCGGTGGGCATCGGGTTCGTGAGCTACGCCATCGCTCGAGCCATCCGGGTGCCACCGCTCATCGTCATCGTCTCGTGCATCGTGCCGATGCTGCCCGGTCTGTCCATCTACCGCTCCCTGTCGCTGCTGGCCGATGAGAACATCACCGGCGTCCTGCCGATGATCACCGCGGGCGGTGTGGCCATCGCCCTGTCGGCAGGCGTCCTGCTCGGCGAGTACGCCGCCCAGCCGCTCGGCAGGGAGGCCCGCCGCCTGGAGCGGCGGCTCTCCGGCCCGCGTCTGGTGGGCCCGTTGCGCGCCCGGTCTCGTCGCTGATCCCGGCTGTACTCTCTGGGCGTGGTCCGGCCGACCGGCTAGGCTGCGGGCTAAGCAATCGCTTAGTGTCCATCGGAGGTACCCATGAAGCTCCGCCTGTCGCAGGAGGACGCCGCATTCCGAGACGAGATGCGGACCTTCTTCACCACCCAGGTGCCGCAAGACATCCGTGTGACGGTCGCCGCGCGCCACGAGCTGTCCAAGGACCAGATCGTGCGCTCCCAGCAGACGCTCAACGCCGCCGGGCTCGCCGTGCCCGGCTGGCCGGTGGAGTGGGGCGGCAAGGACTGGACCCCCCTGCAGCGCCACATCTGGCACGAGGAGATGCAGCTGGCGGCGGTCCCGCTCCCGCTGGCGTTCAACGCCAGCATGATCGGCCCGGTCATCGCACAGTTCGGCTCGCAGGAGATGAAGGAGCGCTTCCTCCCGCCGACGGCCAACCTGGACATCTGGTGGTCGCAGGGCTTCTCCGAGCCCGACGCCGGCTCCGACCTCGCGTCGCTGCGCACCAGCGCCGTCCGAGACGGCGACCACTACGTCGTCAACGGTCAGAAGACCTGGACGACGCTCGGCCAGTACGGTGACTGGATCTTCACCCTCGTGCGCACCGACCCCGAGGCCAAGAAGCAGCAGGGCATCTCGATGCTGCTCATCGACATGACCTCCCCGGGCCTGACGGTGCGGCCGATCGAGCTCATCGACGGCGGCGTCGAGGTCAACGAGGTGTTCTTCGAGGACGTGCGCGTGCCCCAGGAGAACCTCGTCGGCGAGGAGAACAAGGGCTGGGACTACGCCAAGTTCCTGCTCGGCAACGAGCGCGTCGGCGTCGCCCCGGTGGGTTCGACCAAACGGATCCTCGCCGAGGCCAAGGAGTACGCCGGTGACCGGCTGCGCGAGGACCCCCTCCTCGCCGCCCACGTGGCCGACCTGGAGAACGAGCTGCTCGCACTGGAGCTCACGGCGCTGCGCGTCGTGGCGCACTCCGCCGACGGCAAGCCACACCCGGCGTCCTCGGTGCTCAAGCTGCGCGGCACCGAGCTGCAGCAGGAGGTCACCGAGCTCATCGTCGACCTCGCCGGACCACTGTCGCTCGCCTCCGGGGCTGGTGACGGCTCCGACGTGCCGGACTGGGCCCGCGTGGCCACCCCGCAGTACCTCAACTTCCGGAAGGCGTCGATCTACGGCGGCTCCAACGAGGTGCAGCGTCAGATCATCTCCAAGACCATCCTGGGACTGTGAGGCTGCCATGGACTTCACCCTCGACTCCGAGCAGAAGGCACTGCGCGACGCCGTTCGTGGCCTGCTGAGCTCGACGTACGACTCCACCGAGACCCGCCGCGACGTCGTCAAGGACGATCCGGGCTTCTCCGAGCAGACGTGGGGGCGGCTCGCCGAGCTCGGCGCCCTCGGGCTGCCGTTCAGCGAGGAGGACGGCGGGTTCGGCGCCGGGCCGGTGGAGGTCTCGATCGTCGCCGAGGAGATCGGCCGCGTCCTGGCGCCCGAGCCGTACGTCGAGTCCGTGGTCCTGGCCGGCGGACTGGTCGCCGCGCTCGGCACGGCCGAGCAGCGACAGGACCTCATCGGCCGTCTCGCCGAGGGCTCGCTGGTCCTGGCGTTCGCCGACCACGACCTCGGCGGTCCGGTCACGGCGAGCGAGTCCGCGGGCAGCTGGACGCTGTCCGGCGTCAAGGAACCCGTGCTGCACGGTGCCCGCGCCGACGTGCTGCTGGTCACCGCCGCCCTGCCGGCCGGCGGACGTGGCGTGTTCGTCGTCGACGGCAGTGCTTTCGAGAACGGGGCCGCGCAACGGACCGGCTACCGCACGCACGACGGTTCCCGGGCTGCTCGCGTGGCGTTCGACGGCACCTCAGCGGTACCTCTGGGGGAGGCGGGCGACGCCTCCGAGGCCATTGCTGGCGCGGTGGCGGGCGCGCAGGTGGCATACGGCCACGAGGCCCTCGGCGCGATGGACTTCGCCCTGCGCACGACGACGGAGTACCTCAAGACGCGCAAGCAGTTCGGCGTCCCGCTCAGCACGTTCCAGGCCCTGACGTTCCGCGCGGCGGACATGTACGTGTCGATGGAGCTGGTGCGCAGCACGGTCTCGTGGGCGACGCTGGTGCTGGCCGACGAGCCGGCGCGTGCGGTGGAGGCGGCGTCGAGGGCCAAGCTCCAGGTGAGCCGGGCGGCCCGCCACATCGGCCAGGAGGCCATCCAGCTGCACGGCGGCATCGGCATGACGGCGGAGTACTCGGTGGGGCACTACGTGAGCCGCCTGACCGCCATCGAGCACACGCTGGGCACGGGGGCAGACCACCTGCGCACGCTGGCGGACTCAGTCGCCGACCACGGCGTCGTCGACCCCCTCCCCTGATCGGTGCCTGAGCAACCCAAACCCGGCCCCAGCCGCTGATCGGTGCCTGAGCAACCCAAACCCGGCCCCGGCCGCTGATCGGTGCCTGAGCAACCCAAAGATCGATCTTTGGGTTGCTCAGACACCGCTGCGGGCGTCGGCCGGGCGGGCATGGAAAGACCCCTCGCGCACCCGACAGAGGTCACTGACCCTTGCTGCCTTCCGGCCCTGGGGGAGTTGGGTGATGTGTCGCCGCGCGAGGGGCTGGTCCCATCATACGGAGGCATCCCCCGTGCACCCAAGCGGGGACTGGGCAGGTACGCTCGTCCGCGGAGGATTCGCATAGTGGCCTAGTGCGCTCGCTTGGAAAGCGGGTTGAGTGAAAGCTCTCAGGGGTTCGAATCCCCTATCCTCCGCCGCCGCTCATGGAGCAAGAATCACCAGCGGACCACCAGGGTCCGCTGGTGATTCGCATCTGAACCCGGCGGAGGTTTACCTCCGCCGAAAGACGAGGAACAGGGCTATCTGTATCCACGTCGAGCCCGTTGGTGAACACTCACAGGAGCCGGCCGAGGCTTGCCTCCGCCGCAACACCCACGCTCACCGGGCCACAACACCGCAACCCCCGCGCCCACGGAACCATCACCTCCCACACGTCACCGCTGCGGCTTACTGTCCCCGAACGGCTCGTCCCGCTCACGAACAGCCTCGCGGAACCCCACCGTCGCGGCCCGCTGCTGGAACGCCTTGCCCTCGCGCGTGTGGCGAGAGATGCCGTCGAAGACGGTGCCGACCATCCGCGACGTCTCGACGCCCTGCGCGAGGAGGGCGCTGTTGAGCGCGAGCTTGACCATCATCAGCTGATTGAGGGGCATCTGCGCGATGCGGCCGACGAGGTCCTCGGTGGCCTCGTCGAGCTCGTCGGCCGGTACGGAGGCGACGGCGAGTCCCCACTCCTGCGCCTGCTGCCCGGTCAGGCACTCGCCGGTCATGAGCAGCCGCTTGGCCCGGGCGTCGCCGATGCGGTGGGCCCACATGCCGGCCGCCGGCACGCCCCAGACCCGGGTCGGCGGGTAGCCGATCCTGGCGTCGTCGGCGCAGATGATCTGGTCGGCGTACAGCGCGATGTCCGACCCTCCCGCGATCGCGAAGCCATGCACCTTCACGACCGTCGGCTTGTCGGCGTGCAGCAGGCTGGCGAAGCCCCGGTTGAAGCGGCTCATCATGGCGTAGTCGGCCATCGGGTCCCACGTGGCCTCCGGGTCGTGGTTGCGCATCTGGACGACGGGGTCCAGGACGGTGCCTGCCACCTGCGCGGGCCCCTCGGCGGGCTCTGCGGCGTTCTCGGCGAAGATCGACAGGTCGTACCCGCCGCAGAAGCCCTTGCCTCGTCCGGACACGAGGATCACTCGAACCCGCGGGTCGAGGTCGGCGCGCTCCACGGCCGCGGCGAGGTCGAGTGGGGTGTCGTTGGTGATGGCGTTGCCGTGCTCGGGCCGGTTGAAGGTGATCCGGGCGACGCGGTCGGTCACCTCGTACGTCAATGTGGGGTACGTGGCGTGGTCGACCTGCGTGGGACGCCCGACGTACAGGGAGTCCTCGCCCTCGGTCACGTCCTCGCGCCAGGCTCCGGGCCGGGCACCGTCGTCGTTCACTGATCCACCGTGGGGGTCGCGCGCTCGATGATGGCCGCGGTGTCCACCCCCGTCGGCAGGGTTCCGAAGACCGTGCCCCAGTCCCCGCCGAGACGGCTACGGGTGAAGGCGTCGGCGACGGCGGGGTGGCCATGACGCACGAGCAGCGCGCCTTGCAGCGCCAAGGCCATGTCGCCCACGACGCTGCGGGCGCGGTGCTCGACGGACTCCAGGTCGCCGAGGGACTTCTTCAGGCGGGCTGCGGCCGCGTCGAGGTGGGCGTCGGCCCCCGCGGCGTCGTCGAGCTCGTCGAGGAAGACCTGCACCGTCTGCGGCTGGCGGGCCATCGCACGCAACGCATCGAGGGCGGCGACGTTGCCCGAGCCCTCCCAGATGCTCATGAGCGGTGCCTCACGGTAGAGCCGCGGCATGCCGGAGTCCTCGATGTAGCCGTTGCCGCCCAGGCACTCCAGCGCCTCGGCGGCGTGGATCGGGGCACGCTTGCACACGAAGTACTTGCTGACGGCGAGGGCGATGCGGCGCAGGTCGGCGGCCCGCTCGTTCCCCCCGTCCGGACCGGCAGGGTGGGCCTCGTCGGTGAGGGCGGCGAGCCACAGGGCGACGGTGCTGGAGGCCTCGGCCTCGACGGCGAGGTCGGCGAGCACGTTGCGCATCAGGGCGTGGTCGACGAGGGCCGATCCGAACGCCGAGCGGTGGGTGGCGTGGTGGGCGGCCTGCTGCACCCCCACGCGCATGCTCGATGCGGAGCCGAGTGTGCAGTCCAGGCGGGTCATGTTGACCATCTCGATGATGGTCGGCACGCCACGCCCCTCGTCGCCGAGCCGCCAGCCGACGGCCTCGTCGTACTCGATCTCGCTGCTGGCGTTGGAGCGGTTGCCCAGCTTGTCCTTGAGCCGCTGCAGGGCGATCGCGTTGGGCGTGCCGTCGGGCAGGACACGCGGGAGGACGAAGCAGGTGAGCCCGCCGGGCGCCTGTGCAAGGGTCAGCAGGACGTCGGACATCGGCGCCGAGGTGAACCACTTGTGGCCGGTGAGCCGATAGGTACCGTCGGACGACGGCACGGCTCGCGTGGTGTTGGCGCGGACGTCGGAGCCGCCTTGCTTCTCGGTCATGGACATGCCGGCGATGAGTCCGCGCTTGCCGGCGGGGGCCGCGAACGTCGGGTCGTACTCGTGGTTGCTGAGTCCGGGGACGAACTGCTCGGCGAGGCCGGGATCGAGCCGCAGGGCGGGCACGGCTGCGTAGGTCATGGAGATGGGGCACACGTGTCCGGCGTCCACCTGCATCCAGGCACTCAGCCCGACGGCACGCTCCAGGTGGGCTGTCGGTGACGTCGACGCCCACGGCGATCCGTGCAACCCGAACCCGACGGCTCGCTCCATGAGCGAGTGGTACGCCGGGTCGTACTCGACGCGGTCGATGCGGTGGCCCCACCGGTCGTGGGTGTGCAGCACGGGCGTGTGCCGTTCGGCGAGGTCGCCGAGCTCTGCCACCTCGGCCGAGCCGGCGGCGACGCCGACGTCGCGGACCCACGCGGCAGCCTCGGTGGCGCCGTGCCGGGCGAGCGCCTCCTGGTAGGGCGCGTAGTCGCTGGCGTCGTGGTCGGTCAGCGGCGGCACCTGGTTGGTGACGTCATGGGTGCGACTCATGGTTCCTCCTGCTGGGGTCGGGTGCTGCCTGATCGGTGCTTGAGCAACCGAAAGACGGCTCATTCGGTTGCTATGGCACCGATGCGGGGTCGGGGCGGCCTTTCGGTTGCTGTGGCACAGATGGGGGGATGGTGGCGTGCAGGCGGGTGAGCTCAGCGCGGAACTCCTCATAGGTGTCCCGCAGCGCGTCGCCCGGCCAGTCGGCGGGCAGGACCTCGGCGGGCAGCCACGGGTCCTCGCGCAGGTGGCGCACGATGGCGGCACTCGCCTCGAACCTCTCGCGCAGCGACGCCCCGGACCGGGCGGCGGCCAGCAGGGCGTGACCCGTGGAGCTCCAGGCGCCCGTGTCCCACAGTCGGGCGGCGAGGTCACGGTCGTCCGTCGGACGGGTCGGCAGTACGAGGAGCCCGGCGTCCCCGGCGATGCCGGGTGGGTCGGCGGGCAGGTTGTCCGGCCGCATCCAGACCCCCTCGCGCAGCTCGGCGAAACGGCGCTCGGCCAGCTCACGGCGTCGCTCTGCGCGTTCGGCCGCCCCACGCCCGGTGCCAGTGATCACCAGCGTCGTCCACGTGCCGTCATAGGGAGTCAGGCGCGGGTGCAGCGACGCCTCCTGGCGCTCCTGCCGTCGCCGGTGACGAGGGGTGAGGCGGTAGACGGACTCGGCGACGGTGAGGTCGCCGGCGCTCACCAGCCGTGACAGCGCCACGCGGGTGGTGGCGGGTGCGACACCGAACTCACCGGCGATCATCACGACGTCCCGAGAGGCCAGCCCGTGCTCGTCGGCGCCGAGCAGCAGGCTGAGGACCACGGACCGAGCCGTCATCGGCCGCGTCGGCGCGACTGTGGCCGTTCCCGCGGAAGTCACCGTCGCCGACATGGCTATTACACCTCTATTTCCAGTCGTACATGAACTGTAATACGCACCGAGTCATCTGTCCACCGCCGGATCGGTGATAGGAACGACGGGTGAGACCGCCCTTTGGACCACGCAGAGTCGACAAGCGAAACGCCACGTTCCAGCACTGGCAGACGTTGCTGACCAACCGCACCAAGCGCACGCGCTCACGAGAGGTCCTCATCCAGGGTGTCCGCCCGATCACCGTCGCGATCGAGTCCGGCGTCGAGCTCACCACCGTCCTCCTCGACGGCCGGCCACGCCTGTCCCGATGGGCGCGCGAGATCGTCTCGTCCACCACGGTGCCGGTCGTCGCGGTCGCGTCGGAGCTCATGGCCGAGCTCGGGGACAAGGACGATGGGCCCCCGGAGCTGCTCGTCGTGGCCCGCATGCCCGAGGACGACCTCGACCGGCTGCCCGACGACCCCGCAGCGGTGGTCCTCGTCCTCGACCGCCCGTCCAGCCCCGGCAACATCGGCACCCTGGTGCGTTCGGCCGACGCGCTCGGCGCCGCCGGCGTCATCACCACAGGACACGCGGCCGACGTGTGGGACCCACGCGCCGTCCGCGCCAGCACCGGATCGGTCTTCGCCCTGCCGGTCGTCCGGACAGACTCCGCGGCGGACGTCCTGACCTGGGTCGGGAACCGCCGGGACACGGGTCACGACGTGACGGTGGTAGGCACCGACGAGACCGGCGACACCCTGCTGTCGCAGGTGCCGTTGACCGGAGGGCTCGTGCTCGTCGTCGGCAGCGAGGCCCGCGGCATGAGCCGGTCATGGGTCGAGGCGTGCGACGTGGTGGCTCGCATCCCGATGGTCGGCTCGGCCAGCTCACTCAACGCCGCAGCGTCGGGCTCGATCGCCCTCTACGAGGTAGCGCGCCGCCGGACCCACTGAGGGCTGCGCCGGATCAGTGCGCAGCCTCGTAGGCCTCGATGATCGAGGCGGGGACGCGCCCGCGCGCCGGCACGTCCAGGCCGCTCTCCTGCGCCCAGGCGCGCACGACCTTGGCGTCGGGACGGTTCGCCGCACCGGAGGGACGCCCGGACCGGCGGCCGGACCGACGACCGACAGCGATGTAGGGGGCCACCGCCTTCTCGAACGTCTCCCGCTCGCTCGGCGTCAGGTCCACCTCGTAGCCCACCCCGTCGAAGACGAACGAGACCGTCGGGGAGGTGGAGTCGATCTCCTCACCACTGAGGTCGGAAAAGAACTTCTCGATTGTCTTTCGTGCCATAGCCAGAACGATAAACGAAAATCACTGGAAATGGCCAACCGACGAAATGTGTCGACTTCTGAAAAGTCCGCACTCAGGTTTCATTGTCACCGGAAACAGCGGCACGTGATCCTCCGGCCTCCACGCGAGCCGAGCCCGACCCCAAGGACCGGCCGTCCGTCAGGGCGCCGGGACGAAGCCGCGGTCACCCAGCAGCGGCACGACGCTGCTCGCGCCGACCTGACCCGCGAGCTCGAGGTCGTCGGCTCCTCCGGCAGCGAGGAGCTCCTGTCCGCCGGCGCACGCGTTCAGGTGCTCGAGCTCTCGGCCCTGCACGAGGCGGCGGGCATCAGCGGCCTGCGCCGCCTCGGGTGACAGACCGGGCCAGCCATGGTCCTCCAGAGCGGCGAGCACCGCACCAGCGCCCCACAGGTCCTCCAGCGCCGGCCGCAGCGATCCGTCCGGCCAGCGGGCCCCGGCCGCCACGACGGCGACCGTGGCTTGCTCGGCATCGTGCTCGCGGGCGATCCAGTCCGCGACGGCGACCGCGTTGCGAAGGCAGGCGGCCACGACCGTCGTGCCGACGTCACGCAGTGACACCACGACGTCCGAACCCCCGTCGGCGAGCAGCAGCCGCTCCGGCGGTGCGACCGACACGCCGCTCGGGCCCGGGCCGGGGCCGTCAGTGGCGCCCGCGTGGGCAAGGACCGCGTTGCGCTGCGCCGCGAGGGAGGGCAGGTCGTCGTCGCCCTCGCGGCACGGGACCACCATGCTGCCCTGTTCGACGGCGATCGTGACGGTGGTGCAGAAGGTCAGGACGTCCACCACCACGACGACGTCGACACCTCGGGCCACCCCGATCCCGCCCGTCTCGCCCCACTCGAGGCGGACCGGGTGGCCGAGCTGTCCGTGGACGACTGCCATCCCCCCAGTGTGGACCACGGACGGATCGTCCTGCAGGAATCAGCCGGTCCGCAGGGAAGTCAGCCGCAGCCGTCGGCCCGCCGTGGAGGCCTACCGCGCCTGCCCACGCTGGCTGCCTACACTGGGGCGGTGATCTTTCGGAGGGTGGCAGACGGTCGGCCCTACCCTGACCACGGGCTGACCCAGCGTGACTGGGCCGACGTGTCTCCGACGCAGGTGCACCTGGCCGACCTCACCACCACCAAGACACAGCTCGACCTCGCCCATCTGCTCGATGAGGACTCCACCTACTTCGGCGACCTGTTCGCCCACTGCGTCGCGTGGGAGGGCGAGTTGTTCCTGGAGGACGGACTGCATCGTGCCGTGCGCGCCGCCCTGCAGCAGCGCGGCATGCTGCACGCCCGGGTCCACACCATCCAGACCGCCGGGAGCCTGTCATGACCCTGCCCCGCGTGCCGGCGCCGATCGTGATCCTGGTGATGGCCATCATCTTGGTCGGCGGTGCGTTCGTCGGCTTCCAGATGCTCACCGCGACGGCGGAGATCGAGGAGCACGCCACGTGCGAGAACCAGACCGTGGCCGCTGGTGACCCCGTCACCGCGAACCTGGTCTCGGTCGACGTCTACAACGGCAGCCGACGCGCCGGCCTCGCGAATCGTGTGAGCATCAACCTGCAGCGACGGGGGTTCCTCCCGGGGCAGATCGGCAACAGCGAGATCGAGGTGGAGTCCGACGGCGTCACCATCGTGACCTCCGAGCCCGACGATGCGCGGGTTCGCCTGGTGGCGGCCCAGTTCGGCGACGTCGACATCATCGAGCCGGCGGGCTCGGCGCCGGCGGAGAACATCGTGGTGGTCGTGGGCAACGACACCAACGAGGATCTCGCCAAGGGCGCGCCCGAGGAGGTCGAGACCAAGACGGACCTCACCGTCTGCATCCCGGTCGCACCTGAGGTGGCCACCGGGTCTCAGGACTGACCGCCCGGCGGGGGTGCCGGGCCGTGGGCGGCAGAGGGCACCGCGGGGGTGCCGGGCCGCGGGCGGGAGCCTGAGACCATGACGGGCGTGCAGAGGCTCTCGTACGGACCGGACCCGTCGCAGGTCGCGGAGCTGTCGCGGCCCGAGGGCCCTGCCCGGGGCGTCGTGGTGGTGATCCACGGGGGCTTCTGGCGCTCGCGGTACGACCTCTCGCTCGGGCGTCCGCTGGCCGGGTCGCTGGTCTCGGCCGGGTGGGCCGTCTGGAACCTGGAGTATCGCCGCGTGGGCAACGGCGGCGGGAATCCCGCCACGTTCGACGACGTGGCTGCGGGGATCGACGCGCTGGCGGACGTCGATGGCCTGGAGACCTCCGACGTCATCACCCTCGGACACTCCGCGGGCGGCCACCTCGCGGTGTGGGCGGCAGGTCGCGAGGCGACGTCGCGGTGGTCCGGGGCGCGCGTGCCGGTGACCGCCGCCGTCGCGCAGGCCGGGGTTCTCAACCTCGCGGCAGCCCACGTCGACCGGCTCGGTGGTGGGGCTGTGCAGGATTTTCTCGGCGGTGGGGTGGTACCGGACGACGTCGACCCGACCGCGCAGGTGCCACTGGACGTGCCGGTGCGGTGCGTCCACGCAGCCGGTGACGACCTGGTGCCGATCAGCCAGTCGGCCGGCTACGTCGAGACGGCCAAGGCCAGCGGCGCTGACGCCGAGCTGGTGGAGGTCGACGGCGACCACTTCACCCTCATCGATCCGACCAGCCCTGACTGGCGCCGCACCCTGGACGTCCTGGCGGACCTCTGACCGAGGGTGCCGGCCGACCCACGGCAGGACGCGCCGTCAGGCAGTCTCTGCCCATCCCCTGCGACGCCCGGACGGACGCGCGGTCAGCTGCCAGGCGAGCAGCCCCCAGCCGGCGCCGAGCATGACCAACGCCGTGACTCCCCAGGGCGGGTAGACGTGCTGCTGCCAGTGCAGCCATGCCCCCGCGACGACGAGGAGGCCGGCGGGCGCTGTGCGCCAGGCGAGCTCGCGGCTGACGACTCCGACGGCGAGGGCCGAGGCCGCGACCAGCGCGACACCGCCCACGAGCTCGAAGCGGCCGGCCACCGGGAAGACGATGCCGAGGCCACCGGCTTCGGCCGCCTTGATCGCGCCACCGGCGATGCCGGCCAGGACGTCCAGCGCGGTGTAGGCGGTGGCATAGACGTAGGCCACGACGCCCACCACCACGGCGGCTGGCCTGCTCACCCGTCGCGCCACGAGCCACGGGCCGAGCGCCACGAGGGGGAACAGGAAGAGCAGGACGGTGTGCACGTGCTGCCAGTGCTCGGCATTCTCGACGGTCAGGGGGGAGGGATGCATCAAGGCCACCGCCGCCACCAGCAGCGGCGGCACCGTCACCGGGACGATCAGGCGAAGGCGCTCATCCATCCATCCACGGTAGGTGGCGACCGCGTCGCCCGCAGACCACCAGGTGATGAGCCGGCCTGCCCGGTGTCAGGACTGCTCGCCGACCCAGCCTCCGGTGCGGTGGCGCAGCTCGGCGCACACGGTGCGGTAGAAGGTCTCGACCTCGGTTCCGCTGAAGTCGGCGGCACCGGACATCGTGTCGGAGCGGGCCTGGAACCACAGGGCGGCGCGCAGGAGGTCGATCCCCAGCTCGGCGCCGATCTCGCCGGACCCGGCGGCGGCGAAGACGGGACGGTAGGCCATCGAGGCCACCTGGCCCATGGAGGAGGACAGGAAGAACGAGGCGTCGTACGTCCCCGCGAACTCGTGCAGCTCGGCCCACGTGGCCTCGGGCCCGGGCACCCGCAGCCGCCGGACCACGGCGAGCTGCTTCTTGCGCGGTCCCGTCATACGTTCACGTCCTCAACAACCCCACCATGGGAACGTGGCCGCATGACGTGCTGCATGTTCACTCGCTCACGCTCACTCATGCACTGCGGTCCGCGCCCAGGTGGGCGAGCAGCTCACGCACCGCGCGGGCGTACCCGGGCACGCCTTCCCCAGCGACGACGACCGTCGCGATGTCGCTGATGTAGGAGTGGCGCCGGAACTCCTCACGGGCCGTGACGTCGGAGACGTGCACCTCGGCGACGGGCAGTCCCACGCCGACGAGTGCGTCGCGCAGGACGACCGACGTGTGGGTGAGACCACCGGGGTTGATGACAATGCCGGCACAGTCGTCGCGAGCCTCGTGGATGGCGTCGATCAGCACCCCCTCGTGGTTGCTCTGCACCGCGCTCACGGCGTACCCGAACTCGTCGGCGGTGTACATGACGAGCTCGACGACGTCGTCTAGCGTCTCGGTGCCGTAGATCGCCGGCTCGCGGGTGCCGAGCAGGTTGAGGTTGGGTCCGTTGACGAGCAACAGTCTGCGGTCAGTCACCGAGCCACGGTATCGGCTGCGGCGCGGGGTGCAGCATCCACAGGGCCGCGCCCCTGGCCGGATGGCGGGCGTACGGTGGTCACACGTCACGAAAGGACCGCCCCATGTCCACGACCGTCGCCGGATACCTCCAGAGCCCGGAGGGCGAGGCCGCCCTGGAACGGGCCATCGACCACGTCACCGGCGTCGGCGTCAAGCCCCGCGCCTGACTCGCTGAGCACGCCCACAGACATGCGCTCCGATGATGGCAAGGGTGTCGTCGATCGGGTCGTGGAGATCCTCGAGACGTTCAACCACGAGGATCGCCTCAACGCCAGTCAGGTCAGCCGGCTCAGCCAGATTCCGCTCTCGACCTGCCACCGCATCCTCACCGCGCTCACCGGAGCAGGACTGCTGGAGCGTCACGGTCGGGACTACCACGTGGGCTTGCGTCTGTGGGAGATCGCCTCGCACGCACCGCGATCCGTCGGCATCCAGCGTCTGGCACTGCCCTTCATGCACGACCTGCTCGAGGTCACCGACAGTCCTGTCCACCTCGCCGTGCGTGACGGACTCGACGCACTGTTCATCGAGCGCCTCACCCCCTCGGGCCACCAGTACCCGAGGCCCGAGGTGGGTAGCCGCTACCCGCTTCACGTCACGGCCGTCGGGCTGGTGCTCCTGGCCCATGCGGAACCGGCTGTGCAGGAGAAGTACCTCGACCAGCCGTGGCGGCGCTTCACCCCGCACACCGAGACCGACCCCCGCACGATCCGACGGCTGCTCGCCGACATCCGCACTCACCGATTCGCCATCGCCGATCGCCAGGTGAATCCCGACGCCGTCTCCGTGGCCGCGCCGATCACAGACTCCGAGGGCGCCGTCGTCGCGGCTCTGTCGGTGAACGTGCCGGTGGCCCAACGGCACGAGCACTCGCTGGCCCAGGCTGTCCAGACCAGCGCATCCAGCATCTCCCGCTTCAGCGCAACCCCCACACCGGCACCCGCCCGACGACGCTTCTGGTCGACCACCGCGAACAGCAGAGACACCGAGGATTCCTCCCACTGAATGAAAACACGGCTTGGGACGTCGAGAGGAACCCCGGATAGTCCCCTGTGACCCAGAGCACAGGAGGCCCCCATGGTCGTCACCTCGCACCCGTCCCACGACGGTCTGTCCCGCAGGACCCTGATGAAGAGCGCATTCGGCGTGGCCGTGGGTGTCGCGGCCCTCGGCAGTCTCGGCGCGTGCGCCCGCGGCGCCGAGACCGCTTCCGGGAAGGGCTTCACGTTTCTGAGCTACCTCCCCATGGAGTCACTCTCGATGTCGCCCGAGCTCATGGCCGACGCCGGCGGATACTTCGCCGACCAGGGCCTGGCCGTGACCTTCCAGACCACCAAGGGGTCCCCCCAGGCCATCCAGACCCTCGTCGCGGGACGTGCTCCCTTGACCCGGATCGGCGCCATCGACGTCATGACCGCGGCCGCCGACGGCCAGCCACTGGTCAACGTGGCGACCCTCGTGCGTGGCTCTTCCATCCGGATCCTCTACCACCAGGACCAGCCCCTGAGCTCGCCGGCGGACTTCCGCGGCGTCAAGATGGGCATCCCCTCCGAGGGCGGGACGAGCGACAAGACCCTGTCGCTCATGATGGACACCGACGGCTTCGACCCCAAAGAGGTGGAACGGCAGGTCGTCGGCCTGGGACCAGGGACCTTCGAGCTCGTGAAGCGTGGCGACATCGCCGGGTACATGGTCAGCATCGACCAGGCGCTCACGGCCATGAAGCAGTACCCGGGCGAGGCGGCCGTCTTCGACCCGGGCTTCAGCATCCGCGCCGACTCCCAGGTGTACGCAGCGACGACCTCGTCCATCGACGAGCACGGCGAGATGATCACGAAGTACCTGACCGCCATCGACAACGCCTGCCAGAGCATCGTGGACGACGACGACCTGCAGGCCTCGATCGAGACCATGCGCACCAAGCACTCCTTTGCCGCACTCGATGACGACTCCATCGCCCGAGATGCTCTGGAGCAGGCCCGCATCCTGTGGACCCGCGACGGCCAGTCCGAGCTCATGACCACCGACACCGCGTACTGGTCCGAGGCCTACGAGCAGCTCGTCGGGGCGGGCATGCTCCGCGCGGGCCAGGATCCGTCGGCCTGGGTCTCCAACGACCTCCTCGCCTGATGCCGAGACAGCCCCACCCCGACCCGGGAGGAACCACGATGACCGTCGATCTGCCGGCGACCGGCCCACCGAACGCCGCGAGCCACCCGAGCCCGGAGATCTCGATCACCGGCCTCGACAAGCAGTACAAGACCGAACAGGGCACGGTGCAGGCGCTGTCCGGCATCGACCTCGAGATCGAGAAGGAGGAGTTCGTCTCTCTGATCGGCCGTTCCGGCTGTGGGAAGACGACGCTGCTGCGCATCATGGCGGGGCTGGTGCCCCCCACCTCCGGCGACGTCTGCATCGGCGGCCGCCCGCTGTGGATAGGCACGAACGTCGACAGCAGTGTCATCCGGAACCTGGGGGTCGTCTTCCAGGACGCCAACCTCTTCCCCTGGTACGACATCGCAGACAACATCGCGCTCCCGCTCAAGCTGAGGGGGGTGGGCAGGCGCAAGCGCCGCGCACGGGCCCTCGAGCTCGCCGAGCTGGTGGGACTAGGGGCCTTCGTCGACAACTACCCGCGCGAGCTGTCCGGCGGGATGCGTCAGAGAGCAGCCATCGCCCGAGCCCTGAGCGACGACCCGGAGCTGCTACTCATGGACGAGCCGTTCGGTGCTCTCGACGCGATGACGCGCGACCGGATGAACCTGGAGATCCAGCGCATCGCCCTCGCGACCCGCGCCACCGTCGTGTTCGTCACGCACGACATCGACGAGGCCGCCTTCCTCGGTGACCGCGTCGTCCACCTGACACCCCGACCGGGCCGGATCGAGCAGATCGTGCCCGTGGAGGCAGGGCGGCCCCGCGCCTATGAGGTCCAGACCAGCCCGGCCTTCACGCACGTCGTCGCCAGCCTCCGCTCGGCCCTGATGGAGGAGGAACACGCATGAGCCGTCGTCGTCTGATCACGATCCTGCCCTGGATCAGCACACCTGCCGTGCTGCTGGTGTTCTTCGGCATCTGGGAGGCCGTGGTGCGCCTGCGCGGCATCTCCCCACTGCTGCTGCCGGCACCGACCGTGGTGGCCGAGAGCCTCGGCCAGGTCGTCATGGATGCAGGCACCTGGGTGAACGTCCGGGTCACTCTCACCGAGATCCTGCTGGGCTTCACGATCGGCGTCTTCGCCGGCATCGTCGTCGGCGTCCTGCTCGGCAAGATCCCCTTGCTCGAGATCAGCCTGCGCCCCCTCATCATCGCGATGGAGGTGGTGCCCAAGGTGGCCCTCATCCCCCTGTTCGTCATCTGGTTCGGGTTCGGCATGACCACGAAGGTCGTCATCGCCGCACTGCTGGCCTTCTTCCCGGTCATGCTGAACGTGCAGCTCGGAGTCCGGTCCGTGGAGCGCGGCCATCGTGACGTCATGAAGAGCATCAGCGCAAGCCGCTGGCAGACCTTCAGGCACCTCGAGGGCAAGAGCATGATGCCCTTCGTCTTCGCGGGCATGGAGACGGCCATCGTCCTGGCCATCATCGGCACGATCGTCGGGGAGTACCTCGGCGGCAACGAGGGTCTCGGCTACATGATCGTGCGCAGCCTGAACGAGCTGGACGCTCCCGGGCTCTTCGCAGTCATCATCCTGCTGGCCGCGATCGGCCTGACCTTGTTCTTCATCGTCAGCTCCTGCAAGCGACTCGTCATCCCGTGGCACGAGTCCGTCTACGCCCGCAAGGAGACCGCGTGAGCACGTACCGCAGCAACTTCCCCGTCGGGAGCCCCCGCTGGGCCACCCGACGAGCCCAGTGGAAGGCCCTCGGGCTGACCGACGACCAGATCAGCGGACCCAAGATCGCCGTCGTGAACTCCTCGTCCAAGCTCGCGCCATGCTTCAGCCACCTCGACCAGATCGCGACGGCCACCTGCCAGCGGCTCGCGGGTCTGGGTGCCGTGGGTTTTGAGGTCCGAACCGTCGCGCCCACCGACTTCATCATGGCCGCGGGAGCCGCCGGCGGGTACGTCCTGTCCAGCCGCGACCTCGTGACGGCCGACATCGAGGCCGCCGTGGAAGGTGGCCAGCTCGACGCCATGATCTGCCTCGCGTCCTGCGACAAGACCACACCCGGCCAGCTGATGGCCGCGGCCCGTCTCGACGTCCCCACCGTGATCGTGCCCTGCGGCTACCAGCCGTGCGGACGCGCCGACGACGGCTCCCCCGTCGACATCGAGGAGGTCTTCCTCAAGGCCGGGCACGTGGCGTCCGGGGCGATGTCGGTCGAGGACCTCTGCAGCATGGCGGACCGCGCCATCGCCGGCCCCGGTGTCTGCACCGGCATGGGTACGGCCAACACGATGCACGTGGTGGCCGAGGCACTGGGCATGACGGTCCCGGGTGCCGCCCCCGTGGCCGCCAACAGCTCCCGGATGTGGCAGACGGTTCACGACTCCGCATCGACGGTGCTCCAGGCCCTCGAGCACGACCGTCGGCCACGTCGCATCATGACCGAGGGTGCCGTGCGCAACGCCGTGGCGGCGGTCCTGGCGGTGAGTGGCTCGATCAACGCCGTCAAGCACCTGCAGGCCGTCGTCGCGGAGCTCGAGCTGGGACTCGACGTCGGTGAGCTGTTCGGCGAGCTCGGCGAGACCGTGCGACCGCTCTCGGCCGTCCGTCCCAACGGTCCCGACACGATCGAGGCCTTCGATGCCGCCGGCGGAGCTTGGGGCGTTCTGCACCAGCTCGGGCCTGTCGTCGACCGGGAAGTCACGACCGTGACCGGCGAGGAGGTCGGCAGCGTCGTCGACCGGCTGGAGGATCTCGACCCGGAAGTGATCCGCCCACTCACAGACCCCCGGGGCCCGCACGCGACGATCCGCATCCTGCGGGGCTCGCTCGCTCCGGACGGCGCCATCGTGAAGCTTTCGGTCACCGACGCCCGCGCTGACCGGGCCGAGGGGCCGGCCGTCGTCCACGACGACGCCGCGACGGCGATCACCGCCATCCACGCGGGTGACGTACCGCCCGGCAGCATGCTCGTCGTGCGGGGCCTCGGCCCCGTGGGAACACCCGGGATGGGGATGGCCTCCAACGTCGTGTTCGCCATCGACGGCGCCGGGCTCACCGGCCAGGTCACCGTCATCACCGACGGCCAGCTCTCCGGGCTGGTGAACGCCGGGATCGTCGTCGGTGAGGTCAAGCCCGAGGCCGGCGAGGGCGGACCGCTCGCACAGGTCCGCGATGGAGACACCATCACCGTCGACCTGCGGTCCCACCGCGTCGACGTCGAGCTCCGGGATCGCTCCAGCGACCTGCCTGCCCGTGAGCGGCGGGAATCCACACCATGGCTCGCGGCCTACGCCGCGACCGTCGGCCCCTTGTCAGAGGGCGCCGTCCTGGGCCGGTCCCAGTCCACCACCGATGAGAGGACCTCCCTGCATGCCGCACGCACTCAGTGACCTGAACGTCCGGACCGTCCGACGGTCCGCGGAGCCACCGGTCGAGGAGCTGCGAGCCGACGTGTGCGTCGTCGGTGCCGGCATCTCGGGCATGTCGGCCGCACTGACCTCGGCTCGCCTCGGCCGCAGAGTGGCCCTCGTCGACGCCCTGCCGGTGCTCGGGGGGCAGTGCGCCAACTCCCTCATCGGCCTGTTCTGCGGTGTCTTCGGGAACGGGCCGGACTACCAGCAGCTCACTCATGGAATCTTCACCGACATGTTCGCCGACCTGGAGTCCAGTGGCGATGTCTCCTACAACCGTCGGCACACCATGACGGTGAACTACGACGAGGTCGCCGTGGGGCGCTGGATGGAGGAACAGGTCCAGGATCACCGGATCCACGCAGTCACCAGCGCCTCCGTCCTGTCGGTCGAGAACGACGGGGGCCACCTCAGCGCCGTCGTCTTCGCGACGAGGTACGGACTGCTGCGGGTGGTGGCGGACGCCTTCGTCGACGCCACCGGGGACGCCGCACTCACTTGGGAGGCCGGACTGGACTGCCGTGTCCCCGAGCGCACCATCTGGGGATCGCAGCAGGTGCGTCTGGAGAACCTGGACCCTGAGCACGCCCCGGCCCCCGAGGAGCTGGCCCAACGCGTGCACGACAAGGCCGAGAGCTACGGCCTGGTCCGCAAGGACGGACTGGCCTTCTTCTTCCCCGGGCGAAACACCGCCGTCATGAACATGACCCACGTCGAGGCGCCCCTCGAGCCCGTCGCGGCCTCCCGGGCGCAGCTCGAGGGCCGCGCCCAGGCCGACCTCGTCGTGGACTTCCTGCGTGCCGAGTTCCCCGATGCCTTCGGCCGTGCGACGGTGCGGCTGTACGGCTTCCCCGGGCGCCGCCAGACGCGGTGGATCGCCGGGGAGTACCAGCTGAGCGTCGACGACGTCGTGAACGGGAACACCTTCGACGACGCCGTCGCCCGCACAGCGTGGCCCATCGAGCTGCATGACCGACCCGACGGGTACGTGTGGGAGGTCTTCGAGTCCGACCACGTGCACTACGTGCCGCTGCGGAGCATCACCCCGGAAGGGGCCGTGAACCTGCTGGCCGCCGGTCGGTGCGTCGACGGTGACGCCGCCGCCCTGTCCAGCGTGCGGGTCATGGGTCCGTGCGCCGCGATGGGCGAGGCTGCGGCACACGCCCTCGACCTGGCTGACGGGGGCGCGGTGTCCGACATCTCCCGGTCCGACCTGCGTGATCGGATCGCCCACAACGTGACGGCCTGAGGAGGATCCATGCATCTGACCGACCACGACCGAGCCATGCGCGACGGCGCCGAGGGCGACGCCGTCGCAGCGGCGATGGACCTGCTCATCCGCTACGGGGAGGGACTCGGGGCCGAGGCCCTGTGCGACGTCCGGAACGTCGCCGGCACCTCGACCCAGCCCACCCCGGCCAAGACGGTGATCGCCAAGGAGCACGGGTGGGACAAGGCCTACGCCGTCATCAACCTCGACAGCGACGACGACCTCACCATCCCGCCCATGCGAGTGCCGACCTGTCAGCTGCAGCAGGGCTTCGGCGAGGAGGTGCTGTCCGTCTCGCCCTACCGCTCTGAACTGGTGGAGCTGCAGGACGACGCCGAGGCCTTCGCCTCCGACAAGGGGATCAACATCCTGGCGACCTGCACGCCGTACCAGGTCGGCAACCTGCCGACCCGCGGGGAGCACGTCGCATGGATGGAGTCCTCGGCCGTCATCTACGCGAACTCAGTGCTCGGCGCCCGCACGAACTGTGAGGGCACGGCGTCCACCGGCTCAGCCGGCCTGACGGGCCGCATCCCGTGCTGGGGCAACCACCAGGACGAGGAGCGACTGGGCACCCATCTCATCGAGTCCGAGGTGGAGGTCGATTCCTTCCTCGACTGGGGGATGCTCGGCTACTTCGCCGGGGAGCTGGTGGGAGAGCAGCGCCCGGTGCTGACCGGTGCGCTGGCCACGCCGACGCTGACCGAGCTCAAGCACCTGGGTGCGGCGATGGCCACGAGCGGGGGTGTGGAGATGTTCCACCTGCCCGGCGTGACGCCGGAAGCCCGCACGAACGAGGAGGCCTTCGGTGGCAGGGCACCGGAGGAGGTCTTCCGCTACACGGCCGCCGACCGTGCCCGGGTGTACGAGACCCTCAACGACCAGGGCGAGAGCACCGACGTGGACTTCGTCCTGCTGGGCTGCCCCCATGCCTCCGTCGAGCAGATGGCCGAGATCGCGCGGCTGCTCGACGGACGGCGCCTGCACCCCGAGACCCGCCTGTGGGTGATGGCGCCGCGGGCGCTGCGCGACGTCGCCGACCGCAACGGCGTGACAGCAGCCATCCGGGCAGCCGGCGGCCAGGTGCTCACGGACTCGTGCCCGGCGATGTCCCTGACCGCTCCCGAGGGGACACGGGTGTTCGCGACGGACAGCGCGAAGCAGGCCCACTACCTTCCGGCGATCCTCGACATCGAGGCTTGGTTCGGTACGACTCGCGACTGCGTCGAGGCGGCCCTCACCGGGCGTTGGGACGGCGATCTGCGATGAGCGATGACGTGCGTGAGCTGCGCGGGCGACCGATCGTGCCGGGCGTGGCCACTGCGCGCGCCCTCGTGTCCCCCGAGACGATCTCCGGCTGGGGCGGCATCGATCCCACGACCGGCACGATCATCGAGCGACGCCACCCCTTGGCCGGCGTCTGCTTCGCCGACACCGTGCTCGTCTTCCCGGGCGCCAAGGGGTCCTCGGGATGGTCGGGCTTCTTCCAGAGCACGAGGCTGCTCGGCACCGCGCCTGCAGCGATGCTGTTCACGACGGTGACGACCAAGGCGGTCCTCGGCGCGGTGGTGACCCGCGTCCCGACGATCAGCGAGCTCGACCACGATCCGGTCTCGGTGATCCGGACCGGGGACCTGGTGGAGGTCGACGCCGACCGCGGCATCGCCAGGATCCTGGAACGGGCCTGATCGAGACCGGCTTGCGGGATTCAGCCGGCCGGCCGATGAAGCTGCGCTGGATCTGATGGCTGCGCTCGCGGCGCTCCTCGTCCAGGAGGTGGGGCGCTACGAGGTCTCCACTATGGGAGCAGCCCGTCGACGTCCGGCGCCTCACTGATCCACCCCTCGATAGCCATCAACTCTCCCAGGCGAGTGATCTGGTCACGTCGCAGGTCGGTGCCGAACGCCTCCGTCCCGGACTCCTCGAGCTGTTCGAGCGGGATCTCCGTGAGTTCGGCCGCCGCGACCCGGACCTCGTCGGGATTCTCATCGGCGTACTCGAGGGTCTTCTCCAGAGCCGCCGTCATGGATTCGACGAGCTCCGGCTCGGAGGCCACGATCTCCTCGCTGGTGAACGTGTACTGCATCGGCATGCCGGGCACGGCAAGCTGGCTCGTATACCCGACCAGCTGCCCTGTGCCTTGCTGCAGACCAGTGAGGAACGGCTCCGGCACCCACACGGCGTCGACGTTCTCCGACTCGAGCGCGGCTGGCATGTCCGGGAAGCCCAGCTCCACGAAGTCGATCGAGTCCGGGTCGCCGCCAGCCTCACGGACGACCTCACGGATCGTCAGGTCCCCGATGGATCTGAGGGTGTTGATGGCGATGGACTTTCCCGCGAGGTCTGCCGGTTCGTCGATGCCCGAGCCCTCCAGGGAGATGATCCCGTTGATGCCCTGGTCCGGCGGGGGAACATCCGACGACCAGTGCGTCAGGACCTTGAGCGGCAGCCCCTTCTCACGCGCCGTCAGCAACGACACCGGGTTGCTGGTCCCGAACTCCGGCTGTCCCGACATGACGCCCGGAATGATCGCGGCGCCGCCTTGGGCCATCTCGATCGTGAGGTCGATGCCCTCATCCTCGAAGAATCCTTGCTCCTTGCCGATGACGATCGCGCCGCTGGGCAGGATCGGCAGTGTCCCGAACGTGACCTCGCGCAGCTCTTCCTCGTCACTGCTCCCACCCCCCGAGCCGCATGCCGCGAGAACAACGGCAGCGACGGCACCGAGCGCGATGACCGCTGACTTCTTCATGGGTGACCTCTCTCACATCGGGATAATGTTCAAGAATCCTGTCGATTGGACCGGAAGTCAAGTGCTCGCAGGAAGTCAGAGATATTGACAGGTTTCCTGATTGTTGTTCTGATGAGATCGCCACCACACCGAGGAGTCGATCATGAATGACCTGCCTTACCGTCGGATCGCCGTCGAGGAGGCCTGGGCACCGCCGATGCTGTTGGATCGCTACCGCGAGCTGTTGGCGAGCGACACCACGCCCGACCCCGGTTTCGCCAGCCTCTGGGGTTACTACTCCGGCTCCAGCGAGCGGGCGAGCGCGCTCTTCGACCGGATCGCCGACGTCAACGACTCCCGGCTTGCCGCCATGGACGAAGCCGGCGTGGACGTGCAGATCCTCTCGGTCACCTGCCCTGGCGTCCAGGTCTTCGACCGTGAGCTCGCGGTCCCGCTCGCGCGCGATCTCAACGACATGCTCGCGGAGGAGATCGCTGTCACACCTGATCGCTTCGAGGGCCTGACCGCCATCGCGCCCCAGGACCCCGAAGCCGCCGCAGCCGAGATCTCCCGTGGCTCGACCGACCTCGGCCTGAAGGGCGTGATCATCAACTCCCACACGCAGGGCCGTTACCTCGACGACCCCTACTTCTGGCCGATCTTCGAAGCCGCTCAAGCTCACGACACCCCGATCTACCTTCACCCGAACACCCCCTCGGAACAGATGATCCGGCCGTACCTCGAAGCCGGTCTCGACGGAGCGGTCTTCGGCTTCGCCGCCGAGACCGGGCTCCACCTCCTGCGCATCATCACCTCAGGTGTCTTCGATCGGTTTCCAGACCTGAAGCTCGTCGTGGGCCACCTCGGCGAGGCGCTCCCGTTCTGGTTGTGGCGGATCGACTTCATGCACCAGACCGCTGTGGCATCACAGCGCTACGAGGCGATCAAGCCTCTCAAGCTACGACCGAGCGAGTACTTCCGTCGCAACATCTGGATCACCACGAGTGGGATGGCCTGGCTGCCGGCGACCGAGTTCGTACGAGACGTCGTGGGCGCCGACCGAGTCATGTTCGCCTGGGACTACCCGTACCAGTGGAACCCGCGCGAGATCGACACGTTCGCCGACGCCGACTGGTCGACCGAGGACAAGAGGCAGTTCTTCGAGACCACCGCGGAGCACGTCTTCGGGCTCTGATCACCCGTCCCCACATCAGCTCGACGAGCACCTCGCCCGCGGGACGGTGCAGGCCGCACTGACCGCGATGCTGGACGGCTCGACCGCGCTACGCAGCCGCGACGAGCCGGTGGCGACGCGGATGCCCGAGCTCGGCTTCCAGAGCGTGCTCCTGGACGTCGACCGCTGAGTCAGGAGGAGAGCCGCAGCAGCCGAGCAGCGTTGTCCCGCAGCACCATCGGCCGCACCTCCGGCTTGAGGTCGAGATCCTCGAAGTCGGCCATCCACCGATCGGGGGTGATGACCGGGAAGTCCGATCCGAACAAGGCCTTGTGGCGCAGCAGCGAGCCAACCTGGCGCACGAGCTGCGGCGGGAAGTACTTGGGCCGCCAGCCCGAGAGGTCCACGAAGACATTGGCCTTGTGGGTGGCGATCGAGATGCTGCTGTCGACCCACGGCACCGACGGGTGGGCCAGGATGATGTCGAGGCCGGGGAAGTGGGCTGCGACGTCGTCGACGAGCATCGGGTCGGAGTAGCGCAGCTTGATGCCCCGTCCGCCGGGGAGCCCGGCGCCGATGCCGGTCTGGCCGGTGTGGAACAGGGCCACCATGCCGGCCTCCTGCAGCACCTCATAGAGCGGGTACCAGCGCTCGTCGTCGGGCCGGAACCCCTGCAGGCTGGGGTGGAACTTGAAGCCTCGGACCCCGTGCTCGCCGATGAGGCGGCGCGCCCGCTCGACGGCCTCCTCACCGCGTCTGGGGTCGACCGAGCCGAAGGGGATGAGCACATCGTTGTGCCGTGCGGCCCCCTCGGCGATGTCCTCGCTGGACAGCGGCGGATGCCCCATCTCGTGCTCGGCGTCGACGGTGAAGACCACCGCGGCCATCCGACGCTCCCGGTAGTGGTCGGCGATCTGGTCGATCGTCGGGGTACGCAGCGCATCGGCCTTGAAGTAGGCCGCCGAGGCGTCCAGGAGCTCCTGGTCGAGGGAGAAGTGGCCGTGGCCATCGGCCTCGACGTGGGTGTGGACGTCGATCGCCACGAGGGCATCGACGTCGATCGCGGGCTCGTACACGGGACCTCCGGAGGGTTCTTTGGGTGGGTGGTTCAGGGCAGGTGCTGTGCGCGTGACTTTGCGGCGAGCAGGTGGACCAGCAGCGCGTCGCGGTCGGCGCTCATGGCGTGCTGGTCGATGCCGGCCAGCTCCGCGTCGACGCCGCTGACGAGGGCGTCGGTCAGCGCGTCGTCGAGCCGCGCGGAGCCGAGGTCGTCCATGAGCTCCTGCGTCGGTGGGCCGAGGTGCTCGAGCACGTGCCGCAGCCCACCCTCGCCGCCGGAGAGGTGCTGGTTCGCCAACGGTCCCAGCAGCGCCCAACGCAGGCCGGGTCCGTGGGCGATGGCTGCGTCGACGTCGGCGACGGAGGCGACGCCCTGCTCCACGAGTGAGTAGGCCTCCCGCCAGAGCGCGGCCTGCAGTCGGTTGGCGAGGTGGCCGGGCACCTCGCGACGCACGTGGATCGGCCGCTTGCCGACCTCGCGGTAGAACTCGAGCGCTCGCGCCAGGACGTCGGGCGAGGTGACGTCGGACCCGACGACCTCGACGAGCGGCACGAGATGGACCGGGTTGAAGGGGTGTCCCACGACGAAGCGTTCCGGGTGCAGCGGCGCCAGGGCGGCCAATCGGCTCGGCGGCATGGTCGACGTGCTGCTCGCGACCGGCGACCCGGCGGGGGCGGCCTCGTCGATCTCGCCGAACAGGGCGGCGCGCACGTCCTCGCGCTCGGGCCCGCTCTCCTGGACGAACCGCGCGCCGTCGACCGCCTCGGCCACCGATTCCACGACCTGCACCCGATCGTGCCAGTCCGCCACGTCGAGGCCGAGCGTCGAGAGCGCCGGGCGGGCCTGCTCGACGTCGCGCGCAAGCAGGGTGGCGGCCTTCGGGTCGGGGTCGCTGACCGTCACCCGAACCCCGTATGCGGCGAGCTGCACCACCCAGGCGCGCCCGATGACGCCGGCCCCTACCACCGCGACGTGGCTCATCGAACCTCCTGGGCGAGGGCGACGAACGGCTCCCAAACCGCCGGGTCCGCCACCGTGTCAGTGGCCACGACGTCCTGGAGCTCGGCGCCGAGAAGAAGCCGCTTGACCGGGACCTCCAGCTTCTTGCCGGTGCGGTTGACCGGTACGGCCGGCACCGCCACGATGCGGTCGGGCACGTGCCGGGGCGAGAGCGCGGTGCGCAGGTCGCGACGGATGTCGACGACGAGCTGCTCGGGGAGAGCATCGAAGGGTTCCTCGGCCGGGACGACGAAGAGGATCAGCTCCCCGTTGCCGCCGTCGGGGTCCTCCAGGTGGACCACGAGTGCATCGTCGACCCCCTGCGTCGCGGCGAGGACGTCGTAGAACTCCGCAGTGCCGAGACGGACTCCACCGCGGTTCAAGGTGGCATCGGAGCGTCCCGCGACGACGCACGAGCCAGACGGCGAGAACCGCACCCAGTCGCCATGGCGCCAGATGCCAGGGTAGGTCTCGAAGTACGTCTCGCGGTACCTGCTGCCGTCGTCGCCCCAGAAGCCGACCGGCATCGAGGGCATCGGACGGGTGATGACCAGCTCTCCCAGCTCACCGACCACCGGGTTGCCGGCCTCGTCGAACGCGGACGCGGCCACACCGAGGCAGGCGCCGGAGATCTCCCCGGCGACGACCGGTTGCATGGGACTGCCCTGGACGATGCCACCGCACACGTCGGTGCCCCCGCTGCCCACGTTGAGCAGCACCCGCGGGCCCAGCTGCTCGCGGATCCAGGCATAGCCCTCCACCGGCAACGGGCTGCCGGCGGCTCCGACCTGGCGCAGCGCGGAGAGCTCGTGGTCCTCGGCAGGTCGGGCGCCGTGGCGTCGCGAGGCCATGATGAACGCCGGGCTCAGCCCGACCATCGTGGATCGGGTCGAGGCCGCCAGGCGCCACTGCAGGTCGAGGTCCGGGTGGGCGGGATTTCCGTCGACCAGCACGATCGACGACCCCACCAGCAGGCCCGAGACGAGGGAGTTCCACACCATCCAGGTGGTGGTCGAGAACCACATCAGCCGGTCGCCCGGGCCGAGGTCCCAGCTCAGGGCATGGTTCTTCAGGTGCTCCAGGACCAACCCGCCGTGGCAGTGGACGATCGCCTTGGGCTTGCCGGTCGTGCCGGAGGAGAAGAGCACGCACATCGGGTGGTCGAAGGGCACCGGCTCGAAGCCCGGCTCGGCCGGTTCTGCGAGCAGCTCGTGCCACGTCACGACCCCGTCCAGGTCTGCTCCGCCGTAGGGGACGTGGACCACGTGCCGCAGGCCGGGCAGCGCCTGTCGGACCCCCTCGACCTCGGCGGTCCGGTCCACCCGTCGGTCGCCGTAGGTGTAGCCGTCGACGACCAGGAGCACCGTCGGATCGATCTGGCCGAGCCGGTCGACGACGCTGCGCGGTCCGAGCTCCGGGGCACAGGACGCCCACACGGCCCCCAGACTCACGGTGGCCAGGTAGGCGACCACGGTCTCGGGGATGTTCGGCAGGTAGGCACAGACGCGGTCACCACGACCGACACCCAGCCGCTGCAGGCCAGCACGAGCGCGAGCGACGTCGTCGCGCAGCTCGGCCCAGGTCAGCTCCTGCTGCTGCCTGGTCTGGGAGTGGCCGATGATCGCCGTCTCGTGCGGGTCCACGTCGTGCCCGGTGAGGGCGTGACGCGCGTAGTTGATCGAGGCTCCGGGGAACCACTCGGCGCCGGGCATCGCCTCCCGGGCGAGCGCCGTTCCCGGAGGGGTGTCCGACTCGACGCCGAAGAACTCCCACACCGCGGACCAGAAGCCGCCGAGGTCCTCGACCGACCATCCCCAGAGGTCCGACCAGTCCTGGACCCGCACGCCCCGTTCGCGCTCGAGCCACTGCACGAACGCGCCGATGCGGGTCGTGCTGCGCCAGTCGTGCGCCGGCTGCCACGTCACGGTCCCGACCTCGACCGGCGCCGTGACATCGGCGCCGCCGACGTCTCTGGCGGTCATGCCTCACCTTCCCCGCGGACTCGCGACCCCCGTCCGTCGAGGAACTCGCGCATGAGAGTCTTCGCCTCGTCGCTGCCGCCGGCCACCGCGGCCATGAGGGACTCGATGAAGAAGCCCTGGTCCGGGTCGGCCTCCCCGATGCGCGGCAGCGCGTGGATGACCCCGTAGGTCGTCACCGGTGAGACGGTCGCCATCTTCTCCGCCAGCTCGAGCGCGCGCTTGTACCCGTCGTCGGTCTCGACGAGATACTGGCTGAAGCCGACACGATGGCCCTCCTCGGCGTCGTACACCCGGCCGGTGAGCATCATGTCCGTCATCCGGTGGGTGCCGATGAGCCTGGGCACTCGCACCGACGCGCCGCCGCCCACGAACAGTCCTCGCTGGCCCTCCGGGAGCGCGAAGTAGGCCGACGGCTCCGCCACCCGCACGTGGCACGCGCTCGCGAGCTCGAGCCCGCCGCCGATCACCGCGCCACGCAGGACCGCGACGACGGGCAGGCGGCCCCGCTCGATCCGGGCGAAGGCGGCGTGCCACATCCGGGAGTGGTGCAGACCCTCGACGGTGTCGCGCTCGGCCAGCTCCGAGAGGTCGAGGCCGGCGCAGAAGTGGTCACCCTCGGCATCGAGGACCGCCGAACGCGCCCACGAGGGTGGCGACGTGAAGAGCCGCTCGAGCCCGAGCACCGTCGCGTCGTCGAGGGCGTTGCGCTTCTGAGCCCGGGCAAGACGCACGACGAGGACGTCGCCGTGCCGATCGGTGACGATCGACGTCGGGAGATGGGGCTCGTTCATGAAGTGGTCCCTTCTGCCTGCACCCGGCGGCGCAGATCGACGCGGAGCACCTTGCCCGACGCGTTGCGTGGCAGGTCGTCGACGAAGACGATCTGCGCGGGGGTCTTGTAGCGGGCGAGCCGTCCGGCGAGGTGCACTCGCACCTCGTCCTCGGTCACCGACGATCCGGCGGCTCGCTCGAGGAAGGCGACGCCGACCTCGCCCCATCGCTCGTCGGGACGAGCGACGACCGCGGCGGAACGGATCGACGCGAGCTCGGTGAGCGCTGCCTCGACCTCGGCGGGGTAGATGTTCTCCCCGCCGGAGATGATGACGTCCTTGACCCGGTCGACCACGTGGGCCCAGCCGTCGTCGTCGACGCGCAGGATGTCGCCGCTGCGGAACCAGCTGCCCTCGACGACCGTCTCGGCGCTCGCGTCAGGCTGGTTCCAGTAGCCGTCGAACAGGTGGGGACCACGCACGAGGAGCTCGCGCTGCTCGGGCCCCACCGGGACGGCTCGATCGTCCTGGAGCATCGCGACGTCGGTGAAGAAGTGGGGCACCCCGACGGAGACCGGCTTGTCCTGGCTGCCCTCGCGCGGCGCCATGTAGACGCCGGGGGCGGCCTCGGTCATGCCGTAACCCTGCTGCAGCACGACCCCTCGCTCCTGCCACGCCCGGCTGATGCGCTCGGTGGCCGGGGAGCCGCCGTAGTTGACGTAGCGCAGGGAGGACAGGTCGGCGTCGTCCCAGTCGGGGTGCTCGACCATCATCTGCAGCATCGTGGGCACGACCGCCATGCCGGTGACACGGTGTTCCCCGATGGTGCGCAGCACCGCGCCGGCGTCGAAGCCGGCCAGCATCTCCACCGTGCCGCCCTTGAAGAGGGTGGCGAGGGTGGACTGGCCGAACCCGACGGCGTGGAAGAGGGGCGCGAAGCACAGGATGCGGTCCGTGCTCACGAAGTCGATGTGACCGAGCTGGTTGAAGGTGTTCCACGTGAGGCTGCCGTGGGTCAGGACGGCTGCCTTGGGACGCCCGGTCGTGCCCGAGGTGTACAGGAGCAACGCCGGGTCGTCGAGGCCCACGTCGATCAGGTCCTCGAAGGGTTCGGCCTGCTCGACGAGCATCTCGTAGTCGTCCGTCGCGGCGTCTCCTGCCTCGACCCCCGGCAGTGCGAGGACCGATTCGACGGCGTGGTCGAGCTTCATCACCGATGCCGCCAGGTCGTCCACCCCGTGGCCGACCACCAGGACCCGACTGCCGCTGTCCCGCAGCATGTGCGCGACCTCGGCGGGGGCGAGCCGCGTGTTCAACGGCGCCAGGATCGCACCGAGCAGCCCGGCCGCGAAGAAGGTCTCAAAGGTGCGGATGTCGTTGGTGCCCAGGTAGGCGATCCGCTCACCCCGGGAGACGCCGCGGTCAGAGAGCACGGCGGCGAGCCGGGCGGCACGCCCCGCGAGCTCGGTGTACGTGAGTGAGCGCTCCCCCTGGACGAGCGCGACGGCGTCCGGGCTGATGCGTGCCCGGCGCGCCGGCCAGGTGCCGACCCCGAGGTTGCCTCGCCGTTCGAACAGTCCCATGTCACTCTCCTCTCGCCGTCACAAGATTGACAGGTTTCCTGTCGATTGACAAGCCATTAGAGTTTCCACATGACCGAGACCCAGCCGTCGCTGCTCTATGCCGTCAAGCAGGTGGAGCTCGCGGTGCGTTCCCACCTCGACGACCTGTTGCGCCCGGCCGGCATCACCGCGCTCCAGTACACGGCGCTCACCGTCCTGCAGCGCGGGCACGACATGACCGCTGCCCAGCTGGCCCGCAACTCCTTCGTCACCACGCAGTCGACGTCGGACCTCGTCGCGGCGTTGGAGCGTCGCGGGCTCATCTCCCGGGAGCGGGCCACGAACGACCGTCGTCGCGTGCACATCACTCTCACCGACGCCGGCGAACGTCTCCTCGCCGAGCAGGCCGAGGCCGTCGCCGCCCTGGAGGCCAAGATGGTCTCCGCGCTCAGCCCGAGCCAGGTGGCCGGCTTCCGCAAGGCACTCAACGCCAGCCGCGCGGCCCTCTCCGACTGAGTCTCCGAGAGGGCAGGTCGCCACCGCAACGCGGTGGGCCCGCCCCCGGGGTTGCGGAGGATGGGCCCACTGCGGGCTCGGCGGAGTCAGCGCCCGAAGAGCGCGTCCAGGTCGGGCTCCTCCTCGAAGAGCCCATCCTGCTGGCCGAGGTCGGCCAGGCCCTGTGCGGACTCCTCGTTCACCTCGGAGGTGAACTTCGGGAAGGTCAGCTCCTCCAGCAACGCCTCGTCGATCTCGGTGTAGGTCGTCGCGATGGCGCGCAGCAGCTCATCGTCGGAGGACGCGAGCTCCTGCGACGCGACCATCGCGCGGGTGAAGCGCTCGATCAGATCCGGATCGGACTGGGCAGTCTGCTCGGAGGTGAAGAAGACCGCGACCTCGAGGTCCTCCACCGCCTCGGCGTAGGGCCAGGTGACCGGCTTGGCGCCGGCGCCGCGCGTGATGGAGAGGAAGGGCTCGACGACGAAGACGGCGTCGACGTTGCCGGCTTCCAGTGCGGCGGGCATGTCCGGGAAGGCCATCTCCACGAACTCGACGGCGTCCTCGTCCCCGCCGTCGGCGCGCACGGTCTCCCGGATCACCGTGTCGGAGATGTTGTTGAGGGTGTTGATGCCGACCGTCGCGCCAGCCAGGTCGGCGGCGGACTCGATGTCGCTGTCGTCGGGGACGACCACGGCGGCAAAGTCCTCGCCGACCTCGCCGGTCGAGGCCGAGGCGGGAGCGATGATCTGGATCGGGAGTCCGCGGCTCTTGGCGATCAGCAACGAGGTCACGTTGCTGAAGCCGATCGGGGTGTCACCCTGCAGGACGGCCGGGATGATGGCCGCTCCGCCCTGGGCGTTCTCGACCGTGACGTCGAGCCCCTCCTCCTCGAACAGGCCCTCCTGGAGACCGACGTGGAACGCGGCGACGTCCAGGATGGGCAGGGCCCCGACCGTCACCTCCTGGACGTCACCGTCGTCGGCGCTGTCGGAGTCCGAGCCTGCGCAGGCGGCGAGAACCGAGGTCAGGGCGGCGGCTGCAGCGGTGGCTGCGAGGAGTCTGCGGGGCTTCATGGGTGTCCTTCGGTGGTGGGGGTGCTGGGGGCGCGACGAGGTCAGCGGAGGCCGCGCTTGGCTTCCTGGATGCGGGAGTACACGTGGGTGCGGAGCTCAGCGAAGCGCGGCAGCGACCGGGTGCTGAGCTGGTCGCGCTCGGGCGGCAGGTCCACGGCGACGTCCTCGAGGATCACGGTGGGTCGGTTCGACAGGACCAGGACGCGCTGGCCGAGGTAGACGGCCTCGTCGATGTCGTGGGTGACGAACAGGACCGTCACCCCGAGCCGCTTCCAGAGCTCACGGACGAGGTCCTCGAGGTCGGCGCGCGTCTGGGCGTCGACCGCCGCGAACGGCTCGTCCATGATGAGCACCTGCGGCTCGTAGGCCACGGCGCGGGCGATGGCGACGCGCTGCTGCATGCCGCCGGAGAGCTGCCACGGGTAGGAGTCGTGGGAGTCGGAGAGGTGCACCGCGTCGAGCGCCTCCTCGACGAGCCTCTTGCGCTCCGGCGAGGGGAGCTTCTTCTCCTTGAGCGGAAGCTCGACGTTCTGGCGCACCGTCATCCACGGGAACAGGCTGCGCCCGTACTCCTGGAAGACCACCGCCATGCCCTCGGGTGGTGCGGTGACCGGCCTGCCCTCGAGCACGACCTCGCCCTCGGTGACGTCCAGCAGTCCGGCGATGCAGCGCAGCAGCGTGGTCTTGCCGGCACCGGACGGGCCGACGACGCACACCAGCTCACCGGGATCGACCCGAAAGTCCAAGTCCTCGATGGCCTGGACCGAGCGGTCCTTGCCGACGTACGTCTTCTTGAGGTGCTTCACCGCGAGCATCGGCTCGCCCCCGGGGGCACCATTGCGGCCCCCGCTCGGGGTCTCGCTGCTGGACGTCATGCGTTCCTCCGGACGGTGGGCGGGTGTGGTGGTAGACATGGTCAACCCTTCCGCTGAACGGTCCGCAGACCGAGGTACCAGGACAGTACGCGTCGTTCGACGATGCGGAACACCATCGCGAGCACGACGCCGATGAGGCCGAGCAGGATGATGCCGGTCCACATCTCGGGGATCGCGAAGCTGCGCTGGAACTGGACCGTGGTGAACCCCAGCCCGTTGCTCGCCGCGAACATCTCGCTGATGACCATGAGGATGATGCCGACGCTGAGCGCCTGCCGGGCGCCGGCCATGATCTGGGGGCTGGCCGCGCGGAGCACGAGCGAGCGCACCCGCGTGGTGGTGCCCAGCCGGTAGGTCCGGGCCGTGTCGGAGAGGACCTCGTCGACGCCCCGCACCCCCTCGACCGTGTTGAGCAGGATCGGCCAGATGCAGCCGAAGGCGATCACCGAGACCTTCATGCCGTCACCGATGCCGGCGAAGAGCATGATGACCGGGACGAGGACCGGCGGCGGCACGGCACGCAGGAACTCCAGGACCGGCTCGGCCGTCTCACGCAGGATCCGGGAGGAGCCGACCGCGAGACCGACGCCGATGCCGAGCACGAGCGCGATCGAGTAGCCGATGAGCAGCCGGACGACGCTGGGGACGACGTCGGCGGTGAACCGGCCCTCGAACCAGGTGCGGGGGAAGACCTCCACGATCTGCGAGAGCGGAGGCCAGAAGAAGCTGGTGCTGTTGGCGGTGGCGAACCACCACGTGGCGATGAGAATGATCGGCAGAGCGACAGCCAGTGCGACCTTGCGGGCGATCTCGGTCACGGGTTCTCCCTCCGGACGGACGGGTGCCAGCGCAGGACTCGTTTCTCGGCGGTGCGGGCCAGGACGTTCATGGCGACGCCGAGCAGGCCCGTGACGATCACGAGCGCGTACATGATCTCGACGGCGCCGGATGACTGCGCGATGCCGATCTGTCGCCCCAGACCCGGGGTGCCGATGATGAGCTCACCGGTGATCTCCAGGATGAGGGCGACCGACGCCGCGAGGCGGAACCCGGTCATGACGTAGGGCAGCGCGGTGGGCCAGATGACGGTGCGCACCTGGGTCAGGAGGCTGAAGCGGTAGGACTTCGCCGTCTCCTGCGCGACCGGGTCCACGTCCTGCACCCCGTAGAGCACCTGGACGAGCACCTGCCAGAAGGAGGCGTAGACCACCAGGATCAAGGTCGCGCGCATGTCCGTGCCGAACAGCAGCACGGCCAGAGGGATCAGCGCGACCGACGGGATGGGACGCAGGAACTCGATCGTCGAGGCGGTGGCGTCACGGAGCCACGCGATGCTGCCGATGATCACCCCGACGGTGACGCCGGCGATCGTCGCGATGGAGAGGCCGAGTGCCCAGCCCCGGATGGTCTCCAGCAACGCGGTCCAGAAGGCCCCGGTGGCGAGCTGGTCGGCCAGCGCGGAGACCATCGCACTGAACGGCGGGAGGTAGGCCTGGTTGACCAGGCCGGTGCGGGGGACGAGCTCGAGCACCAGCAGGAAGAGCCCGAGCCCGAGAAGGCCTCGGCTCGCGGCGCCGCCCTGCCACCGCCGAGCTCTGCCGGAGGTCGTCGGCGGCGGGGCCGTCGTCGTGGCTGACATATAGCTCCGAAGGTTCGCTCAGCGAACGCTTGTGCGCTCTGTGAGACGCGACACTATGGCACGTCCTCCAGGTGCTGCCAAGGGGTTTTCATTCACTGAACAGGCATCTTCAGATGGCTCGCCAGTGGCATTCACGTCGTCTGCGAGGCGGGCTCAGGGCACAGGTCAGAACCCGATGGGCAGGCCCGCGTAGTTCTCCGCCAGTCCGGTGCGACCGGCCTCGCTCGTGGCGAGCCAATGCAGCTGGGAGAGCTGCAGCTGGGCGTCGAACGGGTCGTCGCTCGTGTGCAGCATGGTGGTCATCCACCAGGAGAAGTGGGTGCAGCGCCAGACGCGACGCAACGCCGTGTCGGAGTAGGCCTGCGCCGGGCCCTCGTCCCCACGGCGGACGAGGGCGCCCAGCGCGGGCGCCAGGAGCGCGACGTCGGCGATCGCCAGGTTGAGCCCCTTGGCCCCGGTGGGCGGGACGATGTGGGCGGCGTCGCCGGCGAGGAACAATGAGCCGTGGCTCATGGGAGTCTGCACGTGGCTGCGCATCGGCAGCACGCTCTTGTCCGTGATCGGTCCCGGCGTCAGCTCCCAGCCGTCCTGGCCGTGCCCGAGGCGGGTCGCCAGGGCCTGCCAGATCCGGTCGTCGGACCACTGGTCGACGGGCGTGCCGTTCGGCACCTGGAGGTAGAGCCGGCTCACGGTGGCCGAGCGCATCGAGTGCATCGCGAAGCCGTCCGGGTGCCAGGCGTAGATGAGCTCGTCCGTGGACGGGGCGACGTCGGCGAGCACCCCGAGCCAGGAGTACGGGTACACGCGTTCCCACGTCTGCCGCACGGCATCCGGCACGGCGGCACGGCACGGGCCGAAGGACCCGTCGCACCCGGCCACGGCCCGCGCCTCGATCCGCACCGGCTCGTCGCCGGCGGTGAACGTGACGGCGGGACGCTCCGACTCCAGGTCGTGCAGCGTCACCTCCGCGGCCTCGTAGAAGATCTCCTGCTCGGCGGCAGACCGGGCGGCCACAAGATCCTTCTGCACCTCGGTCTGTCCGTACACCCACACGCTGCGTCCGGTGAGGTCCACGAAGTCCAGGTGATGGCGTTCGTGCGGCCACTGCAGGTAGATGCCGCGGTGCTCGTCGCCCTCGCGCTCGATGCGCGCACCGAGGCCGGCCTCGGTGAGCAGCTCGACACTCGAGTGCTCGAGAATCCCAGCCCTGATCCGAGAGGCCACGTACTCCTGCGAGCGGGTCTCGACCACGATCGACTCGATGCCCTCGGCCTCGAGCAGGTGGGACAGGAGCATGCCGGCGGGGCCGGCGCCGACGATGACGACGTCCGTGCGGAGGGTCTGGGCCATGGAGTCCATCGGACCAGCCCCGGCGACCCGTGGGAAACGAATCCTTCTGCTCAGCGGAAGTCAGGACCGGCAGGGTCGGGCGTCGGCGGATACCGTCGGCACCCCACCCGTTCACGACGAGCAGGAGTCCCCCATGACGCTCATCGACCCCACCGTCTTCGACACCAAGATCTACCTCGACGGAGCCTGGGTGCAGGGAGCAGGCGAGCCGATCGACGTCGTCGAGCCGGCCACGGGCGAGACGCTCGGGCGCCTGGGCGGCGCGAGCCCCGAGGACGTCTCCCGGGCGACCCAGACGGCCCTCGTCGCCCAGCGCGAGTGGGCCGCGCTGCCCCACACCGAGCGAGCTGCCGTGCTGCACCGCGCCGCCGACCTGTGGGACCGGCACGCAGAGGAGATCGGCGCCTGGAACACCCGCGAGGTCGGCGCCATCGGTCCGATGGCCGCCTTCGCAGTGCGGGTCGCGGCGGCCGAGTGCCGGGAGGCCGGCGCCCTCCCCTCGCACCCGCTCGGCGAGATCCTCGCCACCGAGAAGCCCCGACTGTCCATGGCGCAGCGCGTACCGGTCGGCGTCGTCGGCGTGATCTCCCCCTTCAACGTCCCGATCATCCTCGGCCTGCGTGCCATCGCCCCGGCACTCGCGCTCGGCAACGCGGTGCTGCTCAAGCCGGACCCGCGCACCGCCGTCACCGGCGGCGTCACCATGGTGCGGATCTTCGAGGAGGCCGGACTGCCGGCCGGATTGCTGCAGCTCCTGCCCGGCGGGGCCGACGTCGGCGAGGCCCTGGTGACCGAGCCCGACGTCAGCGTCATCGCCTTCACCGGATCCACCGCCGCCGGCCGCTCGGTGGGCGAGCTCGCCGGCCGGCACCTCAAGCGCGCCCATCTCGAGCTCGGCGGCAACTCGGCCTTCGTCGTGCTCGACGACGCCGACGTCGACCGCGCCGTCAACCTCGCGACGTGGGGAGCGTTCCTGCACCAGGGACAGATCTGCATGACGATCGGCCGCCACCTCGTGCACGAGAGCCTGTACGAGGAGTACGTGGAGAAGCTGTCGGCCAAGGCCGACTCCATGGTCGTCGGCGATCCGTCCGCTGACCAGGTGCACCTCGGTCCCGTGATCGATGAGGGACAGCGCGACCGGATCGTGGACCTCGTCGAACGCAGCGTCGAGATGGGTGCCGACCTGCGCGCCGGGGGCACGCACGACGGCCTGTTCGTGCGGCCGACCGTGCTCGCCTCCCCGCCGCTGGACGCGCCTGCCTACTGCGACGAGGTGTTCGGACCCGTCGCGTCGGTGGTCCCGTTCGCGAACGACGACGAGGCGGTCAAGCTCGCCGGGGCCGGGCAGTACGGACTCTCGCTCGGTGTGGTCACGTCGCAGGCGATGCGCGGACTCGCGCTGGCCGAACGCATCCCGTCGGGCATCGTGCACATCAACGACCAGACCGTCGACGACGAGGCCAACAGCCCCTTCGGCGGTGTCGGGGCATCCGGCACCGGCTCACGCCACGGCGGCGCGGCGGCCAACATCGAGGCCTTCACCGAGACGCGCTGGGTCACGATGCGCGCCGAGCCCGGTGAGTACCCGCTCTGATCTCCGGCCAGCAGGGGGTCAGCCAGAGTACGGCGGTCGTCTGGTGGTGGTGAGCCGCGGTCGGGTCAGGAGCGAGAGCATGTGCCGACTGCCGAAGGCCGTGCCATTTCCTGACTGTCGCCACCCGGACATCGGTGTGTGAGGCGCATCGTGGTTGGTGACGTCGTTGACGCGGACGGTGCCACAGCCCAGCCGAGCGCTCAGTGTGCTGACAGCATCATCTGACCTGGTGTGAACACTCGCGACGAGCCCGAAGGGAGAGGAGTCCTCAAGCTGTACGACCTCATCGATCCCAGACACGGCGCGAACCCCGGCAACAGGACCGAAGACCTCTTCGGCCCACACCGGCATCGAGCTGTCGACATCAGCCAGGATGACCGGCGACATGAAACGTGACCGGACGACTGGTCCGAGAACCTGCCGGGCACCGTTGGCCACGGAGTCCTCGGCGATGGCTGCGACACGCTCGACTGCCGCGTCGTCGATGAGCGGTCCCAGGTCGACATCTTCCCGCGCCGTGTCGCCGACGGTCAGCCGACTGGCGCCGTCAACGAAAGCGGTGGTGAAGTCTTCGACCACCCGCTCGTCCACCAGGTACCGGCCCGCCGACATGCAGATCTGCCCCGAGTGAAGAAAGCTGCTGGTCACGGCGCATCGTGCGGCGTGCTCCACGTCGGCATCGGCGAGCACGATGAAGGGGTTCTTACCTCCGAGCTCGAGACCGCACTTCTTCAGGTGCTCACCCGTCAGCCGCCCCACAGACCGACCGACCGGGGTCGAACCAGTGAAGAGCACGGAGCCGACCGCCGGGTGCTCACAGAGAACTCGGCCGACCTCCGCGCCGCCGGGAACCACAGCCAGCAGAGCCCCGGGAATTGCGGCATCCTCCAGAACGGCTGGAAGAAGCAGACCCCCGGAGACCGGAGTCCTGGGGTCAGGCTTCAGGACGACGGCGTTTCCGGCCACGAGGGCGGGGGCGATGCAGCGCATGGCGAGCACCAGGGGGGCGTTGAAGGGGGTGATGACCGCAACCACCCCGACCGGGTGCAGAGCGACCTCCTCATCCCGCGGCCCGGTACGAGCCTGCTCGACGCCGAGCTCGGAGGCGCAGCCCGCCGCGAAACGTACCTCTGCCCGCGCCGCGTCGACTTCTCGGTCAGCCTTGGCACGTGTGGCACCGGCTTCCCGGCACAGCCACCACACCAAGGTCTCGCGGTGTCGCTCCAGCGCGTCGTCCAGGGCGTTGACTCGTGCGGCTCGCTGCCAGGCTTCAACCTCCGACCAGGCGCGTTGGGCGAGACGAGCGGCGTCGCAAGCCGCGGCGGCCTGGGGTTCATCGGCAAGCCCAGCCTCAAAGATCCGTTCACCGAGCACGTCGTGACTGACGCCGACCACGGCCCCCGGAAGCCAGGCCCCGCCCGAGTAGACCGCCCGTTCGATCAACGCGCCATCCGTCACGAGGACAGCTCCACGGTCCAGAGGTCACGGCCCACGGCCAGATCACCGACGTATCCACCACGACGGACGTCGTCGATGAACCCCTGCTCCTGTTCCCTCGTGCTGGGCGCGGGTTCCAGATGAGTGAGGACGAGGCTCTTGACCCCCGCTCGCTCGGCCATCGCGCCAAGCTGCTCGCACTCCGCGTGATACTCCGAGATGTACCCGCGTCCTGCTCCGAGAAGGGCGGGCCGAACCGCCTCGTGGACGAGCAGGTCTGCACCGGTGGCAACCTGCTCCACCTGCTCGCACACTCTGGTGTCGCCGCTGACAACAACCACGGTGCCGTCGCGCGCCTCCACTCGGTACGCGACTGCAGGTTCCACCGGCTGGTGCTCGACCCTGACCATCTCGACGCGCAGCTCGGCGCCCTCCCACACGAGTTGGGCCCGGTCACAAGGGTCGACGTCGAGCCAGTTCGGCCGCGGGATCGCAGGACGTCCCGTGTGGGTCCGCCGCACCTGCTCGTCCTCGTCCCACAGGTCGAGCACGCGCTTTCCGAAGTCAGTCAGGGGGCCGGCCGGAGCCACCACGTCGAGCGACTGGGTCGCGCCCATCACCCAACGGCTGATGAGCAGGTCGGGCACGGCCACCAGGTGGTCGGAGTGATGGTGCGTGAGAAACAGCGCGTCCAGCGACTCGACGGGCATGTCGGCCTCGGCCAGGCGCAGCACGGTGCCTCGCCCGGCATCGATCTGAATGCTCTCCGACCCGCACTGGATCAGCGTGCCGGCGCCGGCACGGCCGGCCGTCGGCCGCGGAGTACCGGTTCCCGTCAACGTGACGGTGGTCTTCATGAGGAGTCTCCTGCGTTGGTCGTGGATCGTGTCAGTGGACGGGATGACGGCTCAGCCAGGTCCGGGAGATGGTGTTGGCTGCCGTTCGCAGTGCGTGCACGTAGCGGTGGAGCTGGTCGGCCTCTCCGGTCGGGTGCACGATCGAGAGAGCCGCGACGACCGTCTGCTGAGCACCGAAGACGGGAGCCCCCACCGAGATCGTGCCCATCGAGTTCTCCTGCTCCGCGGAGGACCAGCCTCTGGAACGTGTCGCGGCCAGCTCGCGACGCATGGCGTCGACATCGCGGATGGTGTGGGGTGTGATCCTGCGAAGGCCAGCGGCAAGGATGGGCTCGACCTCCTCGGCATCGGCGAAGGCCAACAGTGCCTTCCCCACGGCAGTGGAGTGCGCCGGAAGCCTGCCGCCCACACGGGCGGGTGTGGGCACCGCGCTGCGTCCGGTGAGCTGCTGGACGACAAGGACGCTGCCGCGCTCCAGGATGCCCAGGTGGACGTTCTGTGCCGTGGCGGCCTGGATGTCCTGCATCACCGGCAGAGCCACCTCGCGCAGAGCGGTGTGGAAGGGAGCAAGCATGCCGAGCTCGAACATCGTGCCCCCGATCCGATAGTCGCGCTCGACCCTCTCCAGGAACCCGGCCTCGCACAGGTCCCGCAGGAGCCGCAGGGCGGTAGAGGTGGGCAGGTCGCTGCGCCGGGCGATCTGCGTCAGCGTGAGTGCATCGGTGCTTCGGTCGAACGTCTGGAGGATCCGCAGCAGCTTGCGACTGACGCTGAGCGAACCGGGTCCTCCCGGCAGGGGTTCGGTCATCGGGCCGGGTTCCGTTCAGGTGAGTCCACGAGCACTTCGATGAGGAACGGGCCGACGCTGGCGGCCTGCTGTCGCCAGGCCTCGGCCAGCTCACTCACCGAGTCGACACGGACGGCATCGATCCCGAATCCCCGCGCCACGTGGGCGATGTTCGTTTCGCCCAGGTCCGTGCATGGATACGTCCCGCCCGCTTCCGCCCGACCGCCGTAGTGGCTCAGCGCAAGCTCGACCGCACGGTAGGACCTGTTGTTGACCACGACCCACGTCACGGCCAGGTTCTGGCTCGCCGCAGTGTGCAAGGCCTGAATGCCGAACTGGAAGACCCCGTCGCTGACGATCGCAAAGACCCGTTCCGGAGCCTGAGCCATCGCCACTCCCGCGGCGGCCCCCATTCCCCATCCGAGGGCTCCGCTACCCGTGGCGTGCAGGCGACGCGATGGCCGCCGAGGCAACCGGCGCAACAGCGTCGCTGTCGCGGTCACCGCGTCCAGGACCACGGTGGCCGGCTCCAGCAGGTTCTCAGCGAGGTGGTCGGCAAGCTGCCCAACACTCAGGCCAGCGCCACCTGGAGGCGCGTCGTGTTCCCGCTGCTCGATGTACTCACGAACGCAAGCGTCAAGTCTGTCGCGGCGAGACGAGGAGGTGCTCTCTTCGATGGAGCCCTGTTCGATCGTCGAGCGGAGAGCCGACAAGGTCGGGCCCAGCGCGCCGATCAACCCCAGGCTCCCAGGTATCGCCTCATCTGGACTCGTGACGACGTGCAGCACGTGTGCACATCGTGCGAGCAGGCTGGGGTCGCCATCGGGCTCCAGGAACTGGGGGGTGCCGACGACGAGTGCCACGGAGTTGTCGAGTGCCGCAGGTTGGAAGGAGAGGACTCCGGCGTAGTGCTGGTCCGTGGTGTCCACCGTCTCGCGTTCCAGTTCCCGCCAGGGGGCCTCGAAGACCGGCGCGTTCAACAGGCGACTGATCTGGACCAGCTGGGAGACAGCGCCGGGTGAGTCAGCGAGCTGCCGCCCCGCGACGATGACGACCCCCTCGGCCTCGGTCAGCAGATTCCGCGCCGCATCGAGCGTGTCGGCCGTCGGTTGCCACTCGGCGGGTCCACGAGAGACGGCAGGCAGCGATCGGCCCAAGGACGGGGACGCGAGGAGATCCTGCGGGAGCTCCACGTACACCGGCCCGGCCGGTCCCTGGTGCAGGCGGTCCAGTGCGGCACCGAGGTCGGCCAAGGCGCTCTGACGCGTTTCGATGGCGCAGGCGTGGACCGTGAATGGCGCGGCAACCGCGGCCGAGCCCTGAGTCTGGGTGAACCCTCGTCGGTTGCGGTTGCCCAGAGGCTTGGTCCCATTGAGCACGACAAGGCGTGATCCTCCGACCCTGGCCGCCTCGACCATGGAGAGGCCGTTCACCAAACCGACGTTCGCGTGCAGCAAGGCCACTCCGGGCCGCCCGGTCGCGCGAGCGTACCCGTCGGCAGCAGCGACCGCGATCGTCTCGTGGGTGGCGAGCACCAGACGGATCGCCGGATGATCGATGGATGCGTCAAGGAGAGCCACCTCGGTCGTGCCGGGACACGTGAAGATCACCTCCGCTCCGTCGGACGCCAGCCGGTCGAGCACGTCATCAGCGAGTGTTCGTGACATCGTTGTCCTCTCTCTTGCGGTGCTTCCGGACCCCGACCATGGCCAGCAACAGGGCAGCGATCACCGTGATGACCAGTGCGGGGGTCGATCGGAGGACGAAGTCCGGGCCGTGGATGCTCAGGGAAAGCAGCAGGTTGCGCTCCAGCATCTCTGCCAGCACGAATCCGATGATCAGCGTCGCCCGCGAGTAGCCATGCTTCTTCATGAGGTAGCCGAGCACGCCGAGGCCCAGCACCACGGGCACGCTCGCCAGCGTCCCGTCCGCCTCGATCACCCCGAAGAGTGCGAACGCCAGGATCGGCGGCACCAGGTACACAGCCGGAACGAAGGTGAGACGCGCCAAGGGTCGGATCGCCATGATGCAGAGCGCGACGCCGACGAGGTTCGCGAGGACCAGGATGAAGATGGTCAGCCACAGGAAGCCGACGTTGTCGGTCAGCAGGTCGGGCCCGGGCCGAACCCCGACGATCACGACACCGGCGAGGACCAGTGCGGTGACGGGGCTGCCCGGGATGCCGAGCCCGAGTGAAGGGGCGAGAGAAGCTGAGTCCGTCGCGTTCACTGACGCATCGGCCGCAATGACGCCCTCGATGCGCCCGGTCCCGAACTCCTCGCTGTGCTTGGAGGACTTCTTCGCCGCGCCATAGGCGACGAACTGCGAGGATGCGCCACCGATCCCGGGCAGCAGACCGATGAGAGAACCCAGGACGCTGCTCTGGAGAACCGTGCGCCAATGGGACGTCAGGTCACGAACGCTCGAGCGCACGGGGTATGGCCGGTACTCGGCCTTGTCATCGCTCGCGATGGCTCCGCCACGAGTGATCAGCTCCAACATCTCCGCGACACCGAAGATGCCGATCGCTACGGCAGCGATGGACAGGCCATCCCAGAGCGACAGCTGACCGAAGGTGTAGCGCAGCGCCCCCGAGCTGCTCTCCTGGCCGACGAAGGCCAGGAGAAGCCCGAGGCCTCCGGCGACCAGTCCCTTGATGATGCTCCCGTCCCCGATGAACGCCAAGAAGGTGAGGGCAAGGAGAGCCAGGACGAAGAGCTCCGGCGGACCGATCATGGTCACCAGCGGGTACGCCAGGGGAAGGAAGAGAACCAGCACGATCGCCCCGATGATTCCCCCGGCCGCCGAGGAGAGCAGACCGGCGAGAATGGCACGACCTGCCTCGCCCCGTCGCGCCATCGGGTGTCCGTCGAAGAGCGTCGCGATGCCTGCCGGCGAGCCCGGCACAGCGAAGAGGACCGCGGTGATGGTGTTGCCGGTGCCGCTCGTGGCCGCCGCGCCGACCAGGAGGCCTATCGCCGAGGCGGGTTCCATCGTGTAGAGGAATGGCAGCATGAGCGCCAACAACAGATGGGCACTCAGGCCAGGGATGATGACCACGACCTGGCAGATGGCCACACCGACGAACATCCACAGGAAGGTCTCTGGGGTCAGCATCCCGACCCCGTCCAGTACGCCTTGCATCAGCTGCTCCTCGCCGGACGGTCGGCGCGTCGAGCACTCATGACAGAGCCTCGAGGAAGACGCCGCGGTACAGGCTCTCGCCGAGGGCCACTTCCGTCACGATGAAGAACGCGACGGTCGTGACGGCCACCACAGGCACGATCACCCGCCATGACTGCCCCCCGCGAAACCGAGCCAGCGCCGCCCCGAAGATCGCAAGACTTGCTGCTTCACCCACCAGATAGAGCAAGGCCGTGAAGATCGCCAGCCACAGATACGGATTGTGCAGCGGCTCGGACCGAGCCCTGGGCGCCCGTCGCGGGGGTCGGCGCATCTCGGTGACGGCGACCGTCACGGCGAGGGCCGCGGTCGGTACGGCAACCACGACAGGCACGATGCCCGCCCGATCGGGAAAACCGACGGCCATGACTGCGGCACCCGCACTGACTCCTGCGAAGGCGAGAGCGAGCACGAGTGCGGCTTTGTCTCGGCAGGGTTGAGGGGTACCTGATGGGCCCTGCGAGCCGGCCGCCTTGTCCGGAACCTCAGTCATCGTCACCCGCACTGATGATCCGGAGGTACTCCTCAGGGGGATCGAGCAGTGCGCCGATGCGCTCGGCGACCTCCTCCCCACGCACGAACTCCGTCTCAGGCACGAGGGTGAAGCCACGTTCTTCAAGGTCAGCGAGAACCTCCTCGTCGTTGGCGGCCTCCCAGAAGCCCTCGCGCAGGGCGTCCAGGATCGGCGACGGGATGTCGGCCGGACCTGCCACGGTGAAGAACAACGACCCCATCTCCAGATGCGTCTGCGCGACACCCAGGGCGGTCTCGTCGAGAGACTCGATCTCCAGCGCGGTGGGGACGTCGGGGAAGTCCGGATGACGATCACGCGCCAGTCGCAGCACCGGCTGCACCTCATCAAGCCTGCCGAGATCCTTGAAGGTCCGAACCGGTCCGATCACGGCATCGGCGTCGCCGCGCGACATGGCGGCCAGTCGCTCACCCTGGTCGGCGTACCCGGTCACGAAGCGAGCGTCCCAGTCCAGAACCTCGGCGAGGATGTCCTGACTGGTGTTGCCCAGGGACCCCACTTCGCCAGAGGCGAAGGTGAATCCCTCATGGTCGAGCGCTTCGTCGAGTGAGGAGATCCCAGCGTCGGCGGAGACGAACAGCATGTGGTCCGCGTCGGCAAAGTTCCCGACGTACGACAACTCGGTCAGGTCGTACGTCACCTGCTCGAGCTCCTGCAGCTGGGCGATCGCCATCGATCCCATCTGCCACAGGATGAGGGTGGAACCATCTGGACGGCTCCGAGCAAGGTCGGACATCGCCACCATTCCGCTGGCACCCGGACTGTTCTCGACGGCGATGGTGGTTCCGAGTTCCTCCTCCAGGCGAGGTGCCAACGCCCGGGCGAAGGTGTCGAACGACGCACCCGGCGGGACCGGAACGAGCAACGTCACCTTGTCTGGGAGCTCGCTCGCGCCTTCTCCGTCGCCACGCGAGGCGCACCCCCCGATCACCAGGGCCGCAGTCGCCACCAGTGCGATCAAGCTGGTCAGTCTCCGCACACGGAACATTCGTCCTCCTCAGAACAGATCGCTCGAAATCGTGCCCGCTGTGCGGCAGATCTAGTCAATTGTTTCCATCATGTGGCAAACATTTCGTGATCCACATCGCTGGAACGTTCTCACCGTCTGGTGGAGATGAGAACCTTCCAGTTCGTCGGCGGCCTGCCGGAGCCCCGCTCAGGGCAGCGAGCGGCCGATCCCCCGGGCGGCGACCTGCAGGGCGGCGACGAGACGGGAACGGTCGCGCTTGAAGGATCCGACGACGACGCCGATCGCGGCGACCACCTCATCGTGCTGCCACACGGGGACGGCCACTGAACAGGCACCGAGCGTCATCTCCTCGGTCGTGGTGGAGTAGCCGTCGCGCTGCACCCGCACGAGCTGCTGCCGCAGCAGGCCCGGCTGCGTCACGGTGTAACGCGTGACCCGGCGAGGCGACTCCAGCACCCGCTGCTGCACGTCCTGCGGGGCGTGCGCGAGCAGCACCTTGCCCACGCCGGTGCAGTGCATGGGCAACGTCGAGCCGATCTGGCTCACCACCGGCACCGACGCCCGGCCTGACATCCGCTCCAGGTAGAGCACCTCGTCGTCGTCGCGCACCGCGAGATGCACCGTGGCGCGGGTGGCGGCGTGGATGTCGTGCAGGAACGGTTCAGCGACGCGCCGCAGACCCGCCTCCACCGGGGCCAGCAGGCCCACGTCCCACAGCCGACGACCCACGACGTACTCACCGGTGGGTCGGCGCTCGAGGGCACCGCCGGCCACGAGCTCACCGGCCAACCGGTGCGCCGTGGGCACCGGGACGTCCGCTCGTCGGGCCATCTCCGTGAGCGTCAGCGAGCGGTGGTGCTCGTCGAAGGCGCTCAGCAACGCAAGCACGCGCGAGGTCACGCTGACCCCCGGGTTCGCACTGTTGCCCGCCATCGCCATCCTTCCGCTGGACGAAATCCTAGCCTTCTCGCCGGTCGACCCCGACCCGTACGGTCGCACCCCATGAGCACGACCGACACCAACCCTGATGCGGCCGCCGCGACGCAGGCCGAGATGAGTGCCGAGATGGCTGCGATCACCGAGGCCTACGAGCGGGACGTCCTCGAGCGCGGCGCCGAGGAGACGCAGCCGCGGCTCGACTACGCCCCCTACCGCAGCAGCCTGCTGCGCCATCCCACCAAGGACCTGCACCACGCCGACCCGGAGACGATCGAGCTGTGGTCGCCCTGCTTCGGTGAGCGCGACATCCACCCCCTCGAGGCCGACCTCACGGTCCAGCACCTCGGGGAGCCGATCGGTGAACGGATGGTCGTGACCGGCCGGGTCCTCGACGGCGACGGCCACCCCGTCCGGCACCAGCTCGTCGAGCTCTGGCAGGCGAACGCCGGCGGCCGCTACATCCACAAGCGCGACCAGCACCCGGCCCCGCTCGACCCGAACTTCACCGGCGTCGGCCGTTGCCTCACCGATGCCGACGGCACGTACCGCTTCACGACGGTCAAGCCCGGCCCCTACCCGTGGAAGAACCACCACAACGCCTGGCGGCCGGCGCACATCCACTTCTCCCTGTTCGGCACCGACTTCACGCAGCGCCTGGTCACGCAGATGTACTTCCCGGGCGACCCGCTGTTCGCGCTCGACCCGATCTACCAGTCGATCCTCGACCCGCGGGCCCGCGAACGCCTGGTGGCGACGTACGACCACGACGTGACGACCCACGAGTGGGCCACCGGGTACCGCTGGGACATCGTGCTGACCGGCAGCGGACGCACGCCGCTCGAGAGCGACACGGGAGACGATCACTGATGCCACGCTTGAGCGCCACTCCCGGACAGACCGTGGGGCCGTTCTTCGGTTACGCCCTGCCCTTCGAGGGCGACAGCGAGCTGGTGGCCCCGGGCCGGGCCGACGCGATCCGGCTGCACGGCGACGTCCTCGACGGCAACGGCGCCGCCGTCCCCGACGCCATCGTCGAGCTCTGGCAGGCCGATGCCGACGGCCGCGTCGCGCAGCAGCCCGGATCGCTGCGTCGGGACGGCTGGACGTTCACCGGCTGGGGCCGTTCCTCCACCGACGACGCCGGCCACTACTCGTTCACGACCTTGCGCCCGGGGGCGACGGAACCGAGCCGCGCACCGTTCTTCGTGCTCGCGGTCTTCGCCAGGGGACTGATGAACCGGCTGTTCACCCGCGCCTATCTTCCCGACGACGCCACGGCGCTCGAGGGCGACCGGCTGCTGGGCTCTCTCGACCCCGAACGTCGCGACACGCTCGTCGCGGCCGCCGAACCGACGGGATACCGGTTCGACGTCCGACTGCAGGGTGAGGGTGAGACCGTCTTCCTGACGTATCCGGGACACTGAGAACGTGACTGACTTGTTCTGGCCCGGCGACGAGCGCGCCGACGGCCTGCTCGACGACGCCGCACTGCTCTCGGCGATGGTGGGCGTGGAGCAGGCCTGGCTCGAGGCGCTCGCGGCCGAGGGCGTCGCCCCGGAGGCCGTGGTCGTCGACCTGTCGGCGTTGGTCAGCGCCAAGGACGTGCCCGCGCTCTCCCTGGCAGCGGAGTCCGGCGGCAACCCGGTCATCGGGCTCATCTCCCTCCTACGGGAACGGACCGACGGCGAGACCTCGCGCTGGCTGCACCGCGGCCTCACCAGCCAGGACGTCGTCGACACCGCGCTCGTGCTGACCCTTCGCGACGCCGTGGCGCGGGTGGACGCCGAGCTGCGGACGCAGCTGACACGCCTCGCCGACCTGGCCGAGCAGCACCGTGACGACCCGATGGTGGGCCGCACGCTGACCCAGCACGCGGTGCCGATCACGGTGGGCGCCAAGCTCTCCGGCTGGATCACCTCGCTCGCGGACGCCCGGGATGCCCTCTGCGCCGCCCGGCCCGGCCTCGTCATCCAGGTTGGCGGTGCGGCCGGCACGCTGGCCGCACCGGTCGAGCTCACCGGTGACGTCGAGCAGGCCCTGACCCTCGTCGAGCGGACCGCGCGCACCCTTGGCCTGTCAGCGAGTCCCCCGTGGCACACGGCTCGGTCTCCGTTCACCCGGGTCGGCGACGCGCTCGTGACGTGCACCGACGCATGGGGGCACGTGGCCGCGGACGTCGCGACGCTGTCGCGTCCGGAGCTCGCGGAGCTGGCGGAGGGCTCCGGCGGAGGCTCCTCGACGATGCCGCACAAGGCCAACCCGGTGCTGTCGGTGCTGCTGCGCCGCACGGCTCTGTGCTCCCCCTCGCTGGCGGCGACGCTGCACCTCGCGGCGGCCACCACCGTCGACGAGCGCCCGGACGGCGCGTGGCACGCCGAGTGGTCGACGCTGCAGCAGCTGGGTCGCCGCACCGTCGTGGCCGCCTCACACGCCACCGAGCTGCTCGGCGGTCTGCGGATCAGCACGGACCGGATGCGTGAGAATCTCGCGACCGCAGCCGGCACGGACACCGAGCAACGGTCGATGGCGGCGCTCACGGGTCGCGAGCCGGGGAGCAGCTACTCCGGCACGGCCGGGGTGATCACCGACGCCGCAGTGCGGCGAGTCCGAACCATCGCGGAGGACCTGTCATGACCACGTCACTCGTCGGGGTGCCCCTGGGCGGCACCGCACACGCCCCCCTCCTGCTGCTCGGACCCTCGCTCGGTACGTCAGCGGCGACCCTGTGGGGGCACGCCGCCACGGACCTCGCCAGGTCCTTCCACGTCGTCGGCTGGGACCTGCCTGGTCACGGCCGGCATCGTGGCGCCGACAGTGCGTCCGAGGAGCCCTTCACCATCGCCGACCTCGCCGCCGGCGTCATCGAGATCGCGCAGGTCTACTCCCCCGACCGGCCGTTCCACTACGCCGGCGACTCGGTGGGCGGTGCGGTCGGGCTGCAGCTGCTGCTCGACGCCCCGGAACGCGTCGCCAGCGCCACCACCCTGTGCACCGGAGCACGCCTCGGTACCGAGGAGATGTGGCGTGAGCGTGCCGCCAGCGTCCGGGCCTCGGGCACCGCGTCCATGGTGTCCGGGTCGGCGGAACGCTGGTTCGCTCCCGGCTTCCTCGACCGCGAGCCCACTGCCGGCTCCGCCCTCCTGCACGCCCTGCGCGACACCGATGACGAGGGGTACGCACGGGTGTGCGAGGCACTTGCGACGTTCGACGTTCGCGAGAGACTGCACGAGATCACCACCCCCGTCCTGGCCGTCGCCGGCGGCCACGACGGGCCGACACCACCGGCACTGCTGCGCGAGGTGGCCGACGGCGTGCAGGACGGCCGGCTCGTCGTGCTGGACGACGTCGCCCACCTCGCTCCCGTCGAGGCCCCTGCCCGGGTCGCCCAGCTGATGACCGACCACGCAGGAGGACACCGTGACTGAACCGGCCGACGAGAGCTGCACCACCCGCGACGTCCATGACGCCGGTATGGCCGTACGCCGCGAGGTCCTCGGCGATGCCCACGTCGATCGCGCCGTGGCCGGGACCACCGACTTCACCGCGGACTTCCAGGAGCTCATCACGCAGTACGCCTGGGGCAGCATCTGGACCCGCCCCGGGCTCGACCGACGCAGCCGCTCCCTCATCACGCTCACGGCCCTGGTCGCGCGGGGGCACCACGAGGAGCTCGCGATGCACGTGCGTGCGGCCAGGCGCAACGGTCTGACCGCCGACGAGATCAAGGAGCTGCTGCTCCAGAGCGCCATCTACTGTGGCGTGCCCGACGCCAACACCGCGTTCCGCATCGCCCAGGACGTGCTTGCCGAGACCGGCGACGCGTGACGCGTTCCCCGGCAGTGTCTGCCTAGTCTGACCTCATGACACCGACCTCCGGCCCCGGCGACCAGTTCGTGCAGTCGCTGGCCCGTGGACTCGCGGTCATCGTCGCGTTCGACGACGAGCACGCCGAGATGACGCTCGCCCAGGTGGCGCAGCGCACGGGCTACAGCCGCGCCACGGCGCGGCGGTTCCTGCACACGCTCGTGGAGCTCGGGTACATGCGCACCGACGGCAAGGCGTTCGCGCTCACGCCCCAGGTGCTGCGTCTGGGCACGGCCTACCTCTCGGGCCTGGGCCTGCCGGAGATCGCACAGCCTCACCTCGAGAGGCTCTCGGGGGAGCTGGGCGAGTCGACGTCAGCAGCCGTCCTGGACGGCACGGACATCGTCTACGTGGCCCGCGTCGCCACACGTCGCATCATGAGCGTCGGCATCTCCGTGGGCACCCGCTTCCCGGCCTACGCCACGTCGATGGGCCGCGTGCTGCTGGCCGCTCTCGACGACGCCACCCTGGACGCCTACCTCGAGCACGCCGAGCTGCGGCCGCTGACGCCGCGGACGCTGCACGACGCGCAGACCCTGCGGGAGGAGCTCCGTCGAGTGCGTGAGCAGGGCTGGGCTCTCGTCGACCAGGAGCTCGAGCGCGGACTGACGTCACTGGCAGCGCCGATCCGCGACGCGAGTGGCAACGTCGTCGCCGCGATCAACGTCTCCCAGGCGACGATCGACGGCGAGCCGCAGATCGACGCCGCACGGATGCCGCTGCAGGAGACCGCCGCGGCCATCGGCCGCGACCTCGCGGCCCAGGACGCCGCGGGCTGAACCCACCTCACCGCGACGGCTCCCGGCGGGCGGGCCGGTGGGCCCGTCGCACTCCTGTGCCCGGCGCGGACCGACCCCGGGTTGTCGTGCCTCGCGCTCGAGCCTAGACTGGCTTCGTTCGTTGAACGAACTCATGTTCGAGATGCGAACCAGAACAAGAGTCGACACCTCCGAGGATCCCGATGCCCGACGCCTTCCTCTACTCCGCCGTCCGCACGCCGTTCGGGCGCTTCAACGGCGCCCTGGCCGGTGTCCGACCGGACGACCTCGCGGCGGTGGCGATCGAGGGCCTGATCGCCCGGACCCCCGGGCTCGACCCCGAGCGGATCGGCGACGTGGTGTGGGGCAACGCCAACGGCGCCGGGGAGGACAACCGGAACGTCGGCCGGATGGCCGTGCTGCTGGCCGGCCTGCCCGTCAGCGTCCCCGCCACCACGATGAACCGACTGTGCGGCTCCAGCCTCGACGCGGCCATGACCGCCTCACGCACGGTCGGCAGCGGTGACGCCGACGTCGTGATCGCCGGCGGCGTCGAGTCGATGACCCGCGCGCCGTGGGTGCTGCCCAAGCCATCGCGCGCCTTCCCCGCCGGGAACGTCGAGGCCGTCTCCACCACCCTGGGCTGGCGTCTGGTGAACCGTCGGATGCCGGCGGAGTGGACGGTCTCCCTCGGCGAGGCCAACGAGCAGCTCGCCGAGCACTTCGACATCTCCCGCGAGCGGCAGGACGAGTTCGCCGCCCGCTCGCACGCCCTCGCGGACTCCGCGTGGGCTGCGGGCTTCTACGACGACCTCGTCGTCCCCGTCCCCGACGTCGACCTGGCCCGTGACGAGGGCATCCGGCCCGGCACGACCGCCGAGACGCTCTCCGCCCTCAAGCCCGCGTTCCGGCCCGACGGACTGATCACCGCCGGCAACGCATCCCCGCTCAACGACGGCGCCTCGGCCCTGGTCATCGGGTCCGAGCACACCGGCCTGGACATCGACCCGCTCGCCCGCATCGCCGGACGCGGCGCCAGCGCCCTGGAGCCACAGCGGTTCGGCTACGCACCCGTGGCAGCAGCGGACCAGGCACTGGAGCGCGCCGGCATCACGTGGGAGGACGTCGGGGCCGTCGAGCTGAACGAGGCGTTCGCCGTGCAGTCCCTCGCCTGCGTCGACGCCTGGAAGGTCGACCCCGAGATCGTCAACACCAAGGGCGGTGCCATCGCGATCGGTCACCCACTCGGTGCCTCCGGCGGTCGCGTCCTCGGCACGCTCGCCCACGTCCTGCGCGAGCGCCGCGAACGCTGGGGGGTCGCGGCCATCTGCATCGGCGTCGGACAGGGGCTCGCCGTCGTGCTGGAGAACACCCAGACAGGTGGCCCGGCATGAGCCGCACGACCTTCCACACCGATCCGCTCGAGGCCGTCGGCGGCATCGCGGACGGCGCCACCGTGCTCGTCGGCGGGTTCGGCATGGCCGGCATGCCCGTGCGGTTGATCGACGCCCTCATCGAGGCCGGACCGACGGACCTGACGATCGTCAGCAACAACGCCGGCAACGGCGACACCGGGCTCGCGGCGCTGCTGGCGGCCAAGCGCGTGCGCAAGGTCGTCTGCTCCTTCCCCCGACAGCACGACTCCCACGTCTTCGACGGGTTGTACCGGGACGGCGAGATCGAGCTGGAGGTCGTCCCGCAGGGCAACCTGGCCGAACGCATGCGCGCCGCCGGTGCCGGCATCGGGGCGTTCTACTCTCCCACCGCGGTCGGCACCCCCCTGGCCGAGGGCAAGGAGACCCGCACCCTGCAGGGTCGCGAGTACGTGCTCGAGCTGCCCATCCATGGCGACGTCGCCCTCGTCGGCGCCCACCGGGCGGACCGCGCCGGAAACCTCGTCTATCGCAAGACGGCCCGCAACTTTGGCCCGGTCATGGCGACCGCGGCCGCCACCACCATCGTCGAGGTGGCCGGTGTCGTCGATGCCGGCGGGCTGGACCCTGAGGCCGTGGTGACCCCCGGCATCTTCGTCGACCGCGTCCTCGACCTCTCGGCCACGGAGGTGCCGGCATGACGAGCACACCCCTGGACCGGGACCAGCTGGCCGCGCGCATCGCACAGGACATCCCCACCGGCTCCTACGTCAACCTCGGCATCGGTCAGCCGACGCTCGTGGCCGACCATCTCGACGTCGAGTCCGGCGTCGTGCTGCACACCGAGAACGGGATGCTGGGCATGGGCCCCGCCGCGCACGGCGACGACGTCGACACCGACCTCACCAACGCCGGCAAGATCCCGGTCACCGAGACCGACGGCTGCTCCTACTTCCACCACGCGGACTCCTTCGCCATGATGCGCGGCGGCCACCTCGACGTGTGCGTGCTCGGCGCCTTCCAGGTGAGCGTCGGCGGCGACCTCGCCAACTGGCACACCGGCGCGCCCGATGCGATTCCCGCCGTCGGCGGCGCCATGGACCTCGCGATCGGCGCCAAGGACGTGCTGGTCATGATGTCGCTGTTCACCAAGGACGGCACCAGCAAGCTCGTACCGGAGTGCACCTACCCGTTGACCGGCGTCGCCTGCGTCAGCCGCGTCTACACCGACCACGCCGTGCTCGAGCTCACCTCCGACGAGGTGCGGGTGCTGGACACGTACGGCTGCACGGTCCAGGAGCTCCGGGACCGCACCGGCCTCGACCTGCACGACGCCCGCGACTGACCCGGCCCCGCCGCACTCAACCACACGCACTCCGTTGATGTGGCTTCGATCCCCACCCCGGCGCTCAGAGGGTGAGGGTGAGCCGACCGGTGCCACGTTCTGCATCCTCGGCTGCGGCGACCCGGGAGACGCAGATGCACACCGACGCGTCGGTGGCCTTCTCCTCGTCGCTGAGGAAGACGTCGCGGTGGTCGACACGACCCTGCAGCCCGCTGATGCGCACCTCGCACAGGCCGCACTCGCCCTTGCGGCAGTCGTACATCATGTCCGCACCGGCGGCGGCGAGCGCCTCCAGCAGACTGGAGTCCGACTCGACGACCGTGCGCACGCCGAGCTCGGGGATCGCCACCTCGAACGGCTCAGGCTCGAACCAGCCACTGCTGCCGAAGGTCTCGAACCGCAGGTCGGCGATCGACCGCCCACGATCGAGCCAGGAGCGGCGCACCGCGTCCATCAACCGGATCGGACCGCACACGTAGACCTCGGTGCGTCCACGCTCTGGCAGACCGGACACGAGGGCGTCGACATCGAGGGACGTGCCCTCGTCGTCGACGCACAGCTGGAGGCGGTCACCGTGCAGCTCGGCGAGCTCGTCGAGATAGGCCATCTGCTCACGGCTGCGACCCACGTACACGAAGCGGTAGTCCTGGCCGAGGCGGTGCAGGACCCGTCCCATCTCGATGACGGCGGTGATGCCGATGCCGCCGGCCAGCAGGACGTAGGAGTCGGCGCCGTGGCGGAGCTCGAAGTTCTGCAGCGGCTGCGTGCAGCCGATCCGGTCCCCGACGGCGAGCCCGTGCATGTGTCGCGAGCCACCGCGCGAGGACTCCGCGAGCATCACCGAGATGGTGACGAGCGATCCGTCGCTGCTGGACTCGACGACGGAGTAGGAGCGCACGTCCTCACCCTTGGGGGTGGTGACCCGGACGTCGATGTGCGTACCCGGCTGGGCCTTGCGGCCCCGAGTCGGTCCCGCCGGTCGCCGCAGCGTGATGCGCCGTACACGATCGGTGACCGGCACCGACTCGACGACCTCGGCGTCGGCCCACACCGGGCGGGGGTCCGAGCTCATGCGGCCACGTCCTCAAAGAAGCAACCGTAGGATCTTGGCCGCACTCGTGCTCCATCGTTCGCTCGCTGACGCTCGTTCATGAGGCCGACCCGCTGTGCGTGAACTCCTCGAGCGCCGACTCCGGCGTACCGCCCTCGTTCTCGACCGCGAGCATGCGGTCGAGGATCCGCCGGACCCACATGCCGCCGGCGTCGATGTTGAGGGAGTAGAACTCGTGGTCCGGGTTGGCGTCGATGGCCTCCTGCTGGGCCTGGAGCATCGCCTCGTCCTCACCGAAGACGCCGTGGACACCTTGACGCAGCTGCGTCGTGATGGTCTGGCTCTCCAGCCGGTAGTTGCGCATGAACGCCCAGAAGTAGTGCGAGGTGCGGTCCGTCTCCGGGCTGATGGTGTTCATGACGTATCCGTTGACGCCCTGGCTGCGGTCGCCCTCGGGGGCGCCCGTGCCGGTCTTCGCGACACCGACGTCGATGCAGATCGTCGCGGGCGCGTAGTAGTGGATGATCTGCCAGCGGTCGACGTTGCCCTCGAAGTCCGGGAACCGGTCGCGAATGTTCTTGAGCCAGAACGGTGGCGGCGCGACGTCGATCATCCAGCGGCTGACCGTGACGCTCCCGTCGGCCTCCAGCTTGGTGAGGAACGGGGACTCGCTCAGCTCCGCCTGCCCGATGCTGCCGCCGTGGACGAACTCCTCGTGAGTCAGGTCCATGAGGTTGTCGAGGATGAGCTGGTAGTTGCACTTGGCGTGGATGGTCTCACCGTCGCCGGCCCACTCCGGGTCGGTCATCTGGCTCATGTCCGGGATGAGGTCCGGGTCGGCGAGGGTCATGTCGCCCGGCCAGACCCACAGGTACCGGTACCGCTCCACCACGGGATAGGACGGCACCATCGCGCTCGGGTTCACCGTCTTCTGGGCGGGCATGGAGGTGCAGCGGCCGGTCGAGTTGTAGCGCAGGCCGTGGTACGGGCACTGGATCTCATCGGAGCCGACGAGCTGGCCCAGCGACAGGGGGGCGAGGCGGTGCCAGCACGCGTCGGCGAGGGCGACGGGACGCTGGTCAGCGGTGCGGTACAGGACCATCGGCTTGCCGGCGATCGTCCTGGAGATCGGCGCCTTGCCGGTGACCTCGTGGTCCCAGGCCACGGCGTACCAAGCGTTGAGGGGGTGGGGGAAGATCTTGGCGGTGACGGTCTCGTTCGTCTCGAGGCTCATGACGGCTCCTTCGCTGCGGCGCCTTCAGTCTCCGCGTCACGACGTGACCGGCACCACGAACATTTCACTCACTGGAAGACGGCCTGGCTCGCAGTGCTCGCGTGATGCCTTGGGCCGCAGTGAGCACGTAGGGCGCGAGCTCTCGGGGCTTGGCCGTGGCGGCCTCGACGACGATCGAGACGGCGGCGACCACCTCGCCCGAGCCGTCTCGGACGGGAGCAGCGACGGAGGTGGCGTCCTCGGTGACGGCACGCGAGGAGACGGCGTACCCACGCTTGCGCACCTCGGCGAGCTCGCGCCGCAGTGCGTCGGGGTCGGTGATCGTGCCCGATGCGTAGCGCGGTAGTGGCTCCCCCAGCACCACTTCCTGGACCTGTGGCGGGGCGTGCGCGAGCAGCACCTGCCCGACGCCGGTGGCGTGCAGGTGGAACCGTCCACCCACTCGCGTCAGCACCGGGACCGCGAGCCGTCCGGCGATGCGCTCGACGAAGACGAGCTCGATGTCGTCGCGCACAGCCAGCTGCACGTTCTGCCGAGTGATGACGTAGAGGTCCTCCATGAACGGCAGGGCCGCCTCACGCAGCCCCGGTGCACGGGGCGCGAGACTGCCGACCTCCCAGAGGCGCAGACCGATGCGGTACCTGCCGGTCGCCGTGCGCTCGAGGGCGCCCCACTCCACGAGCTCGGCCGCGCGCCGGTGGGCGGTCGGGACGCTGACGCCGGCCCGCCGGGCGAGCTCGCTGAGCGTGATCTCGAGATGTTGCGCATCGAAGGCGGCCAGCAGCGCCAGCACCTTCGACGTCACGCTCGAGCCCGACACCTCTTCACGGTACCGAGCCCGGGACGTCCATGGGCCCACAGGCGTACGGTGGACCTACCTCGCGTGAAGGAGTCCGCATGCCGACGATCGTGACCGGGTACGTCCCCACCCCCGAGGGTGAGGCCGCCCTGGAGTGGGCCATCGACCACGCCGCTGACACGGGCGGGTCGCTCGTCGTCGTCGCGCGTGGTGGCGGGGCCCTGGAGGTAGGTGTCTCCGAGGAGCAGGAGATGGATGCCCTGGCCGCACGCCTCGACGGCGCCGGGATTCCCAACGAGGTCTTCCACTATGCCGCCGGTACGGGCGGGAGCACGGGAGGCGCTGACTCGATCCTCGACCACGCCCGCCGCACCAAGGCCGACCTCGTGGTCATCGGCCAGCGTCGACGCTCACCCGTCGGCAAGCTCGTGCTCGGTTCGACCTCGCAGAAGATCCTGCTCGAGGCGGACTGCCCGGTGGTGGCGGTCAAGCCGCGCTAGGCCGCGCCGTCCCGGGGCCTAGGTCATGTCTCTCAACTCCGCGCGAGTGATCCGGGCGGCATCCGCGCCCGGCTGACAAGGAAGAGGAGTGAGGCATACCGGGCCGTACGTCGATCGACGATGACGCAGTCAGCCGGGATGCGGGGGCGTCCGGGCGCCGCGGGGATTTGAGAGACATGGCCTAACCTCACGACCAGACCTTGACCCAGTCCACCTCGAGGGTGGCCAGCGCGGGAGTGTCTGCGGTGCGCTTGTTCTCCGCCTCCCCGATTCCCTGGGAGATGGCCAGCATGAACGGCTGGTCGAACGGCTGCGACCCGGTGAGCGGGGGGTTGGCGGCCCACTCGTGGTCGAGGCACACCTGGTCGCCGTAGGTGATCGTGATGCCCCTGGGCGTCCACTCGGCGGCGTACGTCGTCCACTGGGTGGGATCGAGCGTGCACCAGTAGTTGGTCCGTCCGGAGGTCAGTGAGTCATCTCCCGGATGCATCGGTGCGTCGTAGTGCAGCATCGGGATCAGCCGGTCGGGGTAGGTGCTGTAGAACTCGGCGATGTCGATCTCACCGGAGTGCGGCCACGGGCCGTACTTCTGGTCGTCCTCCGGCCACATCCACAGCGCCGAGTGGATGCCCGGCACCTTGGCGTCGGGGAACTTGGCCCGGAACTCGAAGCGGCCATAGGCCTGGGTGAACCTCTGGTAGGTGCTGATGGACGCGGCCGTGTACTCGGCCTCGTAGGCACCCCAAGGACTCTTGCACGTGAAGGGCTCGTCCTGCTTGCGAGTGTGGAGCTTCAGGGTGCCGCCGCTGACCTCGATGTTCTCCTCGTCGTCGACGACGCAGGCGTTGCCGTGCTGCCAGCCCGAGTGGTCGGTCCGTTGCGGCAGCCAGAGGTCCCGGTCGAGCGCGTCGCCGTCGAAGTTCTCCGCGAGGGTGCAGGTCCACGGCGTGCCGTCGGCCTTGTGGATCACCGGCCCGCACGAGGTCTGCTTCTTTGGCCCCTTCGGCGTGGGCCGGCCACCCTTGGCCGGCTTGGGATCCTCACCCTTGGCCTGCGCGAGCGCAGCGGACTGCACCGTGCTCCCTGCAACGGTGGTGACCTGGTGCGTGGGCTTGCCGGCCTCCGCCGGGGTGAACATCGCCAGGCCCAACGCCATCGCGAGCATGCCGGTCAACGTGCGACGTCGGCTGTGTCGGGGCAGTCTCTGCCGAGTCCGGTGGGTCTGCTGGCCTGTCATGGTTCTCCCTAGTCGTCGTCGAGAGATCGATCGTGCCGCCACACCAGCGCGGACTCACCTTCTCAGCCGTCCTCGGCAGGAGTCTGCGCATTCCTCATTGTGGGTGGGCGGGCACCTCAGCGCCAGTCGTGTGTCCGGGCGCTGGAGGCTCCCCGTCGGCCCGGTCCGCCGATATCGTGACCGGCATCGATCAACCGGAGGCCTCCGATGAAGCAGCTCGTCCGCACGTCCGCGGTCGTCGTGACGCTCCTGACGGGTCTGTCAGCGTGCAGCGACGACGCTGACCGTTCGGCGGCCACGAGCCCATCCGCCGAACCCACTCCCACGTCCGCCACGACCGAGCCGACCGACATCGTGGGGCAGTGGGTCGGGACCTGGAGATCCAACGACAACCAGGGCGATGCCGTCCTGACGCTCACCCACGACCGACCGCTGACCGGATCGATCGACATCGTCGACATCTGCGCTGCGGACTGGGATGAAGTACGTCGCGCCGACGACGTCATCCGTGTCAAGGCGACCGTGACCTCCGGCAACTGCATCGACAACCAGTGGGACGTCGTCATCGACGATGCCCGTCTGACCACGACCGATCCCCAGAACCCGACGAACTCGGTCACGCTCACCCGCGAATGACCTCGCCGGCGGCACCGAGTCATCACGGCTCACCTGTCATCCAGGCGCGTGGTCCGGGTCTCGACGGTAGTCGCTCGGGGCAAGGCCGAGGACGCGGCGGAAGTCGGCCGCGAGGTGGGCCTGGTCGGCGTAGCCCAGGTCGGCAGCGACGCGGGCAACGGTCAGAGTGGAGTCCTCGCGGAGACGCTGCGCGGCCTCCTGGAGCCGGTACCGCCGGATGATCGCCAGCGGCGGCAGGCCGACGTGGCGCGCCGCGAGACGCTGCACGCCGCGAACCGACGTGCCGAGATGGTCGGCCACCTGTTCGACCCGCACGATGCCGCGGTCCGAGGCGATCACGTCCTCCATCGCGTTCGCCAGCAGTGCACTCTCGCCCGGGGTGGCGAGGTGCTCGCCCGCCCACGCGACGAACGCCGCGACGGCGGCGGCACGGCCGGCTTCCTCGTCGTCGTCGCTCATCGCTGCCACGACGTCGCGGTGCAGCCCGGGGGCGTCGTACGGCACCTCGTCGTCCCGGATGCTCCGGGGGTCGTCGGACAACGACGTGACCCCGGCCGGTCGCAGCAGGGCACCCACCGCCCAGCCGCTGCCCTGCAGGTCTCGGTGTGAGGCGCCGGACGTCGGGCCGGACAGTGTCACCCCGTCGGTCTGGACCACGAGGTTGGATGCGGGGAACGGCAGCAGCTGCTGCCGCGACGTCCGTCCGGGTGCGAGGTTCCACCGCGGGATCCAGAACCAGCGGACGAGCTGTGTCAGCTCGACGGGTGCGGGGACCCGGTGGAACGTCGGGAGCCGTACGGGGTAGAGCACGCCACGCCCATCGCCGAGGTCGGTCACCGTCACCTCCTTGGCGAGGTCGTCGTGAATCTTCAAGCCTGCGACGCGTGGGCGTCCCTACGGTCGAGTCATGACTGAACATGACACAGCTGAGCCTGACACAGCCGGGGCCGGCGTGACCGGTGAGCACACGACCCACGGCATCCCGCACGGCTCGACGAGCCTGACCCCGTTCATCGCTGTGCCGGGAGCGGCGGCAGCGATCGAGTTCTACCGCTCGGTGTTCGGTGCACGAGTCGTCGACGCCACCGAGATCGGCGGCATCACCGTCCACGCCGACCTGGACTTCGGCCACGGCAGGCTCCAGCTCGGTGAGCCGAACCCCGACTACGGCCTCGTGCCAGCGCCCGAGGGCGAGGCCGACTGCTACTCGATCGGCCTGTACTGCTCGGAGGTCGACGCCCTCGTCGAGCGCGCCGTCGGTGCCGGAGCAACGGTCCGCGAACCGGTCAGCACCTTCGTCTCCGGCGACCGGTTCGCCTCCATCCGCGACCCGTACGGCGTCCGCTGGTCGATCATGACCCGCGTGGAAGACCTGTCCGAGGCCGAGAGCGCCCGACGGGTCGCCGCCTGGGCGGCCGAGCAGTAGGGCCACGCACCGGCAGACCGACGAGGCGCCGCGGTCCCGACTCGGTCACGGACCCGGAACCATCCCCCGATGTGCACACTCTTAGCACTGAGTACACTAAGTGGATGGCACGGAACAACGGGTCGCTGTATCGAACGATCCAGGGCGACATACAGCGCGACATCCTGAGTGGCACACTCACGCCCGGTGACTGGCTGCCCTCCGAGAGCCAGCTGCAGCACAAGTACGAGGTCTCTCAGACCTCGGTCCGACGCGCCTTGCTGGAGCTGCAACGTCTAGGACTGATCGAGAGGTTCCACGGCCGAGGCAGTGTCGTCGCCTCCAACCGCGTTCGGGCGATGAGTCCGATGCTGGGCCTGGGACGCGAGCTCCGACAGGCCGGGTTCGTTCTGCGCCCGGAACTTCTGACCAACCAGAGAATCGACGCCGACGAGACAGTCGCCGACGCGCTCGGCCTGATGCCCGGCGACCCGGTCCGCCACATCGAACGGCGCTACCTCTGCGACGACCGACCGCTGGTCTTCCTGGAGCACTACCTACCGGCGCTTGCGGGAGTGGACTTCGATGAGTTCACCGGCGACTCGCTGTACGCCTTCCTTACCGTGCGTGACGCCCAGCCCTTCTCCGCCCATGAGAAGGTCCGAGCGGTCAACCTCGTCGACTCCACCGCGTCCCGTCTCGACGTGCCCCCGGGGACGGCGGCACTACTGCGCGAACGCGTCTCCATCGGTGGCGACCGCCAACCGATGGAGTACACGCGCTACCTGCTGAACGGCGACCTCTATCACCTGGAGATCGACCTGAAGAACGAACTGATCGGCTGAACGTGCCCGGCCCCGAGGTCAGAGCTCCCGAGAGGCTCGCGGTGATCGGCGACGCCAGCGTCGACCACTTCGTCCGGGTCCCACACATCGCCGGACATGACAACAAGGCGATTGGCCAGCTGGTCGGCATCTACGGCGGCGGGATGAGCGCGAACGTCGCTGCTGCGGCCGCAGTCCAGCGGGTCCCTGTCGAGCTGGTCACCAAGACCGGTGTCGGCCCGCAAACGGACGCGGTCTATCGCGAGCTCGTCAGCTACGGCGTCGAGCTGCGGCGCAGTGTCCGCGACCCTGAACGAGCGACGTGGATGTGCTTCGTACAGCTGGATCCGACCGGCGAGAAGGCCCTGGTAGGCGCGGACACCGGCATCAAGGTACCCGAGGTGACGGAGATCCACCCCGGAGTGTTCGCCGACGCCGACTACGTGATGCCCCTGGCCGACGATCTCGTCTGGGCGGCCGAGCTGGCCGAGCTGGCCACTGCTGCCGGCTGTCGCACGGCCATCGACCTCGAGCCCGACGCCTTCGAGCCGGAGCAGGAGGAGCTGCGACGGCTACTGGGCCACACCGACGTCGTCTTCCTCAACGGTGCCGCCGCTCAGAAGTGGGCTCCGGACCCGCTCCACGCGGCTCGCGCCATCCATGCCCTCGGCCCGCTCGAGGTGGTCGTCAGCAGCGGCGCGGCAGGCGCTCTCCACTCCGACGCCGACGGCCGGGTCCACCGCGCGCAATGCACTGATCCGGTGCAGGCCGTCGATACGACAGGGGCCGGCGACGCCCTCGCCGGCGCGTTCCTCGGGTCTCGTCTCGGTGGCGCGGACCCGGCGAAGAGCTTGCAACGAGCCGTCGCACACGCCACCTCGTGCGTGCTGCACATCGGCTCACGGACCTACCTCGAACACCTGCCCCAGAACCAACCCACGATCGACGTGACCACAGAAAGGGCTCCTGCGTGACAACCGACCTGCAATCCAAGTTTCACGGATCACTGGCCGCCGGCTGCATCGCCGATGCACTCGGCGCACCGACCGAGGAGCTCAGCCGCCGACAGATCCAGAAGGCCTTCGGCGGCTACGTCACCGACTTCCACGCTCCGCTGCCGGAGGCCCCCTACGCCAAGGGACGCAAGGCTGCACAGATCACCGACGACTCCAGTCAGATGCTGATGCTCGCCCAGCTCCTGGCGAGCCGCGGGAACGCCCTGAGCGCGGCTGACATGGCAGACCTACTGGTCAGGTGGTCCGCCAACCCCAACTACTTCCCTCACTTCGCCGGACCGACGACGCGTGCCGCCATCGAACGGCTCGCACGGGGTGACGACCCACTGAAGGTCGGCCGCTCCGGGTCAATCATGACCCAAGGTTCCAGCAACGGTGCGGCGATGCGCGTCGCACCGATCGGCCTGTTCCACCATGCCGATCCCCGGGGCCTGCTGGAGGCGGCCTACACCTCGTGTGTCCCGAGCCACAACACGACCGCGGGCGTCGCCGGAGCGACGGCGATCGCCGCCGCCGTGGCACGGGCATGTTCCCCCGGCGTGGAGCTGACAGACATCGTCAAGTCCGCGGTCGAGGCCGCCGACGAGGGCGCTCGGATCGGCTGCGAGCGAGGACGCGATGTACCTGGCGCCTCGGTCCCGCGTCGGATCGAGCGCGCGGCCCAGCTCGCGGTCGCGGCGCGAGATGACACGCACGCGATCGAACTCATCTCCGACGAGATCGGCGTCGGGCTGCCCGCCGCCGAAGCCGTCCCAGCCGCGATCGGATTCTTCGTGGCCGGCGCCGGCGACCCCATCAGGGTCGCTCAGCTGGCCGCCAACGCTGGTGGCGACAGCGACACCATCGGCTGCATGGGCGCAGCAGTCGCCGGCGCGTACAGGGGCATCGAGGCGATCCCCACCGAGGTCATCGGCGAGGTCGAGACCGCCAACGACCTCGACCTCGCCGATGTGGCTGCCCAGCTGCTGAGCGCCGCACGTCAGTGACTGTCCGTCGAACGTGAATGTCCAGTCGAGAGATCGGTGAGGTAGTTCCATGTCGAGCAAGCAGCAGCACGAGTTCGCGAAGGTCGGCCCCACCGAACGGCTCTCCTTCGGAGCAGGTGACCTGGCGACCAACATCGCCTGGGGCGCGATGGCCACGTACGTCGTCTTCTTCTACACCGAGGTCATCGGGGCGGCGGCCGCCGCTGTCGGCACCATCATCCTCTTGTCCCGACTGCTGGACGGGATCACGGATGTCCTGATGGGTGCCGTGGTAGACCGCACCAAGTCACGGTGGGGCAAGGCCCGGCCTTGGATCCTGTGGGCCGCGGTGCCGTTCACCGTCGCGCTGGTCCTGGTCTTCTGTGTTCCAGACGTCGGCCCCGGGGCGACGTTGGCATACATCGCGATCAGCTACAACATGCTGATCATCGCCTTCACGGCGGTGGTGATCCCCTACGGGACCCTGAACACCAGGATTACTCGCAACTACACGGAGCGATCCCGACTCAACGTCACCCGCATGTTCGGAGCGACCCTCGGTGTGATCCTGGTCACCGTCCTCACTCTTCCGATGGTCGATGCGCTGGGAGGAGATCAGCGGGCATGGGTCATCACCTTCGTGATCTTCGGCGCCATCGCCACTGCACTGTTCTTCCTCACCTTCAACAACACCCGCGAACGCATCGAGGACACCCAGGCAACCGACGACCAGCCCGGTCTGCGCGAGACGCTGGGACTGGCCCTACGCAACAGGTACTGGCTGCTGCTGTTCGCCATATTCATCGTCTTCAGCGTCGCGGAGTCGCTGTTCACGGGCGGTACCGCCTACTACGCCCGGTACCTGCTCGGCGACGCCGGCATCGCCGCAACCATCTCGTTCATGCTCTACATCCCGGCACTCATCGGAATGCTGTTCATGCAGCCGGTGTACCGACGGTTCGGCAAGATCGCCCCGATGATCGTGGGAGCGGTCCTGTTCGTCGTCGGTTCCGCCATGATCGCGATCGACCCGACGAACCTCAACCTGGCGATCGCCGGCTCGATCATCCGAGGCATCGGACGGATTCCCATCTTCGGTGCGATCTGGGGAATGCTCCCTGACACCATCGAGTACGGGGAGTGGCGGACCGGCCGGCGAGTCGAGGGAGTGCTGTACAGCGCCGGCAGCATGGGACAGAAGGCGGGCTACGGCCTCGGAGCCGCGCTGCTCGGATGGATCATGGGAGCCGCCGGCTACAGCGGTCTGAACGACGTGCAGCCGGACTCGGCCATCACAGCCATCAACGCCGTCTTCATCTACATTCCCATGGTTCTCTTCCTGGCACTCATCGTGCTCTTCAGCATCTACCGGCTGGAGAAGATCTATCCCCAGGTCGAGCGCGAGCTAGCCGAACGACGCCTCTGAGCGGCTCAGCACCCCGTCAACTCTCCAACAATTGCCACTTCCCTTGTCACTTGACAAGGGAAGTGGCAATCTAAAGGAATGTCGGTCGGAGTCTCAGAAGCAGCGGAACGCCTGGGCGTGTCCCGCCAGCGCGTGCTGCAGATGATCGCCGACCGGAGCCTCCCGGCCGAGCGGGTCGGCCGCTCCTGGTCGATCAACGAGGTCGACCTCGCACACCGACGTGTTCCCCTCGGCCGTCCGCTCTCACCCGAGATGGCAAGAGGCTTCCTGGAGCTGGCCGCCGGCTCCCGCCCCTCGCTGGATGCGCGGAACGTCTCGCGGCTGCGGGCTCGCATGGTCCGGCTCGTCCGCGAGGTGTCCTCCGGTGGCGACCCCGCGGGCCTCTTGAGGTCGTGGCTGCCCCACCGTGCCGATCGCCTCGAGAAGTCCGTCGCCGCAGCGGACCTCGGCGACGCGATGGCCGACCATCGCCTCGCCGCGTCCGGCGTCTCCGATCCTCGCGCGGGCATGGCGTCCCCCGGGATGGGCGAGGGCTATGTGGACGAGCAGCTGGCCGCGCCGTTCTTCGCCGAGCACTTCGCCGTGGATGCCGACTCGTCGGTTCCCGCGAACCTCATCGTCCACGTTGCACGACGTGTTCCCCCGATCTCGCCGGTGCTGATCGCTGCCGACCTGGCCGACTACCGTGCCGGACGCGAGGACGGCCAGGCTCACGTCGTCCTCGCCGAATGGATCGAGTCCGGCGACTACGACGAGGACCTCGTCTTCGGGCGGCGGCGCCCGTGACCGTGACGCTGCCTCCCACGACCGACTCCATGGCCGAGTCGTGGCACGCCCTGATGGACCTGCACGAGGCGTTACGCGGCCGATGGACCGTCGTCGGCGGGCAGATGGTCCACCTCCACTGCGCTGAGCGTGGCACCTTCCCCTTGCGGTCGACCGATGACGCCGATGCGCTTCTCGATGCCAAGTCCCATCCGTCGATCCTCAAGGACTTCACGGCCGGTCTCGTCGACGCGGGGTTCGAACCGCTCACCAGCGGCAGCGGCCATCAGCACCGTTGGCAGAAGGACCGGGCGCAGATCGACGTGCTGATCAGCAACAAGCTCGGCGAGCGCAAGACCTTCCTGACCGTCACCGGAGCGCCGACCGTGGGCACACCCGGTGCTGTGCTCGTCCTGAACCGTTCCGAGGACATCGCGGTCGAGCTCGCCGGCCGAGTCGGCACGGTTCGACGGCCCACCCTCGTTGGCTCACTCATCGCCAAGGCCGCAGCACACACGGTCGGTGAAGGTCGGGACCGACACAGGCAAGACTTCGCCGTGCTCGCCTCGATGCTGAATGCTGGGGACCTACGCGGAGCGGACCTCGCCAGGAGGGAGAAGAGGTACCTCGCCCAGATGGTGGAGGCGATCCAGGCTGACCCGGTCGCGCTCCACCTCGCGCCTGACGTCCGCAGCGGCCTGGCACGGCTCCAGCAGATCCTGTTGCCCTGACTCCTCCACGTTCCTCGCCCCCAAGGCTTCCAGCTGGACTAACCAAGTGATGGACGGCTGGTGGCACCGACGGACGTCGCGGAGCTTCTCTCGGTGACCAACGTGGCGACTATCGAGGCGTACGACGGCAAGCGGTACCAGGTGCGCTTCCGGATGCCCGAGCACAAGCAGACCAAGAGGCGAGGCTTCAGGACCAAGCGCGATGCCGAGCAGTTCGCTGCCGCCGTGGAGGTCCAGAAGTACCGCGGCGAGTTCATCGCCCACCGGGCCGGCCAGGTGACCATCGGCGAGCTCGGCCCGGACTGGCTCACCCGCCAAAGCGCCCACCTCAAGCCGTCGTCCCTGCTGGCGCTCAAAGTCGGGTGACGCGTTCACGTCCAGCCGCGCTGGCGCGATGTCCGCGTCAGCGACATCAGCCGCACCGCCATCCAGAACTGGGTCGCCGCGATCGGCGCAGACCGGTCAGCGACGACGGTCAAGCGCGCCTACGGCGTGCTGTCGTCCATCCTCGACGACGCCGTCGCCGACCGACGCATCCTCGCCAACCCGGCCAAGGGTGTGAAGACCAAACGCAGGGCCACGCGAGGCCGCGTCTACCTCAACCACCGGCAGGTCGAGCGCCTCGCACAAGAAGCCGGTGAGTCCGCTGGCATCGTGCTCGTTCTCGCCTACACCGGCATCCGGTGGGGCGAGATGATCGCGCTGCGTGTGCGTGACGTCGACACCACCAGACGCAGACTCTCGATCGAGCGGAACACCGTCGAGGTCGGCACCGAGATCCACATCGGCACGCCGAAGAACCACGAGCGCCACTCAGTCCCCTACATCCAGATGCTGGACCCACTGTTCGACCGCGCGTGCGCGGGCAAGCCGCCCGACGCGCTGCTGTTCCCCGGCCCTGATGGCAACCTGCGACGGCGCACCCGGACCGACGGCTCATCCGGAGGCTGGTTCGCCGGCGCCGTCCGCCGCGCGGGCATCCCTCGCGTCACTCCCCACGACCTCCGCCACACCGCAGCGTCGTTGGCCATCTCCTTAGGCGCCAACGCCAAGGCGGTCCAACGCATGCTCGGGCACAAGTCGGCGGCCATGACCCTGGACGTCTACGCCGACCTCTTCGAGGACGACCTCGACGCCGTAGCGGTCGCGATGAACGAAGCCGCCTTGCGCGCGCTCACCTAGACGCGCCGCGACACGGTACGCCCACGACGGAGCGGACGAGGATCTAAGAGAACAGCTCACCCGAACCAGTGAGTCCTACGCGGCGAAATGACGCAGGGCCCAAACCTAGAGCCCGTCCCCACATAGCGGTCGTTTCATGTATGAGGCCATGCGGATCCGCGCGGTCCCGACACTTTGACCCATCGACCACTTAGTCTCGGCGCATGTCGCCGAGACCTCACGTATCGCCGAGGATCGAGAAGAACTTGGCGCTGCGCAATGGGAATGCCTGCGCGTACCCCAAGTGTGGCGACGCCCTGACCTTTGAAGCGGCCCACCCAGAAGACGAGTCGAAGGTGGTCGGCAAGGTTGCTCACATAGCCGCTGCCAGTCCCGGCGGCCCCCGCTACGACGCGAGCATGACGGACGCCGAGAGGTCGTCTATCGACAACCTCATCTTTCTATGCGGCACTCATCACGACGCAATCGACAACCAACTCCACTTCCACACCACCCAGTACCTCTTGGGCGCCAAGAGGAACCATGAAGCACTCGTGCGACGAAGCGTGCGAACCGCGCTTGGCCAGATCGGCTTCGCCGAACTGGAAGCAGTCTGCGCCTCACTCGCAGGCGTGTCAGCGACTCCAGGATCCGTACAGATGCCGCTCGACGTGAACGACAAGATCGAGCTAAATGGACTCGGAGACGACTCCCGCGCGTCCATCTCGGACGGAATGGCACTTGTAGGGACCGTTGCCACCTACATCGACGCGATGAGGAACATCGACGCCGGGCTCGGGGAGCGACTCTCAGCGCGGTTCAAGGCGGCGTACTTCGAGGCTGTGGGTGAGGGATTGGATTCCGACGGAATCTTCGACCATCTTGTCTGGACCGCGATGGAGCATCACGGGGCAACGGTAAATGCGAATCGACAAGCCGCCGCGCTTGCCGTGGTGGTCTACCTGTTTGAGCGATGCGAGGTGTTCGAGAGTGCGCCAGGTTCTACCAAGTAAGCACACGCCGCTGCGCCGCTCATTGCTCGGACAGGGAACCCTGCTGCTGGGCATTCTCTCTGAGGCGAGCCTTCCCGTTGCGATGCTCTTTGCCCTGGCCCGCGAACGGAACCCCGATGACTTCGACTTCGCCACCTTCGTTCTGACGCTGGACTTCCTCTTCATGATCGGAGCAGTAGACCTGACCGGTACGTCGATCACGAGGACCACTCGGCATGCTTCGTAGGATCTCGTCGAACAAGTCGACTTTCACTCCGATTGACTTCAAGTCGGGTCTGAACGTCGTCCTTGCTGAACGGTCAGAGGCTGCTGGCACGACCGATAGTCGAAACGCCCGCGGCAAGTCGACGTTGCTCCACATACTCCATTTCATGCTCGGCGGTGACGCAGCCCGGCAGCTCAATGGGCTGCGCAATGAAGGATGGCGGTTCCAGCTCGACCTCGACCTTCTAGGTGCGCAAGTTTCGGTGACCCGCGGCCTTGATGACCCAGGAACACTCGACATCGAGTACCCGGCCGCCATGACTGAATCAGTCAGCCTGTTCCTGACAGAGGGTCGCCTCAAAGCGAGCGACTGGAAGGATCTACTCGGGCTCGCACTCTTCGGGCTAGAGCCCGAGGTCAGCGCACGTTCGTATGGGATCTCGGTTCGTACGCTGTTCAATTACGTGATCCGGATGGACCCTGGCAAGGATCCGCTCAAGGTCATTCCTGTGCAACCAGCTTGGAGCTCGCGTCAGCACGTGGCCTTCATGCTTGGTCTCGACTGGGAAGACGTATACGGGCTTCGCGAAGTTAACCGCGACATCGATTCCCTGAAAGCTGTCGATGAAGCCCTTGCGCGGGGCCTCATCGGGGTGGGCGATAGCGAGGCGACCCTCCTCATGGAGAAATCCTCGATCTCATCCGAGCTTTCGACACTGACCGGCCGCGTCGATGGATTCGAGATACTTGAAGATCCAGATGGCCTGGTCGACCGCGCCAATGCCCTAACTGCCCGGCTCGCGACTCTTCGCGATGAGCAGCTTGTCGACCAGCGCATGGCTGATCTGTACCGTTCGTCTCTCCGCGACGCACTCGAACGTGGCCCTGAATTGGTCTGGTCCGACGTTGCTGACGTCTACGAGCAAGTGGGCATACAGCTCGACCCAGTGATTCGCCGCCGCATTGAGGACGTAAGAGAGTTTCACGACGTGCTTGCTCGGAATCGAGGTCAGTATCTGGAGACGGCGATCAGCGAAACTACCGCGCGCTTAGAGACGCGATCGACTGAGATGACAGCTCTCGCCAGCCAGAGAGACGACGTGATGCGCGCCGTCAATGCGGGAGGGGCGTTGGAGGAACTCATCGCGCTCCGTGATGAAGTTTCTGGGCTCGAACGACGATTGCACGAGATCGATGTCAGCCTTGATCAGGCACGGAACGTGACCATCGAGTCCGAGCGTCTGAAAGTCGAGCGTGCTCAGCTCCGACAGGTGACGCAATCCAAGTTGGAGGCAACGCGCGACGAGCTCGATCGCATCTCTGTCCGTTTTGATCAGCGCATGCGCGCCTTGTACGGCTTCGGCGGAGTCCTACAGGCCGCCGTCGACGACTCGGGTTATGTGTTCAAGATTGAGGTCCCAGGCCAAAACAGCACAGGCGTCAGCAAGATGAAGACATTCTGCTTCGACCTCGCTCTCCTGGAAGAAGGCATGGTCACCGGACACCATCCTGACTTCCTGGCGCATGACTCATCGCTCTTCGATGGAGTTGATCCACGACAGGTCGCTTCTGCATTGACGATGGCACAGGAGCTAACTACTGCATCGGGACTGCAGTATGTCTGCACGTTGAACAGCAACGACGTCGACGGCAGCGTATTGAAGTCTGACTGGTTCAGATCATGCGTAGTCCGAGAAGTCATGGACACAGAAGAGGGCGGAATCCTCGGTGTCAGGTTCTGACCGGGTGGTAACTCAAGAACTCGAAGACATGCAGGCCGGACAGCCGCTCGGAGTCGTGAACGTTCATCAGGCACGCGAGGTCTTGAGCGTTGCATGATTGCTGGCATGCGCCGCGCGACTCAATACGCCTCGGTCCGGCGTGCGTCATTCGGGGCGGTAGGCCGCAAGTCGTCGGTGGCGGCGCCGACTGACTCTTGGCCCCTCATCCCCGCGCTCGCGACCTCGTCCAGTTCACCTGGCACGTCTCAATCTCATCCGCATCGTGAGAAAAGCGTGCCCAAACGGGCCTTCGCGGAGATGCGAAGACCCCCGACTTTGCTGGGATTCCAGACAAAATCGGGGGTCTCCCCAGGGCGGTGGCGGTGGGATTTGAACCCACGGTGGGTTTGACCCCACACATCATTTCGAGTGATGCACCTTCGGCCGCTCGGACACGCCACCGCCGGGTACCCTACCGGACAGCCGATGCCTGTCCCGAATCAGGCCGGGGCATCAATGCCGGACCCGGGAGCGGGGCGGGCGTGCGCCCGGGACGCCTTCATGAAGCCGTCGATGGCGTCCCACGCGACCAGCAGCACGATGCCTGCCGCGATGCCGGTGCCGAGGTTTGCCTCGACCTGCGGCGTCATGCCCACCGCAGCGACGAAGCCCTCGGAGAACAGCTGCTCCTGGGTGAGCAGCCAGGCCGCCGGGATGGCGAGCGCGGCACCCAGGGCGGCATTGACCGTCGCCAGCCGGAAGGTCCAGTCGCCCTTCGTGTACTTGACCACCTCGAGCACGATGCTCAGCGCGACGACGACCAGGAGAAACGGCAGCCAGAACGACCACAGGTCCGGGTCCAGCACCGTCACCTGCTCGCCGGCGTCGTCGGTGGCGCAGGGGCGGAAGTGCTGCAGGACGGTCACCACGATCACGGCCACGTAGAAGGTGATCGCGAGGATCGTCTCCGTCGCGGAGACCGTGCGGCTGGCCGGAGGTCCGGGATCTCATCGACGCTCCACACCGGCGCCTCCGCCTCGGTCCCGAATCGGTCGATCAGCGCAAAGGTCAGCGTCGTCCAGAAGGCCACCTGGATCGCGATGCCCAGAGCGTCCCCGATCGCGCCGCCGATGATGGTCCCGAACGGCTCACCGTCCACGACGCCGAGGACGACGATGATGACCGCGATCACCCCGGCACGATGATGAACAGCCTGATCAGCAGGCGCCACCAGATCAGGAAGTAGCGCGGGCCGATGAGCACCTGGTTCATCCCGCTGTACTGGCTCGCCAGGCGGTCGGGTTGCCGAGCTCGGTCAGCACGGCGTGCTCGGCCACCCCGGCCGGCTCCCCGTCCTGCGTCCGGGACTCGACCATGTCGTCGATCAGGGCGCGCAGCTCCGCACCGATCTCACGGCGGCGGCCCTTCGGGACGGTTCGCAAGGTGGCGTGGACGTATCGGTCGACGATGTTGCTCTCGTGCACTCGCTGCCGGTCGTTCATGACCTGTTCCCCTCGGTCAGCTTCTTGATGGACTGGTGGACGTTCTCGATGTCCTCGAGCAGCACGCCGAGGACCGACTCCCCAGCGGCGCTGGTCCGGTAGACCTTGCGCGGCCGCGCCTCCTCGGTGTTCCACTCGCTCGTCAGGAGCCCCTGGTCCTCGAGCCGACGCAGCAACGGATAGAGCGTGTTGGCGTCGACGCTGAAGCCGTACTCACCAAGCGTCTGCAACAGCCCGTAGCCGTGGCCCGGCTCCTTCAACGCGCTGAGGCTGGCCACCACCACGGTGCCGCGGCGCAGCTCCTGCAGATGGGTCCTCACGATGTCGTCCGTGCTCATGCTCCACACATTACTGTGTGTCACACAGTAATGTCCACTGCACAGCACTGTGTGGCTCGTCCTGCGAGGATGGAGAGGTGCCGACGCCCGATCTCGACGCCCTCGTTGCTCGCGCCACCTCCTTGAGCGGCGACCGCCACCGGACGGTCCTCGGCATCGTCGGCGCACCGGGCTCGGGCAAGACCTCCCTGGCCCAGCGGCTGGTCTCCCGCCTCGACGCCGCCGGAATGCCCGCTGCCCGAGTGCCCATGGACGGCTTCCACCTCGCCGACGTCGCGCTGGCCGAACGCGGTCTGCTGCAGCGCAAGGGCGCAGCCGAGACCTTCGACGCCCACGGCTATCTCGCCCTGCTCCGACGGGTCCGGGAGGAGACGGACCACGACGTCCTGGCACCGGGGTTCGAGCGGACGCTGGAGCAGCCGATCGCCGCGGTCGTCACGGTGGCCCCACCGGTCCGGATCGTGGTGACCGAGGGCAACTACCTGCTGGACGAGGCCGAGCCGTGGCCACTGGTGCGGGCAGAGCTCGACGAGGTGTGGTTCGTCGATCTCGACGAGGACCGCCGCCGAGCCCGCCTCGTCGGCCGGCACGTGAAGTACGGCAAGAGCCGCGACGAGGCGCAGGCCTGGGTCGACGCCGTCGACGAGCCCAACGCACAACGCGTGCTGGCCCGCCGCGGCTCCGCGGACCTCGTCATCGCGACGTAGGCGGTGGGGCGGGCGAGCTCACGTAGCCCTCGTCAATGTGGTCTCGATACACCACGGCCAACAACGCACTCACCGACGTGGTCTCGATACACCGCTCGCAGAGCTCGCGTCGCACTCGACCACCGAGAACGCTCAGCAACCATGACTCCGCGACGATGACATTTCTCATGGGTGGGCCGTGAACGCACGCACCTGAGCTGATGACTGCGCTCACTACTGCCGGGCGCGCGAGCCGACGAGAGTGAGGACATGAACACACGACGCACCCACTCGACCCGCCGGCCGCGGCCCACTCGTGAGCTCCGCCTCGCCGAGCTGATCGATGCTCACCGGACCATCCGACAGCACCTGTGGGGCATCCGATGAGCGCCTCCCCAAAGACCACGGACACGGCCACCGCGAACACCGACCCCGCAGCCAACGACACCGTCATCAGCGCCCGAGGCCTGCGCCGCGTCTACGGCCAGGGATCCGACGCCTACGAGGCCGTCAAGGGCCTCGACTTCGACGTCCGCGAGGGCGAGGTCTATGCCCTCCTCGGCACCAACGGCGCGGGCAAGACCTCCACCTTCGACCTCCTGGAGGGGCTCGCCGCCCCGAGCGGGGGCACGGTGCAGGTCTTCGGGATGGACCCGCTGGCCGAGCGCCGCATGGTCCGGCCACTCGTGGGCACGATGCTGCAGTCCGGCGGCCTGCCCGCCGAGCTCACGGTGCGCGAGACACTCCAGATGTGGCGCGGCACGACCAGCACGCCGACGACCGTCGACGACGTCGTGCAGCGCGTGGACCTCCAGCATCGCCTCGACGTCCGCGTCGGCTCCCTCTCCGGAGGCGAGCAGCGACGCGTCGACCTCGCGTGCGCACTGCTGGGGCAGCCGCGCCTGCTGTTCCTCGACGAGCCCACCACCGGCCTGGACCCGGAGAGCCGCCGCCGCACCTGGCAGCTGCTGGCCGATCTCAAGGCCGACGGCGTGACCATGGTGCTCACCACCCACTACCTCGACGAGGCCGAGTCGCTCGCCGACCGGATCGCGATCATGCACCGCGGCGCCGTCGTCCGGAGCGGGACGCTGCGCGAGATCGTCGACCAGCACGCCTCACGCATCGCCTTCGACCACCCGGGGCTCACCCTGCCCACGCTGACCGACGCGAAGGTCGATGCCGGCGCCCGCGTCGTGATCTCCACGCACGACCTGCAGCGCCACCTCGCCGAGGTCCTGCAGTGGGCCGACCACCACCAGCTGGAACTGTCCGGCCTGGAGGCTCACGCGGCCTCCCTGGAGTCGGTGTTCCTCGACGTCGCCCACGACGACAAGGCACCCGCGGAGCCCGACGGCCAGCCCAGCACCGCCACCACGACAGGAGCCTTCGCATGACCATCACGGCCCCCACACCGACCTCGCGCCTGCGGCCCCTGACGGCGCTCGCCAAGGCCGAGTACCTGCAGTTCCGACGCAACCGCACCCTCATGTTCATGGGGACGGCCTTCCCCATCGGCATCCCGCTGATGACGTACATCCTCGCGCGACGCCAGGACGCCTCACCGGCGGAGATGGCGACGCTGACACTGGAGATGTTCGCCTACATCGGCCTGATCTTCGTGCAGTACTACTCGGTGCTCTCGCTCGTGACCACCCGCCGCGGCGAGGGCGTGCTGAAACGACTGCGCACGGGTGAGGCCGCCGACTGGCAGATCAAGACCGCACCCGCCTTCCCCGGCGCGCTGCTGATCATCATCGGTGCGCTCGTCATGGCCGCGATCGTCTACGGCAGCGGCGCACCGGCACCGGTAAACGTCGTCGCGCTCCTCGTGGCGCTCCTCGGTGGGGTCGTCGTCTTCTCGGCACTCGCGCTGCTCACCGCGGCCTTCACCAAGAACGCCGAGGCCGCGCAGGTCACCTCCCTTCCGGTGATCGCGCTGGCGACGATGGGCATGGGCACGATCCGCAGCATCCTGCCCGACCGGATGGCCGAGATCGTCGACTGGACGCCCTTCGCCGCCATCGGCGACCTCGTCAGCCTGGGCGTCGACGGCAAGCTCGCGATCGGGTCCGGCCCAGTGCACGACTTCATGGGCACCTTCGGCGAGATGGGGCAGCCGGTTGTCACACTGGTCGCATGGACGGTCCTGGCCCTCGTGCTGACGAGGCGCAGCTTCCGGTGGGACGACCGCGGGTGAGCGGTACTGTTCGCCGCCCACAGCCCGGCACCCCCGCCGGGTCCGAGCGCCGCCCACGGCCCGGCACCCCCGCCGGGTGGAGGGCCTGGTGGGACGGGCTCTCCGATCCCGAACGCTTCCGGATCTACACCCGTCTCACCTCCGAGGTGGCCCTCGGCGGCGTCGCCGTCACGATGGCCTTCTCGGTGCGTGGCCCGTGGCAGAGCCTCGCGCTGCTGGTCGTCGCGTTGGCGGCAGTGCTGGCACTGGAGTCCCAGCCGGAGCTGTCGGGGCGGCCGGTCACTCCGCGACGGCGGTGGGCCCGACGGCTGGGAGCCGCGCTGCTGATCGCGGTGTCCGTCATCAACACGGTCATCGTTCGCACCACCGACGAGGACAGTCGCATCGACGACGCGCGCACCGTCGGCATCATCACCCTGCTGGTCGCCGCGATGGCACTGGTCACCTTCCTGCGCCACCGGTGGTGGATCGCCGTGGGGCTCGGCGTCCTGGCCGGGCTCGCCTACGGTGACTGGCCGGCCGGCGTCGTCACGACGGCCCTTCCGGCCGCAGCGCTCAGTGTCTTCATGGTGGCCGTCACGTTGCTCACCCTGTGGGGACTGCAGGTGGTGGAGGACCTCGAGCACGCCCGCTCCGTGGAGGCCGAGCTCCAGGTCACGCAGGAGCGGCTGCGTTTCGCCCGCGACCTGCACGACGTCGTGGGCCGCGGGTTCTCCGCTGTCGCGGTCAAGAGCGAGCTGGCCGCCACGCTCAGCCGGGCCGGGGACACCGGCCGCGCCACCGCCGAGATGGACGAGGTCAAGGCACTGGCCGTGGAGTCGATGGAGCAGATGCGAACCCTGGTGCGTGGCTACCGCGACATCAGCCTCGCCTCCGAGGTGGCCGGCGCACGCTCGCTGCTCTCGGCCGCCGGGTGCCGGCTGAGCGTGGAGGGCGAGGCCGACCGCGTCCCGCAGGAGTTCCACGAGGTGGCCGCCTGGGTGGTGCGCGAAGGGACCACCAACATCGTCAAGCACACCTCCGCCAGCCAGGCCACGCTCGCCCTCGGGCCCGAGGGCATGACCCTGACCAATGACGACGCGGGCGACGTCGGTCCCGCCCGTTCGGGCCACATCGGTCTGGCCGAGCGTCTCGACGCGGTGGGTGCCACGATGAGCACGGCTGTCGAGGACGACCGCTACGTCCTCCAGGTGCGATGGGAGAGCCCATGATCCCGGTGCTCATGGCCGACGACGAGACGCTGATCCGCACCGCCCTCGCCACGATGCTCGACCTCGAGCCCGACCTCCACGTCGTGGAGCACGTCGACTCCGGAGAGAAGCTGCTGACCAGCTGGCAGCAGCGCGTCGACGCAGACGAGCCGGTTGCCGTGGCGGTGCTCGACCTGCAGATGCCCGGCCTGGACGGCATCGACACCGCCGTCCGGCTGCTGGAGCTCACGCCCGGCGCCGCCGTCCTCATCGTCACCAGTCACGGTCGGCCCGCCCACCTCAAGCGGGCGCTCGCCGCGGGGGTTCGAGGGTTCCTGCCCAAGACGACCTCCGCGTCCACGCTCGCCGAGGTGATCCGCACGGTGCACGACGGTGGTCGGTACGTGGACCCGACGCTCGCGGCGGAGGCGATCAGCGCCGGCGAGTCGGCGCTGACGCCCCGCGAGGCGGACGTCCTGGAGTACGCGCTCGACGGCGCCTCGGTGGAGGAGATCGCTGGGCGCGCGCACCTGGCCGTCGGCACCACACGCAACTACCTCTCCTCAGCCATGGCCAAGCTCGCAGTCGCCAACCGCTACGAGGCCGCGCTCAAGGCCCGCGAGCTCGGCTGGATCTGAGGGCCCGGACTCGATGTCCTCACCGTAGGAGGCCGCTCACGTTCTCGCGGACCTCCCACCGAAGCACCAGGCCGCCGACGGCTGAGTACGGCGATGAGAACTCTGCACCACGAGTTCCATGGCACGCACCTCACCTCAATGACGGGAAGCGAGCATCGCGTTGCTGATGGCCGAGGAGCCCCCGAGGGCGAGGCCACCATCAACCGCCACCACAACCCCGGTAACGAAACTTGCTTGGTCCGACGTCAGCCAAAGCACAGCATCCGTCACGTCTTGGGCTGTCGCCCAGCGTCGGAGGGGAATAGCCTGCGTCCATGCCTCTTCGCTTGCCGCGGTGGGGGCCAGGCGTGACATTCCCTCCGTGCCGTGCACCGGCCCAGGTGCTACAGCATTGACACGAACTCCTTCCGGCCCCCATTCGAGCGCAAGCGTTCGGGTGAGCTGATCGACACCGGCCTTCGCGGCGCCAACATGCGCCTGCCCCTGCGTGGGCAGCCATGACTGCGCTGCTGAGATGTTGACCACGGTCGCGCCCGGCTTGTTGAGGTGTGGCCACGCAGCCCGCAGGACATTGAAGGTGCCGAGGAGATCGATGTCCACGACCGACTTGAACCCATTGGACGAGAGATCCGACGCCGCAGCGCTGAAGTTGCCCGCCGCGCCCGAGATGACGATGTCGATCCCGCCCCACGTGTCGACGACCTCGGTCAGGGCCTGCGCCACCGATGCAGCATCACGCACGTCGGCAGCGAAGCCGAGGCAGGGCGTGCTTGCGGAGAGCTGCTCGACTGCTTGAGTCACCTTCTGTTGTTGGCGGCTCAGCACGGCGACACGGGCTCCCCGAACGGCGTAGGCCTTTGCGATCTCGAGATTGATGCCACTGGTGCCACCCGCGATGAAGGCCACCTTGTGCTGAAGTTCCATGTCAGCCTCTTTCTGTCCTGTTCTGCATGTCATCCAGGTGCGCGTGAGTGCGCGGTCGTTTGGGTCACGGCATGCCACACCGTCCGTTGCTGATCGCCGATCATCACCGGTTCCGAATCAGCGGCGCTGATAGACGGGCTGTCGCTTGCCCAGGAAAGCTTCTCGAGCCTCACGGGCGTCCTGCGTCATGCCGAGCAGGACCTGCTGGCGATTCTCCAGCTCCACTGTCGCCTCGAGAGAGGCTGTCTCGAGGGCCAGCCACATCCCCTGCTTGGTCAGCGAGACCGAGGCTGGTGGATTCAGCTTGATCGTTTCAGCCGAATCCAGTGCAGTCTGAATCAAGGAGCCGGCAGTGACCACCTGCGTCAGGAGTCCTGCTCGTTCCGCCTCGGCAGCATCGAAGCGACGTCCGGTGAGCATCCACTCATGAGCGCGGCCTGCACCGACGATTCGAGGCAACAACCACGAGACTCCGACGTCGCAACCCGAGTACCCGGCCCGGATGAAGGACGCAGCGAAGAATGCCTCCGTCCCTGCGAACCGCACATCGCAAGCCAGTGCCAGGGCCAAGCCACCTCCAGCGGCAGCTCCGTTGACCGCGGCGATGACCGGATGCGGCAATGCATGGATCCGAGTGGTCAAAGCAGCGATCTGCCGTTGCCGGTCCAACGCCACGAGTGGGTCCTCGACCGGATCGAGCGGCCCGCGGTCGTCCCAAGCCTTCAGGTCAAGGCCAGCACAAAAGGCTGCTCCGGCCCCGGTGAGAACGACGGCGCGGCAGGCGCGATCGGCAGCGACGACGTCGATCGCGCGGTGGAGGGCCGTCACCAGCTCTGCGTTGAGAGCGTTGAGCTTCTCCGCCCGATTCAACGTCAGCATCCAAACGCCTTCGCAGGGCTGGCTCAGGAGGACGAGCTCAGACGATGAGGAGGCACTCTCCGTGCCCGGGGAGTCAACCCTGCCCTCAGCTGCCATAGACGCCCACTCCGACCTGCGTGATCTGCGCGCCGTCGACCGGCAGGACCGCTCCGCTGACAAAACGCGACTCTGGCGACGCGAAGAACAGCACGGCGTTCGCTACATCCCATCCAGTACCCATCTGATGACCGAGCGGCACTCGTTGGTTGCGGCCCTCGACGATTTCGTCGACGGGAAGCCCCAGCTTGCGTTGGACACTCCCCACGCCCAAGGGGGTGTGAATGAGACCCGGCATCACGACATTGCTACGGATGCCGAATCGCGCATGAGTGCTCGCGATGCTCTTGCTGAGCGCATTGACGCCAGCCTTGGCAGTGGAGTAGGCGATCAGCGGGGTTGTCGCCTCGGCCGCGATAGACGAGATACTGACGATGCTGCCGGTGCGACGTTCAATCATCGAGGGGAGCACGTGCTTGCAGGTCAGCGTCATGCCCCGCAGGTTCACTCGATGGATGCGGTCCCAGGCTTCCACATCGAGCTTGCCGATCGAGGAGTCTCCGTCACCAATGCCAACGTTGTTGCACAGCACATCGATGTGGCCGAGAGCCTGCAGGCTCTCGGAGGCGATTCGGGCGCACGCATCCTCCGATGAGATGTCCGCGACGATCTCAACGCACTCCGATCCCTCGGACCGAACGATCTCGGCGGTCCCTTTCAGCGACTCCTCGTCACGGTCCACCAACGCGAGTCGAGCACCATGACGAGCCAACGTGATTGCGATCGCACGGCCGTTCCCCACCACGGTCTCACTCTCCACGCTTGGACCTTGACCGGCTCCGACGACGACGGCGGTGACTTCTGTGAGTCTCGGCTCGAATGACATGGCTGGGTCTCCTTGTTCCTTGGGTTCGACGTCCCGGGAGGACGTCATGACTGATGAATCTGTTCCATGGCCCGTTCAAGAAGCGCGATCGCGCGCCGATGGAGCGACTCACCTGTCTCGACCGATGCGCGACCTGCGAGCGAACGGGCGTACGTCCCCTCGATCACGACGGCGAGCTTGAAGCAGGCCAGAACGACGTACCAGTCGAGGCAGGAAAGGTCGCGTGAGCTGAGCCGGGCGTAGTGCTCCACGAGCTCAGTCGGCGAGGTCAGCCCGGGTAGTTCACCGATGGCGCTCTGAAGGAGGTCCTCACGGCCAGGCGCCGGCCATGTGGCGAGCAGCCAGCCGAGATCGAGCAACGGGTCACCGACGGTCGTCATCTCCCAATCAACAATGGCCAGGACCTGACCCCCGTCATCGACCATGACGTTGCCGACGTGGAAGTCCCCATGCAGAATCCCCGGCGTCCACTGCTGCGGGACCCGCTCAGCCAACCATCGGGCGATCTCTTCGGTATGAGGAAGGGAGCCTCCGCGGTATCGAGGGTCCTGCTCATAGCCGCGGAGCTCATCGAGCCATCGGCCAGGCTGCCGTTGGAGGAAGCCATCCGGCCGACCCAGGTCCTGCAGCCCGATGGCAACGGGATCCAGTGCGGACAGCTGGGTCAGCGCCGTCACAACCTGCACGCCGAAGTCGTCCTGCGCCTTCGTGCTCGTCTGCAGTCGCGCCGGGACGGTCACCGCCGGGTTGACACCCAGGACCGGCTTCATGAGGTAGAACGCCGATCCAATGACGTGCTCTGAGGGCTCTGCCGCCACCAGCCTGGCGTGCGGGACAGACGTCGAGGCGAGCGCCTCGAGAAGGCGCATCTCCCGCCTCAGCACCCTTGCGCTGTTGGCTCGCAATGGTTCAGGGCCGCGGCGGAGCACCACGTCGAGATCTCCGCGACGTATCCGGATCAGCACGTTCTGCGTACCACCGGCCAGCACCACCGCATCACCGATCGGTCCCGACCCGAGTCGTCTACGGTCCATCCAGGCGGTCAGGAGCTCGGGGCACAGGAGCCGTTCGACCTCGACAGCGTCCGTCACGCTGCCACCCGGTTCAGGATGTGTGTCGCGACCTCATCGCGCGCCAGTGGTTGGTCGCTGGTGTTTTGCTTGTCCGGCCGGTCCACGGTGACCGTCACGGCACCGTCACCCACGTCGACCAAGCACATCAGCGAGAGCCTCACCGGTATCCCCCATCGACGTTGAGGGTCGCACCGGAGACGAACGATGCTTCGTCGCTAGCCAGGTACATGACCGCATCCGCGACCTCCCCCGGCTCTCCACAACGGCCAAGCGCAAGTTGCTTGCCGATCGACTCTCGAAGATCCGCCGGCCAGGAATCCGCAACGTCAGTGAGGATCGGACCGGCCTCGATGGTGTTGACCCGGACGGTAGGGCCGAAGGCCCGAGCGAACCCCTTCGAGAGCGCTGCGAGACCAGCCTTCGACGCCGCGTATGGCAGAGAGTCCGGGCTCGGCCGGGTGGCTTCTACCGATCCCACGTTGACGACGACACCTCCGGAGCCCCGCATCATCCTCGAGCCGATCAGCGACGTCAGCCGGAACGGGCCGCGCAAGTTGACCGCGACGACCTTGTCGAACAGGGACTCGCTCACTCCGTCCAGCGAGTCGTACCGAGGGGACAGGCCCGCATTGTTGACCAGGACATCGACCGAACCGAACGTCTCGTACACGACGTCGACGAGCCGGTCGCAGTCGTCCCACGAGCTCACGTTGCACTTCACCGGCAGAGCGCGGACAGCGAACCTCCCGGCAACGCCGTCGGCTACCGCCTGGCAGTCACCAAGCTTGCGGCTGGCGACGACGACATGCGCACCCCGTTCAGCCAGCCGTTGCACAACTTCACGGCCGATCCCGCGGCTGCCTCCGGTCACCACTGCGACTCTTCCGTCGAAGTGAGTCCCCGGCACCAGTGACCGGCCCAGCCGGCTCACGTGCCCTCCTTCACCAGCAGGTGGCTCTGCGCACCCGTGGGGCGCGGATGCACGAGCCTGTCGAACGATCGCAGTTCGGTCCTCGCCATCGCCCGCCGATGAATCTCGTCCGGACCGTCGGCGATGCGCACAGCCCGCGCCTCCACATACATGCGCGCCAGCGGCGTGGTCGGGCCGAGACCCGCCGCGCCAAAGACCTGCATCGCCCGGTCGAGGACCCGGCAGGTCATGTTCGGCACCGCCACCTTGATCCCCGATATCTGGCTGGCAGCAGCCCGGTTCCCGACTGTGTCCATCAGGTGCGCCGCGTAGAGGGTGTACAGCCGCGCCTGGTCGATCTCGATGCGCGCGTCAGCGATCCACTCGCGAACCACACCCTGCTCGGACAGGGGACGACCGAACGTCGAACGGCTCCGTACCCGATCGATCATGAGTTCCAAGGCTCGCTCGGCCATACCGATCATGCGCATGCAGTGATGGATCCGACCGGGTCCCAGTCGCGCCTGAGCCATCGCAAAGCCGGCCCCCGCATCCCCGAGAAGGTTCGCGGCTGGCACGCGGACATTCTCGAAGCTCACAACAGCGTGGCTCTCGAATGTGTGGTTGCCGAGGATCGAGAGGTCCTCACGGACCTCGACGCCCGGTGTGTCGCGAGGGACGAGGACGATGCTGTGCCTGCGGTGCCGATCCGCGGCATCGGCGCCGGTGATGCCCATGACGATCAGCAGCTCGCACCGATCCCGACGGATGCCGGTGATCCACCACTTGTGCCCGTCGACCACCCATGAGTCGCCATCACGCGTGATGGCGGTCTGGATGTTGCCGGCATCGGACGACGCTAGGTCCGGCTCGGTCATCGCGTAAGCGGAGCGGATCCTGCCCTCGAGCAACGGCACGAGCCAGCGAGACTTCTGCTCGGGCGTGCCGAACATCGACAACAGCTCCATGTTGCCGGTGTCGGGAGCAGAGCAGTTCATCGACTCCGGCGCCAGGGGGATGCTTCGACCAGTGAGCTCAGCGATCGGCGCGTAGTCCAGGTTTGTCAGCGGCTCGTGACCAGGCTCAGGATGCGGCAGGAACAGGTTCCACAGACCGATCGAGCGCGCGTGGAGCTTCAGGTCCTCCAACACTGCTGGCTGTGGGCGGAAGCCGTGCGGGTCCTCGGGCTCGGACGACCACCGCCGTTCCGCGGGATAGACGTGCTCCTCAAGGAACTGTGCGGTCGTGGCAAGGAGCTGCTTGCCACGAGGAGATGGTTCGAACATGACACCGGTCCTTGATCGTCTCGAATCGGCACGAGGGACGGATGCGCGGGCGGGCGGCTCGACCATCCACCGCGCCGGCCCGGCAGGCTCCATCGCCTTTTCAACCTATGGACGATGGCGACCGCGCTCATCGGCTGTGACCCACAACACCACCAGGGCACTTTGTAGACGAACGACGTTGCTGGCGACGGTCGCCGCGACCAGAGTGAGTCGCCAGATCGTGTGGCCGGCGTCACTCGACTAGTGGATCAGGAAGGACACAGGAATGTCAGAACTCGTGCTGAAGCGAGAAGTGAGCTCCGCTGCTGTCGCCGTCGGTTCAGTTCTGATCGTCGTCCAGCTCTGGCTGCTGTTCTTCGCGTCCTGGCAGCCGCTCGTTGCGGCGGCCACTTTTCTCACCATGGTTCTCGTTCTGGCGTTCTGGACCTACCCATCACGGCACGTGAGCTTCGACCTCGCACTGTCAGCCCTTGCCTTCGTGCCCGTGTTGTACATGATCAGCGACTACGACGCCTTCCTGGCTCGCAGCTTCTTCGCCACCGGCACGGACGCCCTCGTTGTCCTGCTGCTGCTCGCGCTCATCTTCGAGGCTGGCCGGCGGGCGGCAGGCTGGGTGCTACCGGCCATCTGCCTTGCCTTGCTCGCCATCGTCACCCTCGGGAACTACCTCACCCTTCCGGGACTGCCTTCGGTCACAGAGGGTCGCTTGCTCGCGATGCTCGGCATGACCGACCAGGGGATCTTCGGAGGTACCCTCCGCACCGCCGCGAAGTGGATCTTCATCTTCTTGATCTATGGTCAGGTACTCCAGATGGCCGGCGCCAAGGACCTGTTCACCCGAGTCAGCTCCCTGTTCGTCCGGCGCTTTCGGGGTGGCAGCGGCTACGCCACCATCGTGGCCTCGATGACGTTCGGATCCATCTCCGGCAGCAATGTCGCCAATGTCATCGCCACCGGCCGTTTCACGATTCCACAGATGATGCGTGCAGGTGTACCTCCTGTGCACGCCAGCTCAATCGAGACCGTCGCCTCGACCGGCGGCGCCCTCGTTCCGCCCATCATGGGCGCCGCGGCCTTCCTCATTGCCGAGTACACGTCCATGCCGTACGCCGCGGTGCTCAAGGCTGCGCTGGTGCCAGCAGCGCTCTACTACCTGACGCTCTGGATCTACGTTTGGTCTCTCTCGGGGAGGTTGGGCCTTGAACGTCCCCAGACGAACAGCGCCCCGCTCGTGGAGCCAGAAACCCGCACCCGGCTCGCCTTTCGCAGCGTGTTCGTGCTCGGCAGCATCGGCTGGATAGTCTTCCGAGTCCTGGAGCGTCACCCGCTGGAGTATGCCGCCGTCGAGGCGATCGGCATCTGCCTGCTGGGGGTGCTCGTCACTGATCGCGACCAGTTCAAGCCGACTCACCTCAGGACACAGATCGCCAGCTTCTGTGTGTCGGCCAGCACTGTCGTCATCGCCTGCGCGCTGGCCGGTGTCATCACGGGCACCTTGTACATCTCCGGATCGGGCCTGGGGCTCGCCCGCGCCGTCGGAGACCTCGGCGAACGAGGCGTACTCCTGGCACTCCTTGCCGCCATGGTGGTCGTGATCATTCTCGGTCTGGGCGTCCCAGGGATCGCGTCGTACATCATCGGCGCAAGCCTGCTCGTCACTCCGCTGGTCAACCTCGGCTTCGACCCTATCGGGGCCCATCTGTTCATCTACTTCTTCGCGCTGTTCGCTGGGGTAACTCCGCCGGTCGCCATCACCGCCTTCGCCGCGGCCGGCATCTACAACCACAACGCAAACCGCGTCGGCTGGCGAGCCTTCTGGGTGAGCATCCCGCTCTTCCTGATCCCGTTCTTCGTCATGACCCGCGACGGCCTACTGCTGAATTTCGACTCCTGGTCAAGCCTCTTGAGCCAGATCACGGTCACGGCCGTCGGCCTGATGGCGTTCGCAGTCGCCGTCGCCGGGTGGCTCCGAGTCCGACTGAGTCTGCCGGGACGAGTCGCCGCCGCAGTCGTCGGCGTGATGCTCAGCTTCAACGTCGCAACGCTGACCGTCATTGGGTTCGCGCTGCTCGCCACACTCGTCGTGCTCATCACAGTCGCACCGCAGCGACTCACTCACCACGACGACCAAGACAAGGCCATCGATCCCGACCTGACCACCGCTCCCAACCACTGACAACCACGAAAGAGAAACCCATGCGATCACTGACCGTACGCCGCATCGTCCCCCTCGGCCTCGTCGTCCTCCTCGGGACTGCGTGCAACGCCGCCACCGGCGGCGCCGGCGACTGGACAGCCGGCGAAGAGGCCACGCTGCGGGTCGGGGCGACCAACCCCACGTCGTCGTCCTACACCATCTCCGTCGGGCACAAGGATCTCGCCGAGAACGCCATCGACGGTCTGACCTATGAGCTCACCGGGACCCAAGGCGGACCCGAGGGGATGGAGCTGCTGAAGTCTGATGAAGTCCAGGTAGCAGTGGCCAACAATGCGAGCGCATTCCCCGAGTACTCTGACGGCGGTAGGGACACCATCCGCAGTCTGTTCCCTCTCTACACGGTGGAGCTTGCGCCGGTGATCCTCAACAACGACACCGACGCGTCGAACTTCACCGAGCTGCTGGGCGGAACGATCGCGACGGGTCCGGTCGGCTCGTCCCTCGAAGTCGGGCTGCGCGAAGTCCTCGAGGGACTCGACGGAAGCGAGGACGACTTCCGCACCGTACTCAAGGCCTCACCCGAGGACGGCGTCTCCGCCCTGGTCGCCGGACGCGTCGATGCCGCTTGGATCGCCACCGCCCATCCGACGAGCCAGCTGATGGAGCTGCGCGCATCACGTGACGACATGGACTTCGTGGACTTCACGCCGGAGCAGATCGAGCAGATCTCAGAGCAGTTCCCGTACTACTTTGCCAGCGAGATCTCCGCTGACACCTACGACACCCCCCGAGACATCAGTGCGCTCGGCTCCACGGCGGGCCTGTTCGTTCGCGCCGATGTCAGCGACGACCTCGTCTATGAGTTGGTCAAGGCCTGGTGGGAAAGCCGTGAGGAGCTGGCCGTCATCCATCCCAGCCAGGAGAATCTGGACGAAGAGGTAGTCCGCCGCCAGGGTGAGAGCATCGAGTACCACCCCGGGGCGCAGCGCTACTTCGAGGAGATCGGGGTTCTGTCGTGAACATCCGACTGTCCCCACACCCCATCGATCCACAAGCTCACGGCGCGGCCGCGTCGGACCTGATGGTCTTCCGCACCCTCGGCGCCGTCCCGAAGCTCCGGGAGAAGATCTTCCAGCTCGGCGGCAGGTTCCTACACGGTGGGTCCATCCCGGCACGGGAACGTGAGATCGTCATCCTGCGCACCGCCGGCCTCATCGGCTGCGAATACGAGTTCGCCCAGCACTCCCTGCTCGGGCTCGACGCCTCCATGAGCCCGACCGAGATCGACTGGTGCCTCGGGTGGGGAGAGCCCAACTGGTCAAGCAGCGACCTGGCCCTGATCCAGTTGGCCGAGGAGATCGGGCACGACGGCGCCGTCAGCGAGGTCACCACGGAACACCTCGCACGTTCATGGGACACCGAACAGATCGTCGAGCTCGTCCTGCTGGCCGGCTTCTACCGCATGGTCGGGGCTTACCTCACGACCTTCGGCGTCGAACTGGATGACGGCATCGAGCCGTGGACCCCGCAACGCAGCCGGCACGAGGAGCTCTCGTGACGTCCTCGAACGCCGCGGCTCGGCCTCTGCAGGGACTGAAGGTACTGGATGCCTCGTCGATCATCGCTGGTCCGATGATCGGCGGCGTGCTTGGCGACTACGGCGCAGATGTCGTCAAGATCGAGCACCCCAACGGTGACGACAGTCGCAACCTCGGCTCCAGTGAGAACTCGACCGACCTGTGGTGGAAGTTCCTGAACCGAGGCAAGCGTTGCGTCACGCTGAACCTCGGCTCGCCGGACGGGGCCGAGGCGTTCGCCGAGATGGCAAAGGATGCTGACGTCGTGATCGAGAACTTCCGGCCCGGCCGGTTTGACGCGTGGGGCCTGACGTATGACCGTCTCAGCGCGGACAATCACGGACTGCTGCTCCTACGACTGACCGGCTTCGGACAGGAGGGGCCCTACGCGCAGCGGCCTGGATTCGGCACCCTGGCCGAGGCGATGTCCGGGGTTGCGCACCTTACCGGCGAGCCCGACGGCCCTCCCATACTGCCCGGCTTCGCCCTCGGAGACATGCTGGCCGGGATCATCGGGGCAGCCGCCGCTGGCTTCGCGCTGTGGGCCCGCGACCGGCCTGACGGGACGCAACGCGGCTGCGAGATCGACCTGAGCCTCACCGGCTCCCTGCTCTACGTCCTCGGTCCGCAGATGGTCGAGTTCGACCGGCTCGAACGCTCACCGATCCGCCGCGGAAACAGCGCCGGGCGATGGCCACGCAACACGCACCAGTGCAGTGACGGAGCCTGGATCGCATATTCGGCCGTGTCCTTTCGCATGGTTCGTCGACTCCTGGAAGCCGTCGAGCACGGTGAAGACCCACGCTTCGCGGACGCCGAGAAGGCGCAGACCCACGGAGCCGTCGTCGACCAGCTCTTCGGCGCGTGGGTAGCCCAGCACGAGCGCGAGCACGTGCTCAAGACGCTCGCGGCGCTCCAGGTACCAGCCGCACCCATCAATGACGCAAGCGCCGTGGCCAACGACCCACACTTCGCTGAGCGACACTTGGCCCGTGTACCCGACGGTGAGCGGGACGTGCTGATGCCGATCGGTCCCTTCCGAATCGACGGGGAACCGGCCGTGGCCCGCCATGCCGGACCCGCAAAGGGAACCTCCAACGACGAGATACTGGGGGACCGACGGCACCTGAGCGCCGAGAACCATGCTGCGCTCCGCGCGCCCCACCCGTTCTGATGCATACCCTGAGGCCGTGAGAGACGACGACTCGCTGACCACTATCGGCAGGCTCTCCTCGGCGTCGCTGAGTCAGCTCCTGGACGAGAGCCTACGGATAGGTCAACGCGTGACGGGCGCACCGATCATCTGGTGCGCCCTGCTTGAAGGTGGGACACTCCGCATGCGCAGCCACCTCGGCCTGCGTCATGAGGATCTCGCCAAGGACTGGCGGCTCGACATCGGGGAGGGCATCGGGGGCAAAGTGATCTCCACCGGCGTCCCGGCACTGGTCTACGACTACGCGGCGCACCCGAACCGAGTGGTCGATCCGGTCGGCCAGGCCGGTGCCCGACGCCGGGTGCACGTCACGGAGTCCTTGCGCTGCTCGATGCTGGTCCCCTTGGGCACCGACGGCGGCGGCATCTTCGGGCTCATGGTCTTCGCCAGCCGGGAGAGCGGTGCGTTCGGGTCGGAGGACCTAGCGTCCGCGCGGGAGGTCTGTGCAGTTTCGTCTGCCGCGATCGGGTCACGGCTCGCCCAGGAGGCGGGGCAGCGCGACGCGGCACGACGCCGGAGTCCGGCCGAACGTCTTCTAGCGGCCGTGGTGGACCGAGTTGTCGCGCACGACGACATCAGCGGCGGGGTCGATCTGCTGGGCAGCTTCCTCGGCTGCGGCGTGCGGTTGGTCGACAGCAGCGGCGAAGTGGTGGCCCAGCACGGTGACGTGACGCTGTCGGACACACTCGGCTTGGCGGTTCCCGATGGCGAACGGGCTCCCGGAATCCTCGGGTTCTCCGAGGACGTGGTCTCCGACGGGCTGTCCCCCGAGCTGATGGAGAATGTTGTTGCCGTCTTCGGCGCGGCACTCGCCCGCGAGCGGAGGACGCTCGAGTCCGACATCGGCGAACGCAGCCGCCTGTTTGAGCGCCTACTCAGCGCACCAGTCGGGCACCGAGAGCGGATCCAGTGCACGGCGCTCCTGGGTCTCGACCCGCGCGGGTCAGTGCAGGTCACTGCTGTGGGCCCGCCCACGGACGATCCACGACATGCGGACCTCATCCGCCTCACCGACCGAGTCGTCCGGATGGGGACGGTGACGACCGCCAAGCCGCTGGTCGTCCTGCATGGGGACACCGTCGTGGTCGTGGCCACCGAGTCGGATACAGACCTCTCGATGTTCGAGGGGATGCTGTCAAGACGCTGGCCCGAACTCAACTTCGGACGCTCTGGGGTCGTAGACGTCTCCGAGCTCCCGCAGGCCGTGGACGACGCCGCCTTTGCCTTGGAGGTGGCGCGTCTGCGCTCACCGGGCGAGCGTGTCGTGTTCGATGACATGTTGGCCGACGACCTGGTCGCAAGCTTCTTTCGACCCAGTGCCGTTCATCGCCTGACCAAGGAGATCCTGGGGCCGGTGATACGCGACGGCGAGCGCGGCATCGACTACATCACGACACTGCACACCTTCTTCGCCTGCAACCGTCGCCTGGATCGCGCAGCCGAGGAACTTCACCTGCACGTCAACAGCTTGCGCTACCGCTTGACCAAGATCGAAGAACTGACTGGACGGGACCTGCGTGATCCCGACGACATCTTCCTTCTCGAAGCTGCGGCGCGACTGGCGGTCGCGTCAGCGTCCCTTGCACCTGAAGTCGCCGACCCATCTGGGGAGTCGCCGTCGTGAACCATCAGGAGCGAGCCTCAGTCCACTAGCACCGACGGGAGCCACGTCGACAGCTGAGGGATGAAGGTGATGACGAGCAACGAGATGATCGCGGACAGGATGTACGGCACGACGCTGCGCATGATCTCGTTCGCGGGGATCTTGCCGATGTTGGAGGCCACGAACAGATTGACCCCGACCGGCGGCGTGAACTGGCCGATCGCTAGGTTCACCGTGACGAAGACACCCAGGTGAATGGGGTCGACTCCCAGCTCGAGCGCGATCGGCAGGATGACCGGCAGGAAGATGAAGTAGGCCGAGATCGTGTCCAGGAAGAAGCCCGCGACGAGCAGGACCGCGTTGATGACCAGCAGGACGACGATCGCCGAAGAACTGATCCCGACGATGCTCTGCGCAAGGTCCTGGGCCACCCGGGTGGTGGTCAGGAGATAGGCGAAGACCGTCGCAAGAGCCACGATGTACATGACCGACGCAGTGGAGACCGCAGCGTCGACGAGCACGTCGAGCAGCTTTCGCGGCGAGATCTCCCGGTACACGACCACACCGACGAACAGTCCGTAGACCACTGCCACACCAGCGGCTTCCGTCGGGGTGAAGATCCCGCTGTAGATGCCGCCCAGGATGATCACCGGCGTGAGAATCCCCCACAGGGCGTCGCGGAAGGCAACCAGCTTCTCTCGGTAGCTGTGACGTTCACCGACGATGAAGTTGCCCTTCACGCCCATGACGATGTACGTGCAGGCAATGAATCCCGCAGCCACGAGCAGACCAGGAACGACGCCGGCCACGAACAGTTCTGCCACCGACACCTGCGCCAGTGAGGCGAACACGATGAACGCGACTGACGGCGGGATGATGATCCCGATGCTGCCGGAGGAAGCCAGTAGCCCGCCGGCCATACCGCGGTCGTACCCCTGAGCCACCATGGCGGGGATGAGCACGGCGCCCAGCGCCGCAACGGTGGCCGGCCCGGAACCTGATATCGCGGCGAAGAACACCGCCGCGACGACCGCGCTCAGCGCAAGCCCACCTCTCAGTCCGCCGAGCAAGGTCTCCACGCAGTAGATCAGCCGTCGGGAGATTCCGGCCTTCTCCATGATGAATCCGGCCAGGATGAAGAACGGGATCGCGAGCAGGGAGTACTTGCTGATCGCCGAGTAGACCGTCGGGGCCAGGATGGAGTAGGACATACCGGTCCACCAGAGCCCCACGACCGAGGACACGCCGAGAGACACGGCGATCGGGACGCCGAGCATGATCAGGATGAAGAACGACCCGAAGAGGACGAGGGCGAGATCCATGACTAGAGCCCCTGCCCCTCGTGCCGAAGCGCTCTGAGCTCCTTCACCACAGATTCCACAACCCGGAACACGATGATCACCGACGCGACGGGAACCGAGGCGCCGGCAACCCACTCCGGCAGCTCGAGGACCGACGTCGTCTGGTTGAACTCGATCTGCTGACTCACCATCTGGAACCCACTGACCGCAAGGAAGACCAGGAGGACGGCCGACATCAGACCTGAGAAGACGATCAGGGACCACCGCCACCGAGATGGCACCCTCTCGGCCAGGAGCGGGAGCCCCAGGTGCTGATTACGCTTGTACGCGATCGCCGAGGCCAGGAACACCAACCAGATGAACGCGATGAGGAGAATCTCTCCAGTGAAGGACCAGGATGCGCCCAGCAGGTATCTGGACAGGACGTTCCCGAAGTTGAGGATCACCATCGCGAGAAGAAGCGCCCCCACCAGCACTTCCTCCAAACGATCCAGTACGCGCACTTGCCCTCCATTGCCGTGCCCCGACACCTGATCTGGTCCCCGCGCGGTGCACCGGGCTCCGTGGGTCCTGCTCCTGCCGACTACTCCGGGTAGCCGAACACCTCACGAAGCTCCGGGCTGAACTCGTCACGGAACTTCTCGTACACCGGAGCCATGGCCGCGATGAACTCCTCGATCTCGTCCTCGGTGGGGGTGTAGACCTCCATCTCTGCCTCCAGCGTGCTGATCGCTTCCTCCTCGGCGGCCTGCCCATGCGCCGTTGCTTCGGCGGTTGCCTCCCGACCGGCCTCCATGAAGATCTCCTGGTCCTCAGACGTCAGACCCTCGTAGAAGTCGTTGCTGAAGGTCGTGAAGAAGAAGTCGTAGTTGTAGTTGGTCAGGGAGATGTAGTCCGCTGTCTCGTAGAAGTTGTTGGTCACCGCGACGTCGGCGACAGCCTCCATGCCGTCGATGGTCCCCTGCTGCAGCGCGGTGTAGACCTCGGTGAAGTCCATCTCGACCGGGTCAGCGCCGAGGGCGCGATAGAGATCGAGGAACAACGGAGTTCCGGGGACACGCATCTTCAGCCCTGCCAGATCGTCCGGTCCCTCGATCGGTCGAGTGTTGTTGAGCATCTGCCGGTACCCGGTGCCGCCGATACCCACCGGTGTCACCCCGTTCTCACCGAGGGCGTCCAGGACGAGCTCTCCTCCCTCGCCGTTGATGATCCCCTCCACCTCATCGAACGTGGGCAGGATCCACGGAAGTGCGGTGATGGACAGGGTCTCATCGAAGCTGGACCAGATGAGACCTGAGGTGATGTCCACGTCGTACGACCCTTGACGGAGCATCTCGATGGCCTTGCGCTGGTTGCCCGAGGCCAGCTGTCCGTTGGCGAAGATCTCCACGGTGTACCGACCGTCGGTCTCCTCCTCGATGATCTCGGCGAACTTCTCCGCGCCCACCTGCCAGGAGGATTCTTCAGTCAGGGTGTGTCCGAAGCGGACCACGGTGGGCCCCGCGCCAGGTCCGCCCCCCGAACACGCCGCCACGAGTCCCAGACTGAGGAGCGTCAGCGCGGCAACGAGTGCCTTGAGGTGCATTCTCTTCATTGTTCTTCAGGCCTTCCTGATACATGGACAACCGGGTCTTTGCTCGGGGTCACGCCGGGACCGTCTCCAACGAGACGAGTGCGCCGTCGCCGGCCAGCTCGCGGCGCAGGACGTCGACGTCCACCTCTCGAAGCTCGATGCCCTCGGACACGGCCAACGAGGCAGCTACTCCAGCGGCTTCACCGACGGCCATGCACGTCGACATCGCACGGGTCAGCCCGAAGGGGTACGGGTCCACCGAGATGCATCGTCCGCTGGTGAGGAGCCCGTCGCGGTTCCTCGAGACCAGGCAGCCGAACGGGATGCCGATCGCATGGGCAGACGGCAGGAAGTTCAGCCCGTGTCCCTGGTGGATGTCGATGTTGTACCCGGCCAGCGCCACGCTGTCGTTCGGCACCAGGAGCTGCTCGATCGACTCCTTGGTCACGGTGGAGATCCCCGTGACGCGACGACTCTCCCGCGCGAACGTGTTCGATGCAGTGTTGGCCAGGAAGGAGTTCTCGAACCCGGGGCAGTACTTTTGGAGGAAGGCCACCAGCGTCTGGACCTGTCGTTGGCCCTGCACCTCCGCGCGGGTCATGCTGCGCGAGTCCGTCGGGTCGGTGTCCAGCACGCGGGTCGCGTTGACGACGACCTCGTTCTTGTTCGGCTGCCGGGCGAAGATGATCCGGTCTCGGGGAATGTCCTCGAAGTCCCCGTTCGCTCGCGCCTGGTCGATGAACTCCCCGAACCCTGTGAAGTAGAAGGACTCAGACTCCAGGAAGTACTCGACGGTGTACTCCATCCCCGGCCCGTACGTCGCGGGGGTGGCAAAGGTCTCGGGGTGGTCCTTGATGTACTCGAGGAGCCTGTCGATGTCGACGTTGCCCATGCTGAAGACGAGCGAGACCGGTTGGATCGACTGGTCGTCCCCGGAGCCGACCTCGTAGTCCGCACCGGCCAGGTAGGCGGCCGTGCCGTCTCCAGTGGCGTCGACGAGCACGTCGCAGTGCAGGCGATAGGACGCCCCGCGCGAGAAGAGCGTCGCACCTGAGACCTTCCCGTTCTCGACGGCGACGTCCGAGACCTCGGCGCCGAGCAGGAGCTCGACTCCCGCTTCCTCGCACATCTCGGAGACGACACTGCGAAACACGAACGGGTTGACCGGGGTGATCGAGTTGTGCAGCGGGCAGGGAATGTGCCCGTGGAAGCTTCCCCCGGCGGCCTCCAGCCGCTGCACGATCTCATCTCCCACGCCGCGCACGACCTGGTTGCCGGTGCGGTCGAAGAACGCCAGGAGAGGGAGTCCGGTGGCAGCGACACCGCCGAGGAAGGAGTTGCGCTCGACCAGCAGTGTGCGCATCCCGCGGCGAGCGGACGCGATGGCGGCCGGGATGCCGCCGGGGCCACCGCCGATGACGACGACGTCGTACCGTTCAAGTTCTTCCTGGGTGTTCATCATGAGCTCCGTTCGAGAGGCGGCCGGGCAGGGCCGTCGTTGTCGCTGCAGTCGGTGCCGGAGTTGGGAGGCGGACTGTGTCTCGACCCGCATCAGCTGCCGCCACCTGCCGCCGGTGCGGGTCTCCTCGGTGAGTGACTCGCTCCACCACGACTCGTCGGCGACACCACCAGCACCGAGAATGCTGGCGCGGGCTGCGCAAACGGTCAAGACTGATGCACATCTGTGCAAACTGGCCCTGGGAGCGGTGTCGGCCCGATACCGGACCGTCCGAGCACGGTCGCCTCACCCGGCGACCTCCCTCGGGGCTCAGCCCTCGGCCAGGAGGAGCCGCGCGGTGGGATCGTCGATGACCAGCTCGCTCACGTAGCCTCCCTGCAGAGCGGCCCGCAGGGCAGGGATCTTGTGGTCGCCGGAGACCGCGCAGACCCGGTGGCGCACATGCCGCAGGATGTCGAGATCCGGCCCGCTGCTGCGATCGTTCAGCGCGATCCCCTGGTGACTCCCGTCGGGCCGCAGGTACGTCGTGGCGATGTCGCCGACAGCCCCCGCGGCCGACAGCTCCTGGAAGTCCGAGGCATCCAGGTGGTAGCCCGTCAGGTAGGGGCTGCTCGGCACACCCTGCTCCACGGTGCCGACGCTGAAGACCACCGCGTCGGCGTTCTCCTGGATGACCCGGATGGACCGCACCGAGCGTTCGGCGAGCAGTGCCTGCCGTGTCCGGGCATCGTCGAAGAATATGGGCACCGGGTAGGGCTGGACGAAACCATGGAAGGCGTCTCCGAAGGAGGCCAGGATCGATGCCGCGTGGTGCACTCCCGGGGTCCGGGAGAATCCTGTGCCGTTGAGCTGCACGAACTGCATGTTCGAGGTGGTCTTGGGGACCAGGTGCTGGCTGATCGCATTGACCATCGTTCCCCAGGCGATGCCGACGATCATGTCGGACTCCAGCACCGAGGCGAGCAGTCGAGCAGCGTGGCTGGCGGTGCGCTCGATCCGCTCCGCCGGGCTGGCGCCGGAGGGCACCCTGACGACATGTGCGCTGACACCGTGGGCCCGCTCGACCAGAGCCTGCAGCGGGTGCGAGGGCGAGTCCGGCGGAAGGACCTTGATCTCGACCAGCCCAGCGTCACGCGCATGACTCAGTAGTCGCGACACGGTGGACCGGGAGGTTCCGAGGTGGCGGGCGATCGCCTCCATCGTCCAGTCGTGCATGTAGTACTTCTGCGCCACCAGGAGCGCGAGCTCATGGCGCCGGGCGACGGTCTCGGAGTCCGGCCGTTCCCGCAGACGCCGTTCGTCGGCCTCGGCAGGTGGATCCGCCCCGGGACCGGTCGTTCTGCTCATCTGTACTCCCCTGTGTCCACCGAGCCCCCTGCCCACAGAGCCCCCTCTACCTACCCGAGCCACTGCTATCGAGCCGGTGCGTGGACGGCGGCCGTCGCAGGGTGCGCTCCAGCCACCTCGGCTGCGGAGGGCTGGCGGCGAGTCTCCATCACCAGTGCACGCTCGGTCAAGCAGGAGTGCACATCTGTGCAAGCACCGTCCGCGCAGGCCCACCCTGCTCGACCACTCGACGTCCGGGCCCGGCGCTACCGTCACCCGTGGCCGACGCCTCGCGCGATGCGCTCCAGGCCATCGGCCAGGACCTGTGGCGTCGTGGCGTAGTTGAGCCGTACGTGTCCCTCACCGTGACCGAACGGCAGCCCGGGCTGCAGCGCGACGCGACCTCTCTGGAGCAGCGTCGCCGCCGGGTCGTCGCCCAGGCCCAGGGGGCGCAGGTCCAGCCACCCGAGGTAGGTGCCGGGGCCGAGGTGGGCCCTGACGTCGGGCAGCTCAGTGGCCAGGAACCGCGCCACTTGCGCACGGTTGTCGACCAGGTCGGCGACGACGGCGTCCAGCCAGTCGCGTCCCTCGCGCATCGCGGCCACGTGCGCAATGGTGCCGAGATGGCTCGGCCCGTGGGAGACCAGCCAGGACATCCCGGCCAGCTCGTCACTCGTCGCGACCCCACCGATGAGCAGCGCGGCCTTGATGCCAGCGAGGTTCCACGCCTTGGAGGCCGAGACGACGGCATAGGCATCGGCAGACCCGGCGACGTCGAGATAGGGGACGAAGTCACGAGGGGCGAGCGGGGAGTGGATCTCATCGACGACCACCCGAACCCGGTGCTCGCCCGCCAGTCGCGCCACGGCCTCCAGCTCCTCGCGGGTATGGACCGCGCCGGTGGGATTGTGCGGGCTGCACAGCAGGTAGGTCACCGCACGGCCACCGAAGGCTGCCCGCTCGAAGGTCTCTCCCAGCTCCTGCGGGTCGAGCCGGCCGTCGGATCCGAGTGGCGCCTCCACCAGCGATCGCTCGCACTGACGGACCGCCTCGAAGAACGGCGGGTAGACCGGAGGATTGACCACCACGGGATCCCCGGGCGACGACACCAGGGCGATCGCCGTCGCGATGCCGGTCATGACGTCGGCGACGTCGGCGGTACGGGCGATGTCGACCTCGACGCCCCAGCGGTCGGCGGAGAGCTCCGCCCACGCCTCGGCGTACAGCGGCTGAGGTGACGGATAGCCGGTGTCGCCGCGGCCGACGGCGTCGTGCAGGGCCTTGGCCACGGGTTCGGCAAGTGGTGCGTCCATCTCGGCCACGAACATCGGCAGGACGTCGTCGGGGTGCTCGCGCCACTTCATGCTGGTGCGGCGACGGAGCTCGTCCAGGGTCAGCTCATGCAGCGGGTGCATGGTCTCAGTCTCACACCGACGCCCAGCAACCACGCCGTGGCATCGCGTGACGTCGAGAAGGGTGATCGGTGCGTGAGCAACCCTATAAGCCGACTTTCGGTTGGTACGGCACCGATGCGCGAGTCCGTCGCCCTTTCGGTTGCGAAGGCACCGATCACGGGTCAGGACGACTGGCGCGGTGAGGTGGGGCCGGCGGTCAGGTGCTCGCGCACCAGGTCGCCGAGCCGGCGCATGTCCGTGAGCACACGGTCGCGGGGGTCGACGCCGTCCTCCCAGCCGGCCAGCACCGCGTAGGCGAGGCCGCCCGCCGGGCCCCTGACGAGGCCGACGTCGCCGCGCACGGTGCTGGTCGTCCCGGTCTTGTTGACCAGCGTGAGACCACGATCGGGCTCGGTGTGCGCGAGCGGGTCGAGGCCGAACGCCGCCGCCGTCATGGAGAGATCAGCGTTGACCGCCACCCAGCGCAGCACCTGGGCGCTCACCGCTGGCGAGATGACCTCTCCACGGTGCAGGCGCGCCATCAGCTCGGACAGCTCACCGGCGTTGCCGCGAGACAACGTCGGCGGGTCCGTGGGCCGGCGGTCGTCGCGCACGCGGTCGAGCAGCGCCGAGTGCGTGAAGCCGAGACCACGGCTGCGTTCCGTGACGGCCGCGATGCCGATCCGTCGCATGAGGACATTGGTCGCGAGGTTGTCACTGAAGCCGCCGACGAGCCAGCACAGGTCACCGACGGCCAACGCGCCACGGCTCATCAGGTACCAGATGCCGGAGTCGGCGACGTCGTCGCCGGGCGTCCGCTCGAGCTCCTCGGCGAGGTCGAGCACTCCGCTCTCGGCCAGCGCGGCGATCTCGACGAGCAGAAAGAGCTTGCCGATGCTGGCCGTGTGCAGCACGGCATCCGCGCGGTGCTCGAGGAGCACCTGCGACGTCGCGGCGTCCCGCACGCACACCGACCACTGTGCATCCGGGGTCAGCTCGGGCAGGCGCACCGCTACACCGTAGTCACGAAAACGCCGCAGGACCCGCAGACCGCCCTCGGGCGAGGCCAGATCGTGGAGGATGGGCCTGTGGACATGACTGCTCCGGCCGTGACCCATCCCGCCGCCCGGGCCGCCCTACGGCGCGCTCCCGTCTTCGACGGCCACAACGACCTCGCATGGGAGACGCGGCTGCGTCGTGACTACTCCGTGGAGGGGCTGGACGGCGACCTGACCGGACGCGGCCACACCGACATCGCCCGGCTCCGTCGCGGTGGCGTGGGCGCGCAGTTCTGGTCGGTGTTCGCACCGTGCGACGAGCGTGGGGCCGACGCCGTCACCTACACCCTGGAGCAGATCGACTTCGTGCGGCGGATGATCGAACGCCACCCCGAGACCTTCGCACCCGCATGGTCCGGTGACGACGTGCGGCGCGCCTGGGAGCAGGGTCGCATCGCCTCCCTGCTCGGCGCCGAGGGCGGACACAGCATCGACGGGTCGCTCGCCGTGCTGCGCCAGCTCGCCGCGCTCGGGGTGCGGTACATGACCCTGACCCACAACGAGAACACCGCATGGGCGGACTCGGCCACCGACGAGCCGGTGCACGATGGCCTGACCGCGTTCGGCCGCGACGTCGTGCGGGAGATGAACACCCTCGGGATGCTCGTGGACCTCTCGCACGTCGCGGCCACCACGATGCGCGACGCCCTGGAGGTCACGGCGGCTCCGGTCATCTTCAGCCACTCCGGCTGCCGGGCGGTGACCGACCATCCACGCAACGTCCCCGACGACGTCCTGCAGCAGCTGTCCGGCAACGGCGGGGTCCTCATGCTGGCCTTCGTCCCGACGTTCGTCAGCTCAGACTTCCACCGCTGGTGGGAGGGCGACCGCGCCGACGCTGCCCCCGTGGTGGGGGTCGAGGAGGTCGTGGCGCACGTGGAGCACGCGCGGGAGGTCGCCGGCATCGAGCACATCGGCCTCGGCGGCGACTACGACGGCTTCGCCACCTTCCCCCAGCGGCTCGAGGACGTGTCCGGGTACGCGGTGCTGCTGGACGCCCTCGCCGAGCGCGGCTGGTCCACCGACGAGCTCGCCCACCTGACCGGCGAGAACATCCTGCGCGTCCTCGACGCCGTCCCCTGACCCTCACCGGCCGAGCGGGTGCCAGGAACGCCTCACCCCGACGTGGTGGCTGCTCCCCGCTCCAGGACCCGCGGCAGGTTGGCCGGCTCCAGCGCCCACCGGGTGAGCAGGTCGACCATGCCGGTCACCCCCGCATCGTGCGGGTGCTCGCTCACCCTGATCTGCAGGTCGCGCGTGGCCAACGGCAAGGAGTTGTGGGCCACCCGTTCACGGATGCCCGAGAGAAGGTGCTCGCCCGCGGCAGCCAGCTGACCCGCCACGACGACCTCCGACGGATTCAGCAGGCTCACCGCGTGCGCCAGACCCAGCCCGAGGACCCGACCCGCCTCACGGATCCGTGAGATCGCATGCGGCTCACCCCGTGACATCAGTGTCAGCACGTCAGCGACCTCGCCGACGTCGAGCCCGTCCTCGGCCAGGTCTCGTGCCACCGCCCAGCCACCGGCGTACGACTCCACGCAGCCGAGCTTGCCGCAGTGGCACAGCGGCACGGGCCGGCTGTCGTCCGGCTCGACGCGCGTGTGGCCGAGGTCGCCCGCGGCACCCTGCGCACCCCGCACGATCTCGCCGTTGCTGACGATGCCGACACCGACTCCCGTGCCGACCTTCACCAGCATGAGGTCACGGCGTCCGAAGCCGTCCGCTCCTCTGGAGAGGACCTGCTCACCCCACGCCATCACGTTTGCGTCGTTCTCGATGAGCACGGGCACGCCCAGCGCCGGCTCGAGGACCTCGGGCACCGCCAGCCCGTCCCACCCGAGCATGATCGGCGGGGAGACGACCCGTCCGGACCCGTGCTCGATGGGACCCGGCAGGCTCATCCCCGCGGCCCACACGTGCGAGTCCTCTCGCGTGGGCAGGTTCTCGACCCCCGCGAGCACGACGTCCAGCACCACGTCCGGGCCGTCACGCACGTCGAGCACCACCTCCGTCTGCGACAGGACGCGGCCGTCGAGGTCACAGTGCGCCAGTCGGGCCGCGGAGGCCCCGACATCGGCGACCAGCAGGCTGCCCGCGGCGGGGTCGAAGCGGAACCGGGCGGCGGGGCGACCCCGGGTTCCGGTGTCGTTGCCTGCCGTACTCACCAGGCCCAGACCCACGAGCTCGTCGAGCCTGCCGTTGACCGTCACCCGGGCCCACCCGGTGTGGTCGCCGATCGCGGCCCGGGTCATGGGCGGACGGGTCCGCACGATGCGCAGCAGGTCAGCAGCGCCGTCCGACAGGCTCATGGGCCTCCTTGATCGCGTGGTCACCGTAGGGAGAAGGCATCTCCCGTTTCAAGAGGAAGTTTTGTCTCTTGACAGTATCAATGTCCAATCATAATGTCTGTCTCTAGACAAAAGGAGTGCTCATGACCCCCACCACGTTTCCCCGCCGAGCCCTGCTCGCCCTCGCCCTGCCGGCCCTGCTCATCGCGGCTGCCTGTGGTGGCGGTGAGGACGCCGGTGATGAGTCCGTCGCCGCCGTCATCAAGGGCCTGGACAACCCGTTCTTCCAGACGATGCGCGACGGCATGACCGACCAGGCGGACCGCAGCGACATCGACGTCGAGATCCAGGCCGCCCAGTCGATCACCGACACCACCGGCCAGGGTGAACGCCTCTCCGCAGTGGCACAGCAGCCTTTCGGATGCTTCGTCGTGAACCCCATCTCCGGCAACAACCTCATCCAGGGCCTGGCCCAGGTCGCCGCCCAGGACGTCCCGATCGTCAACATCGACCAGCCGATCGACGACGACGCCGCGCAGACCGCGGACGTCTCCGTCGACACCTACATCGGCACGGACAACGTCGAGGCCGGAGCCCTGGCCGGGGAGCAGATGATCGAGCTGGTGGGCGAGGGCAAGGTCGCGATCATCGGCGGTGTCGCCGGTGACCAGACCAGCAACGACCGGATCGCCGGCTTCACCGAGGCAGCCGAGGACACCCTGGACCTGCTGCCCGTCGTCGCGGCCGACTGGAACCGCCAGCAGGCCTTGACGACCGCCAACGACCTGATGACGGCCAACGACGACCTGGCGGGCATCTTCACCGCCAACGACGACATGGGCCTGGGTGCCGCCCGCGCGGTCGCCAACGCCGGCAAGAGCGACGACGTCCGCGTCATCAGCCTCGACGGCAACGAAGAGGCCCTGCAAGCGGTCGCGGACGGGGCCCTCGACGCGACGGTCGCGCAGTACCCGTACGCCATCGGGCAGCTGGGGCTGCAGGCGTGTGAGCAGCTGATGGCGGGCGAGGAGGTGCCGGAGGAGGTCGCGGCGCCGGTCGCACTGATCACGCCCGACAACGCGGAGACGGCGATCGAGCGGTTCCCGGAGCCGGTCGAGGACTTCGACAACCCGCTCGACTGACCCGGCTCCGACAGCAGCCAAGGAGCAAGCATGAGCAACACCGCGCCCACGACACCCCCGCCGACGACCTCTCGGTCGATCGACCTGCGCCGTCGGCTCGCCGACCCGACCTTCTGGGCGGACTCGGCGTCACTGGTCGGCTTCGTCGGCCTGGTCATCATCTTCTGGATCCTGGACCCGACGTTCGTCACCACCGGGAACATCCAGGCCATGCTGTCGGCAGGAGCAATCCTCGTCGTGCTGACGGTCGGGCAGACCTTCACCGTGGCCACCGGCGGCATCGACCTCGCCGTCGCGTCCACCATGACGTTCAGCGCCATCATGTTCGGCGTGGCGTTCGGGGCCGGGTGGCCGACCCTCGTGTGCTGCCTCGTCGCGATCGTCGCCGGCACCGCGTTCGGTCTCCTGCAGGGGGTACTCATCGGACGCGGTGGGATCACCGACTTCATCGTCACCCTGGGTGGACTCTCGGTGGCCTCCGGTCTCGCCCTGGTCATCTCCGACGGCCAGCCGCAGACCGTGGTGGACGGCTTCATGCTGCGGCTCTCGACGCAGGGCATCGGGATCGTCGGCTATGCGGTCATCGTCGCCTTCGCCGTGGCGGTGCTCGCCCACGTGGTGCTGTTCCACACCCGCTTCGGGACCCATGTCCTGGCCGCAGGTGGCGCCCGCGAGGCCGCCACCGCGACCGGTATCAGCGTGCCGCGCATCAAGACGGCCGTCTACACGATCAGCGGGTCGTGCGCCGGGCTCGCCGGAGTGCTCCTGGTGGCGCGCATCGGTGCCGCCGAGCCCGCCGCGAACACCCAGTTCCTGCTGAACGCGGTTGCGGCGGTCGTCCTCGGCGGAGTAGCGCTGGTCGGTGGCCGCGCCACGATCATCGGTCCGTTCTTCGGCGCGCTCCTGCTCACGGCGCTCACCAACGGCCTGACCCTGGTCGGTGTCTCGCAGTACTACCAGCCCGTCGCGGTCGGCACCGTCGTGGTGGCAGCCGCCTACCTCTCGAGGTACCAGAAATGACAGAGCCCGCTCCCAGCGACTCCACCGTCCGCCCGCTGCTCGAGGCACGCGGGGTGTCCCTGTCGTTCGGCAGCGTCCGCGCGCTGCAGGACGTAGACCTGACACTGCAGCCCGGCGAGATCACCGCGATCGTCGGGGACAACGGCGCCGGCAAGAGCACCTTCGTGCGCTGTGTGTGCGGCATCCACCAGCCCGACGCGGGCTCGATCCTGCTGGCCGGCGAGCCCATCGGCTTCCGCAGCCCCGAGGAGGCGCGCAACGCCGGGATCGAGACGGTCCACCAGAACCTGGCCCTCGTCGAGGACCTCACGGTGTGGCAGAACCTGTTCCTCAACCGGGAGCTGACGCGCGGCATCGGACCGCTGCGGCTGCTCGACCGTCGAGCGATGCGTCGTGAGGCGCAGCGCATGGTCGCCACGCTCTCGGTCAACGTCCCGCAGGTCGGCGCCAAGGTCCGGCGCCTCTCCGGCGGACAACGGCAGGCCGTCTCCATCTGTCGTGCCGCCGGCTTCAGCTCGCGCCTGGTCATCATGGACGAGCCCACGGCGGCGCTCGGCGTGCAGGAGACGGCCCGCGTGGAGGAGCTGATCCGCTCGTTGCGCGACGAGGGCCATGCCGTGCTGCTCATCAGCCACAACTTCGACCAGGTGATGCGGCTGAGCGACCAGGTCTGGGTGATGCGCGCCGGCCGGTGCGTCGCGGGTCGTCGCACCACGGCGACCACGGGCGAGGAGATCGTCGCGCTCATCACCGGCGCCCAGGCCGCCTGACCTTCCCCCTCGAGACAGGAGAGACCCCTTGACCTCCCGCAACCCCCTGGGCGTGCACGCCCTCGTCTGGGTCGGCGACACCAGCCCGACGTCGGTGGCCAGTGCGATCGAGAGCACGGCTGCGGCCGGCTACGACCTGCTGGAGCTGTCGCTGCACGACAGCACCAGCCTGGACGTTCCTGGCACGCGCGACGCTCTGCGCGAAGCCGGTCTCCAGGTGGCCTGTTCTCGCGGTCTGGCCTTCGACGCAGACGTCTCCAGCGACGACCCGGCCGTCGTCGCCCGCGGACAGGAGCTCCTGCAGGAGTCCCTCGAGGTGACGCACGCGCTCGGCGGGACGCACCTGACCGGCGCCCTGTACTCGGCGCTCGGCAAGTACAACGCCCCCCTGTCGAGGACCGGGCGCTCCCACGTCGTCGGAGTCCTGACCGAGCTCGCCGCCGAGGCGGCCGCCCGCTCGATGACGCTCGGGCTCGAGGTGTGCAACCGCTACGAGACCCACGTCGTGAACACCGCACGACAGGCACTCGCCCTGGCCGACGACATCGCGGCCGACAACGTCGTCATCCACCTCGACACGTACCACATGAACATCGAGGAGGACGACCTCGTGCGGCCGGTGCTGGAGGTCGGCGACCGGCTCGGCTACGTCCACGTCGGTGAGAACCACCGTGGGTACCTCGGCTCGGGGCACCTGGACTTCACGGCCTTCTTCCATGCGCTGGCCGACGTCGACTACCGCGGGCCGATCACGTTCGAGTCGTTCTCGTCGGCCGTGGTGGCCGAGGGACTGTCCAGCGACCTGGCGGTGTGGCGCGACCTCTGGGACGACGGGACCGACCTCGCCGTCCACGCGCACGGGTTCCTGCGTCACGGACTGGCTGCCGCAGCGCACCGGTCATGAGCCGCGCCGGGGCGACATCCGTGCCCAGGGTCGACCAGTTCGGGGACCTCGTACACCGGGCCCGCGCCCTGGTGCCGGCGTTGGGACGCGCGGTGCTCGGCATCGCGGGACCGCCCGGTGCAGGCAAGTCGACGCTCGCCGAGGCGTTGGTCCGTGAGCTGGCGGCGACACCCCCGCCGGGGCACGATGCGCTGTGGGTCGCGCACGTCCCGATGGACGGATACCACCTCGCCGACGTCGAGCTCGCGCGGAGAGGACGGCTGGAGGCCAAGGGCGCCCCGGACACGTTCGACGCGCACGGCTACGCAGCCCTGCTGGAGCGACTCGGCTCGAGCCACCCTGATGAGATCGTCTACGCCCCGATGTTCGAGCGTGAGCTGGAGCAACCGATCGCCGGAGCGGTTCCCGTGCCACCGACCGCCCGGCTCGTCGTCACCGAGGGCAACTACCTCCTGGTCGACGATCCTGCCTGGCAACGGGCCCGATCTGCGCTGACGGAGGTCTGGTTCTGCGTGCTCGGGGACGAGGTGCGTCGTGACCGTCTGGTGCGGCGGCACGTGCGGTTCGGCAAGAGTGTCGACGCCGCCCGCTCGTGGGTGCAGGGCACCGATGAGCAGAACGCGGCGCTCGTCACCGCCACGCAGGACCGAGCGGACCTGGTCGTGACCCCCGGGGCGATGCCGGGACCCTGAGCAGGAGAGCTCAGCCCTGCGGACGCCGCGGCCCGCACGACGCTCCCACCGGACCGGCTCAGGCGGGGGGACGCGGTGGGTCGGAGATGGAAAGCATCGTCTCGCTGAACAGGTCGATGCTGTCGTCGCGCGAACGGCCCGTTCCGCCACCGCCGAGCACCGAGGCAAGCTCGCCGACCGCCCGCTCGATCCGGCCTCCGAGGGCACTCGTGCCCTCGCTTCCCCAGTCGTGCGGGGAGGCGAAAACGCCGGTGGGCACGACCAGGGCCTGCAGGTAGGCGAACAAGGGCCGCAGCGCGATGTCGATCGCCAGAGAGTGCCGGGCGGTCCCGCCGGTGGCTGCGAGCAGGACCGGCTTGCCGATCAGCAGGTCCTGGTCGAGCGTGTCGATGAACGTCTTGAACAGGCCCGTGTACGACGCCTTGAAGATCGGGGTGACGACCACGAGGGCGTCGGCAGCGGCCACCGTGTCGATGACGTCCTGAAGACGAGGTGCGGCGTAGCCGGACAGGGCGGCGTCGGTGATGTCGTGCGCCAGAGGTCGCAGCTCCACCGTGGTCACGCTCGCGTCCGGGATCTGCTCAGTGACCGCCTCAGTGACGCGGTCGGCGAGCAGCCGGCTCGTCGACGGGTCGCTGAGCCCGGCACTGATGGCGACCACGGCGGGGGTTCCGGGGCGTGGCTCGAGGGGCGTACCGGTCATGAGAGCACCTCCTGCCCCGAGGCATCCTGGGCGGCGTCGCGTGCGGCCACCCGGGCGGCGTGGGTGGGGGCGTCGGGCACCCCGGCGGCCCGACGGGCGTCGAACTCGGCGCGCAACGTGGGCAGGACCTCGCCGAGCTGGTCGAGCTGCTCCAGCACGGTCTTCAGCGGGAGACCCGCATGATCGACGATGAAGAGCTGGCGCTGGTAGTCGCCGAAGTAGTCCGCGAACGTCAGCGTCTTCTCCACGAACTCCTGCGGGCTGCCGACGGTGAGCGGCGTCTGGGAGCTGAAGTCCTCCAGGCTCGGCCCGTGTCCGTAGACGGGAGCGTTGTCGAAGTAGGGGCGGAACTCCCGCACGGCGTCCTGGCTGTTGGGCCGGATGAAGAACTGGCCGCCGAGGCCGACGATCGCGTGCTCGGGCTCGCCGTGGCCGTAGTGGGCGTAGCGCTGCCGGTAGAAGTCGATCAGCCGGATGTAGTGCTCCTTGGGCCAGAAGATGTTGTTCGCGAAGTAGCCGTCGCCGTAGTAGGCGGCCAGCTCGGCCACCTCAGGCGTGCGGATGGAGCCGTGCCACACGAACGGGGCGACGCCGTCGAGCGGACGCGGGGTGGCGGTGAAGCCTTGCAACGGGGTGCGGAACTTGCCCTCCCACGTCACGACGTCCTCCTCCCAGAGGCGGCGCAGCAGCTGGTAGTGCTCGATGGTGAGCTCGACGGCCTTGCTGCCGTCGTAGCCGAACCACGGGTAGACGGGGGCCGTGTTGCCGCGACCCAGCATCAGGTCCATCCGGCCGTCGACGAGGTGCTGCAGGGTGGCGTAGTCCTCGGCGATCTTGACCGGGTCGTTGGTCGTGATGAGCGTCGTGGACGTCGACAGGATGAGGTTCTCGGTCTGCGCACCGACGTAGGCGAGCGTCGTGGTGGGACTCGACGGCACGAACGGCGGGTTGTGGTGCTCGCCGGTGGCGAAGACATCAAGCCCGATCTCGTCGGCCTTCTTGGCGATGGCGACCGTGTTCTTGATCCGCTGGTGCTCGGTGGGCACGGAACCGTCGGTGGGGTCGGGCGTGACGTCGCCGACGGTGAAGATGCCGAACTGCATGCTGGTCATGATGCCTCCTGGGTCGATACCCCCCACAACTAGTTCAAGATTCAACTTATTCCCGCTGTGTAGGTTCCCCACGAGACCGCTCAATACATGCGCAACACACACGAAGTTCGTGTGCGTAGCGCCGGGTTTGAGCGGTCTCGTGGGAAACCTCATCACTCGGGAGACGTCAACGCCGCTGCGCGAAGAAGTCGCGCAGCAGGTCCGCGGACTCATCGGCCAACAATCCGGCCTCCACCTCGGGCCGGTGGTTGAGCCGGCGGTCGCGGACGACGTCCCACAACGAACCGACGGCGCCGGCCTTGTCGTCCCAGGCGCCGAGGACCAATCGGCTGATGCGGGAGGAGACGATCGCGCCGGCGCACATGGTGCAGGGTTCGAGCGTGACCACGAGGGTGCAGTCGTCCAGCCGCCACGAACCGGACTGCGTGGCCGCGTCCCGCAGCGCCACCACCTCCGCGTGGCCGGTCGGATCACCATCACGCTCGCGGACGTTGAACCCCTCGCCCAGCGCCTCACCGCGCGGGTCCAGCACCACAGCACCCACGGGGACGTCACCGGTCCTCGCCGCGAGCGCTGCGAGCTCGAGCGCACGGCGCATCGCCTCCGAATGGTTCACCCGGACAGTCTCCCGCACCCTCAGTCCTGGAGCGCTCCGGACCACCACACGCGTGGAGCCCGGCACGCCGAGGGGGGACACCTCGGCGACACGGGTGGACCCGTGACACGCTGCACCTGTGATGGGCGACGATCGAGGCATGACCCCGTCCGCCCGCCGCCCACGGCCCGGCACCCCCGCCAAGCCCGTGCACGCTCCGCGAGGGAACTGGTCCGGCACCGTCGAGTACGGCTTCCGCGACGCGTCCCGACCCACGACGACCGACGAGGTGCGTCGTGTCGTGACCGCCCACGACCATCTTCGCGTCGTCGGCACCGGGCACACCTTCAACGCCGTGACCGACGGTGACCACGCGTTGCTCATGGACCGCTTCACCGACGTCGAGCCGACGCCGGACGGGACGTCGGTGTGGGTCGGCGGCGGCGCCACGTACGCCGACGTCGCACTCGCCCTCCGCCCGCACGGGCTGGCACTGCGCAACCTCGCGTCACTGCCGCACATCAGCGTCGCCGGAGCCGTCGCCACCGCCACGCACGGCTCCGGCCTGACCGCCGGAAACCTCGCCACCCACGTCCGCTCCCTCGAGCTCGTCACCGGCACGGGCGAGCTCCTCACCCTGCACCGCGGAGAACCGGACCACGCCGGAGCCGTCGTCTCCCTCGGCTCCCTCGGCGTCGTCACCCGGCTCGAGCTCGACGTCGAGCAGGACCGGCCATGGCGCCAGGTCGTGCTCGAGGGGCTGCCCGAACCTGAGATCAGCAGCCGCCTGGAGGCACTGCACTCCCTCGCCCGCAGCGTCAGCATCTTCCTGCGCTGGGACGGCGAGCCCGCGCGCGTCTGGCTCAAGCGCCGTGAGGGCGACCCGTCCCCGCCGCCGTCCGCCGACCTCCTGCAGGCCGCCGAGGAGCACCACCCGATCGCCGGCCTGGACCCCGTGCACTGCACACCTCAGCTGGACGAGCCCGGCTGGTGGGCCGACCGCGTCCCACACTTCCTGATGGGGTTCATGCCCAGCAACGGCGATGAGTCGCAGTCCGAGTACCACGTCGCCCGCGAGCACGGGCCCGCCGCCGTCGAGGCGCTGCGCGGCATCGGGGCCGAGATCGCCGCGGCCGCCCAGACCACCGAGATCCGCGCCGTCGCAGCCGACGACTTGTGGCTGAGCCCTCAGCACGGGCAGGGGACGTGGTCCTTCCACTTCACCTGGTCGTCTCGCCCCGCCGCCGCCGAGCGGGCCGCCGCAGCGATCGAGGAGGCCCTCGCGCCGCTCGGCGCCCGACCCCACTGGGGCAAGGTCTTCCACCACGCGCCGCGGCCCGAGCGGCTCGACGACTTCCGGGTGCTGCGGGAGCGCCTGGACCCCGACGAACGGTTCGTCAACGACTGGGTGCGCCGCGTCCTGCTGACCGACTGAGCGCGACGTACTGGCGTCACCGTGCCCTAGGGTCGAGGCATGCACGTCCACGTCGCCGACCACCCGCTGATCTCCCACAAGCTCACGGTCCTGCGTGACGCCTCCACGGACTCACCGACCTTCCGCCGGCTCGCCGAGGAGCTCGTGACCCTGCTGGCCTACGAGGCCACCCGCGACGTCCGCGTCGAGCCCGTCACGGTGACGACGCCGGTCGCCCAGGCCGACGGAGTGCGCCTGTCGACACCTCGTCCCCTCGTGGTCCCGATCCTGCGGGCGGGCCTGGGGATGCTCGAGGGCATGCAAAGACTGTTGCCGACGGCCGAGGTCGGGTTCCTCGGCATGATCCGCAACGAGGAGACCCTCCTGGCCGAGACGTACGCCGAGCGGCTGCCCGACGACCTGTCCGGCCGCCAGTGCTACGTCCTCGACCCGATGCTCGCAACCGGCGGCACACTCGTCGACGCCATCGACTTCCTCGTGCGTCGGGGGACCGACCACATCACTGCCATCACCCTGCTGGCCGCACCCGAGGGCGTCGCGCACGTCGAGGCGCAGCTGGCCGAGGTCGACGTTCCGGTCAACCTGGTCACCGCAGGGCTCGACGAACGGCTGGATGACAACGGCTACATCGTCCCCGGCCTGGGTGATGCCGGCGACCGCCTCTACGGCGTCGTCGACTGACCCTCGCGAGTCACCCCGTAACCCCTCGCGAGTCACCCCGTAACCCCTCGCGAGTCACTCCGGTCCACAGGCGACCGGGCCGCGGGTACCCGAGTGACTCGCGACCAGTATCCAAATGACTCGCGACCTTGGGTACGGCAGGCTAGGCGGGTGCACGAGGAGCCCATCAACCTTCCGCCAGACGACGCCGACCGCCGGGCTCAGGGGCGCGGCCTCCATCCCCGTGCTCCAGACCCGAGATCGCGCGACCCCCGCCGGTGGCGGATCCTGGCCGTCACCCTGCTCGTGGGCTTCATGTCGTTGCTGGACGTCACCATCGTCAACGTTGCCGTCCCCTCCATCCAGGAGTCGCTCTCGGCCCGACCGTCCACCGTGCAGTGGGTGGTCTCCGGCTATGCGCTCGCCTTCGGCCTGACCCTCGTCGCGGGTGGACGGCTGGGCGACGCCTACGGCCGGCGGCGGATGATGGTCGTGGGGCTGGTCGGCTTCGTCGGGGCCAGCGCCGCAGCCGGCCTCGCGCCCAACGCCGAGCTGATGGTGGCCGCACGTCTCGTGCAGGGTGCCTCGGCGGGGCTGCTGACCCCGCAGAGCTCGGGCCTCATCCAGCAGCTGTTCAGCGGAGCGGAACGCGGCCGCGCGTTCGGGTACTTCGGCCTCACCGTCTCCATCGCCTCGGCTGCCGGACCACTGCTCGGCGGCGCGATCATCGGCGCCTCCGGCGAGGACATCGGCTGGCGACTGCTGTTCCTCATCAACGTCCCCATCGGGATCGTGGCGCTCGTCGCCATCGTGCGGATGGTGCCAGGTCGCGAGCCGAGCTCCGTGCGTGAACGCATCGACGTGGCCGGGGCCCTCCTGCTGGGGACCGCAGTGCTGTGCCTGTTGTACCCCGTGGTGAGCCTGGAGACCGGCGCTCGCCTGCCACTGGTGCTCCTGATCGGTGTGCCGGTGGCCGGCTGGAGCTTCGTCGTCTGGGAACGCCGCGTCCTGCGCCGCGGGCAGGCACCCCTGCTCGACCTGGCGCTCCTGCGCCGGCTGCCCGGCTACGGCAGCGGGCTCGCCGTGGGAACGCTGTACTTCACCAGCTTCACCGGTGTCTTCCTCACGGCATCGGTCTGGCTGCAGACCTCCCGCGACGTCAGCGCCCTGCACACCGGCCTGCTGCTCACGCCGTTCGCCGTCGGGTCGGCGGTCACCTCCCCCCTGGCAGGGCGGCTGGTGAGCCGAGTCGGACGCCCCCTGACGGTGTGGGCGCTCCTGCTGACGATGACCGGCATCGCCCTCGCCGCCGTCACCGCTCCCGGTTCCACCACCGACGGGCTGTGGTGGGCGCTCGCGCCGTTCCTGCTCCTCGCCGGCCTGGGCGGCGGTGCCGTCGTCTCCCCGAACTTCACGCTCACCCTGGCCGAGGTCCCTCCCCGCATGGGAGGTGCCGCCGGGGGTGCCCTGCAGACCGGACAACGCATCGGCTCGGCGCTGGGGGCGGCCGTGCTGATGACCGTCTACCACCTCATCGCCTCGGCCCACGGCGGCGACGCCGGATTGCGCGCCGCACTCGTCGCCGCACTGCTCATCATGTCCACCGCGCTCGTCGCAGCGGTGCTGTCAGGACGAACCGCCCGCAAGTACGTCACCTAGAGGGCGTGGCAAACCCCGCCCCAAGGCGGACAGAGTCTCGGGCGGAACCTAGAGGGCGTGGATGATGTCCTCGACGCGTTCCTTAGCGTCACCGAAGAGCATCTGGGTGTTGTCACGGAAGAACAGCGGGTTCTGGACGCCGGCGTAACCGACGGCCATGGACCGCTTGAACACGATGACGTGCCCGGCCTCCCAGACGTGCAGGACGGGCATGCCGGCGATCGGTGAGGCGGGATCCTCCGCCGCCGCAGGGTTGACCGTGTCGTTGGCGCCGATGACCAGCACGACGGACGTCTGAGCGAAGTCGTCGTTGATCTCGTCCAGCTCCAGGACGATGTCGTACGGCACCTTCGCCTCGGCGAGCAGCACATTCATGTGCCCCGGGAGGCGTCCGGCGACCGGGTGGATACCGAAGCGCACCTCGACGCCTCGTTCGCGCAGACGGTGCACGAGGTCGGCGACCGGGTACTGGGCGTGCGCAACCGCCATGCCGTAGCCGGGAGCGATGATGACCGAGTCGGCATCGGCCAGGAGCTCGGCCACACCCTGGGGGTCGATCTCGGTGTGCTCGCCGTGGTCGGCGTCGCCGGAGGACGGCGCCTCGATGCCGAAGCCGCCGGCGATGACCGAGAGGAAGGAACGGTTCATCGCCTTGCACATGATGTAGCTCAGGTAGGCACCGGAGGAGCCGACGAGGGCACCCACCACGATGAGCAAGTTGTTGGACAGCAGGAACCCGGCCGCAGCCGCGGCCCAGCCGGAGTAGCTGTTGAGCATCGAGACGACGACCGGCATATCGCCGCCACCGATGGAGGCCACCAGATGCCAGCCCAGGGCGAACGACAGCACGGTCACCAGTGCCAGCAGCCACAGTGCGGGCTGGATGACGAAGACCACCGTGAGCACCACGAACGCCACGAGCGCGCCCAGGTTGAGCACGTTCTTGCCCGGCAGCACCAGCGGTGCGGACTTGACCCGCGCCGACAGCTTCAGGAAGGCGACGATGGAGCCGGTGAAGGTGACGCCGCCGACCAGCACGCCGACGAAGATCTCCGCGTGGTAGATGTCAACCGCCGCACCGGTGCGGTCGGAGTCGCCCAGGTAGCCGTTCCAACCCACCAGCACCGCTGCCAGGCCCACGAAGGAGTGCAGCAGCGCGATGAGCTCGGGCACGGTGGTCATCTGCACGCCGCTGGCGCGCCACAGGCCGATCGACGCGCCGATCACGACGGCGACGACGAGCAGCACGATGCCTCGCGTGGACGCCTCCTGGACGGTGACCACGACGGTGGCGGTCAGGGCCAGCGCCATGCCGGTGATGCCGAAGACGACGCCGCGTCGGGCCGTCTCGTGCTTGCTCAGCCCCGCCAGGCTCATGATGAACAGCAGGGTCGCGACGACATAGGCCGCACCTGCGGCAGAAAGAACACTCATGTGCAGCCTCAGCCCTTGGAGAACATGGCAAGCATGCGCCGGGTCACGGCGAAGCCACCGAAGACATTGATACTTGCCACCAGCACCGCGACGAAGGCGATGCCCTGGATCAACGGATCGTCACTGGTCAGCTGCAACAGGGCGCCGACCACGATGATCGCGCTGATCGCGTTCGTCACGCTCATCAGCGGTGTGTGCAGCGCGTGGTGCACGTTGCCGATCACGTAGAACCCGATCACGATCGCCAGAGTCAGCACGAAGAAGTGCTCCGGCAACGGCGGCGGAGCCGTGGCGTTGATGAGGAACAACGCAGCCAGCCCCACCCCGATCAGCGTGTACTTCCTGACCGGCGTCAGCCACGGCTGCTTGGGCGTCGGTGGCGGAGGCGGTTCGGCGGCCGGGGGCGGAGCGGCCGAGACACTCACCGGGGGCGGCGGCCACGTCGTCTCCCCGTCACGCACGACGGTGATGGAGCGCTGCACCACGTCGTCGAAGTCCAGGACGACCTGTCCGTCCTTGCCCGGGGTCAGCAGCTTGAGCAGGTTGACGAGGTTCGTGCCGTACAGCTGCGATGCCTGCGTCGGCAGCCGGCCGGCCAGGTCGGTGTAGCCGAGGATCGTCACGCCGTTCTCGGTGACGACCACCTCGCCGGGGACCGAGCCCTCGACGTTGCCGCCCTGCGCGGCCGCCATGTCGACGATGACGCTGCCGGACTTCATCGACGCGACGTCGTCGGCGCTGATCAGCCGCGGCGCCGGACGCCCCGGGATGAGGGCCGTGGTGATGATGATGTCGACTTCGCGCGCCTGCTCGGAGTAGATCTCCGCGGCGCGCGCGTTGTAGGCCTCCGAGGTCTCCTTGGCGTAGCCGTCGCTGCCCATCTCGGACTCGACGTCCACCGTGAGGTACTCGCCACCGATCGACGCGACCTGGTCGGCGACCTCGGGGCGAGGGTCCATGGCTCGTACGACGGCACCCAGGCTGCTGGCCGCACCGATCGCGGCGAGCCCCGCCACGCCGGCGCCGGCCACCAGCACCGTCGCGGGCGGCACCTTGCCGGCTGCCGTCACCTGCCCGGTGAAGAAGCGGCCGAAGACGTTCGCGGCCTCCACGACCGCGCGGTACCCGGCGATGTTGGCCATGGAGGACAGCACGTCCAGGGACTGGGCGCGTGAGATGCGGGGCACCGCGTCCATCGCGAGCACCGTGATGGGACGGCGCGACAGCTCCTCCACCATGTCGGGGTTCAGCCCCGGGTTGAGCAGACCCACCAGTGTCGCTCCGTCGGCGAGCAGACCGATCTCCTCGGTGCTCGGGGCGTTGACCTTCAGCACGACGTCGCCGGCCCAGGCGTCCTCGCGGGCGACCACGTCGGCGCCCGCCTGCGCGTACGCGGCATCCAGGAAGCTCGCCGCCTCACCGGCACCGGCCTCGACACTGACTCGGTAGCCCAGCTTGATCAGCTTGCCCACCGTCTCCGGTGTGGCAGCAACACGGCTCTCACCGGCCTGCGACTCACGGACGACGCCGATACGGGCTCCGGGCGGCACGGCCGCAGTGGCCGCAGCGTCCGGGCCCGGGTCCGCCTGCTGCGGGGTGGGGGACTCGGTGCTCATGCTCGGGAACGTTAGCCCCGCGCCGACCACCTCGCCACCCTGTGAGATGTGGGTCTCATCATGCGTCATCGCGGCCTTGACAGATTGGTAACTGTTTCGTTACGTTTCTGAGGTGGATCCGTTCGCCGCTCTCGCAGACCCGGTGCGCCGTGCCCTGCTGGAGCGCCTCGCACGCGGGTCCGCCCGCGTCGTCGACCTCGCCGATGACCACCCGATCTCCCGCCCTGCCGTGAGCCGGCACCTGAAGATCCTCACGCAGGCGGGCCTGGTCGCGGCCGAGGACTCCGGCCGGGAACGCCACTACCGGTTGGAGCCAGAGCCGCTCCAGGAGGTGGCCGCCCTGCTCGCCCGACTGTCGCCGACACCACCGGTGCCCGAGTCGGCCCTCGACGCCCTCGAGACCGAGGTGCGACGCACATCCCGTGACCGCCGCCGCGCCGACCCCGCAGCACTACCCCGAGAGGACACTGCATGAGCACGACACCCACCGGACGCCACGAGCGCCGGGACACCGGCGACGTCGTCGCCTTCACCCGCACCTTCCGCGCCCCCATCGACGATGTCTGGGCGGCCGTCACCGAGTCGGACCGTCTCGCGCGGTGGATCGGCACCTGGACCGGCAACCCCGCCGACGGCTTCGTCACCTTCGAGATGAACGCCGAGGAGGAGCCGATGCCCCCGGCACGCTACGACGTCCGCGAGTGCGTCCCGCCCCACCGTCTCGTCGTGTACTCGGTCGATGACTTCGGCTCCTGGCTGCTCACCGTGGACCTCTCCGAGACGGACGGAGTGACCACGCTCGTCCTCGGACAGGTCATCGACGACCCCGCGATGATCGAGAACACGGGGCCGGGCTGGGAGTACTACCTGGACCGCCTGGTCGCTGCGGAGACCGGTGCCGATCCCGACGCCATCGACTTCGACGACTACTACCCGGCCCAGCGCGAGCACTACCTCGCGATCACCAGGGCCGTCACCGGGACGAGCTGACCGGCGAGCAGACGCCTCATCCCTTGCTGGGCGCCTCGACCGACAGCGACGAGCATCCGTCCAGGGACGCCTCGACTGCCACCTTCTCCGCGGAGTCCAGCGTCAGGCTCCACCGCCACTTCACCGCGATCCACTGCTTGACGTAGTCGCACTCGGCGGCCGCGGACGGCGGCAGCCAGGCGTCGGGGTCACGATCGCCCTTGGACCGGTTGGACGAGGCGGACACCGCGACGAGGGTGAAGTCGTAGCCGAGGTCGTTGGCGAAGCTCTCGCGCTGCGCGGCCGACCACGACGACGCCCCGGAGATCCAGGCCTCCTTGAGCGGCACCATGTGGTCGATGTCGAGGTCACCGGCCGCCGTGAACGACGTGTCGTCGTAGTAGGAGTGCCATGCGCCCGTGGTGATGGTGCACGTGCCCGTGTGCTCGGTGGCGACCGACGACTCCTCCTTGAGCACCTCGGCGCGGGTGTCGCAGCCGTCACCATCGGCATCGATCCAGTGGCGGAAGGCGGCACGGTCATAGCTGGACCCGCTCGACTCCGCGCGGACGGTCAGCTCCTCCAGCAACGTCCGCGCGGACACGGTGCCTGCCGATGCCGGCGGCGCCAGCAGCGCGGTGGCCAGCACCGTGACGACGACGGCGCTGAGCACGGACAGACAGGTGCGTCGTTCCATGGTTCCCCCGAGAGTTGACGTGGTGTCTTCGGGGACCGTAGGCAGAGGTCGGCGGGGAGCAGAACCCCTCAGAGGCGAGGTTCACCGGAACGTCACCGCCGGGCCACGCGGCACCTCGGCCGCTGGTGGGGCACCTGCGGACGCGCCCTCGCGTCGGCACAGGGCGAGCGTTACACTGGGCATGCGCTGGCAGCGCCGGACCTCTCGCCGGGTGACTCGTCGGGATCCGGGCTCGTCAGCCGGCACACATGACGGTCGCGCAGATGCGACTCGGGGCAGACACCCGGCTTCGGGCCATCACGTGGTTCGCATCGGCAAACGTCCCAGCGTTCGTCGCCGATGTGGACCGGGCACCAGGCCCGTCGACCACCGTCCAGGGCATGTGTGCACCTGAAGGAGGAACCTGTGGCCAACCGAGGCCAGCGTCAGTCCGGCGGAACCCGCACGTCGTCGCGGGGTCGTCGCCCCAAGCACACCGACGACGAGGGCCTGCTGCCCGTGCTCGCTCGCGCAGTGCGCGAGGTCGAGAACGCCGTGCGCCGCCGTGGACCGGTCCCGATGTCCATGCGCTCCCGGTTCCAGGCGATCGGCCTACTCGTCCGCGAGGAGCGCGCCCGGGTCAAGACCGACCCCGAGCTGAACGACAACCAGCGTGCCGAGCAGCTCAAGCGCCTCGACGGCATCGCCACGATCCTCGCGCAGTCCGCGGCCCGCGACTCCACCCTGTTCACCCTGCTGGAGCCCGACGCGGTCGTCAGCGACGAGACCAACATCCTCAAGCGCGAGATGCTCACCGCCGGTGGCGTGGCCCCCGAGGCCGAGAGCGAGACGGACGATGCCGAGCAGGCACCTGCCGCCCCCGTGGATCGGCGCGTGCTCCCCCAGGCCGTGGTCTCCCGCCAGCTCGCCAACCCCTTCCTCGCCCCGGACTTCTCCGCCGTCGCCGACGTCCCCCGGCCGCAGACCAACCGACTCTCCACGTGGGAGCTCATCGGCCCTCTGCTGTCGTCGTTCGAGCGCGCGGCCGACGGCGCCACCGCCAGCATGGAGCTTCCCGAGCCGCACACGCTGCAGTTCGGCAAGGGCCCGGAGCTCATGAAGCACCAGGCCCAGGTGGTGCAGGCTGCCGCCGAGGGGCACCGCACCTTCCTGCTGGCCGACGAGCCCGGACTGGGCAAGACGGCCCAGGCACTGCTCGCGGCCGAGGCTGCGGACGCCTTCCCGCTGCTGGTCGTCGTGCCCAACGTGGTCAAGACCAACTGGGCCCGCGAGACCGAGCTCTGGACCCCGCACCGGCCGTCCACCGTCATCCACGGCGACGGTCACAACATCGACGGCTTCGCCGACGTCGTCATCGTCAACTACGAGGTGCTCGACCGCCACGTCGGCTGGCTGGGGCAGTTCGGGTTCAAGTCGATGGTGCTCGACGAGGCGCACTTCATCAAGAACACCGCCTCCCAACGCTCAGGCCACGTCCTCGCGCTGTCGGAGCAGATCCGCACCCGCCATCCTCGTCCGCTGCTGATGGCACTCACCGGCACGCCCCTGATCAACGACATCGAGGACTTCCGGGCCATCTGGCGCTTCCTCGGCTGGATCGACGCCAAGAAGCCGGGGCAGCAGCTCATGGCCGCGCTGGAGGAGAACGGCCAGACCCCGCTGGACGCCGGCTTCTACCCGGCTGCACGGCAGAGCGTCATCGATCTGGGCATCGTGCGCCGCCGCAAGGTGGACGTCGCCTCGGACATCCCGGCCCGCCGCATCGCCGACCTCCCGGTCGAGCTGGACGACGACGAGGGCCGCTCGATCCGCGAGTCCGAGCGCGATCTCGCCAACCGGCTGCTCGCGCGGTACCAGCGTGCGCTGGAGGCACGCCGCGAGGCCGGGCACGTCGTGGAGGGCATCGACCACGACCTCGTGCGCAAGGTCGCGGCCTGGGAACGCGACGAGACCGCCGAGAAGACCGGCGAGAACGTGTTCACCATGGTGCGTCGGATCGGCCAGGCCAAGGCTGGCCTGGCGGCCGACTACACCGCACAGCTGGCGCGCAGCGTCGGCAAGGTGGTCTTCTTCGCCAAGCACGTCGACGTCATGGATGCTGCCGAGCAGACGTTCGCGCGTCGTGGCATCCGCTCGACGTCGATCCGTGGCGACCAGACCCCGGCAGCCCGCAAGAAGGCGATCGACTCCTTCGTGAACGACCCCGACGTCGGCGTCGTCGTCTGCTCGCTCACCGCAGCCGGTGTCGGCCTGAACCTGCAGGTGGCCTCCAACGTCGTGCTCGCAGAGCTGTCGTGGACCAATGCCGAGCAGATGCAGGCGATCGACCGGGTGCACCGCATCGGCCAGGAGGAGCCGGTCACCGCGTGGCGCATCATCGCCGCGCAGACCATCGACTCCACCATCGTCGAGCTCATCGACAGCAAGGCCGGGCTCGCCGCCCGGGCGCTCGACGGCTCCGACGAGGACGTGACCGCCGACGACGACGTCCAGACCGAGGCCCTCGCGCGGCTGCTCACCCAGGCACTGCAACCCTACGTGTGAGACCGAGGGCGGGAGTCCCAGGACAATAAGGAACCCCGCATGATCTCGGGGGGTGAACCATGCGGGGTTGCACCGAGTCTACCCCCGACCCGAGGGATCCGGTCATGGAACGATCAACTTCTTCTATGACCTGCATCACGACCGGACGCGTCGTCGCTCGCGGGCCCCGGCGTGGCGTGGGTCACGTCCTGGCGCGATGATGGACGGGACCAACTGACGACCTCAGGAGGATCCGCATGGCCCATTACCGGACCCTGGGATCGGTCCCACCGAAGCGGCACACCCAGCACCGCGACGAGACCGGCCGGCTCTACCGGGAAGAACTCATGGGCGAGGAGGGGTTCAGCTCCGACTCCTCGCTGCTCTACCACGTCGGCGTCCCGTCGGCCCTCGTCGACGCCAGGCCGTGGGACCTGCCCGACCTCAGCACCCGCCCCAACGCGCCCCTGGTCCCACGCCACCTCGAGCTGCACCGGCTCTTCGAGGCGCACACCTGGCGCGAGACCGACGCCGTCCGCGGCCGTCGGCTCGTGCTCGGCAACGCCGACGTCCGACTCTCCTACGTCGTCGCCGGAGCCACGTCGCCGCTGTACCGCAACGCCACCGGAGACGAGTGCGTCTACGTCGAGTCCGGCGACGGTGTGGTCGAGACCGTCTTCGGCGACCTTCCCGTCAGCCAGGGCGACTACGTCATCGTGCCGCGTTCGACCACCCACCGCTGGGTGCCTGCCGGCGACGAGGCACCCCTGCGGCTCTACGTCATCGAGGCCAGCAGCCACATCGCCCCGCCCAAGCGGTACCTCTCCCGCTACGGCCAGCTCCTGGAGCATGCGCCCTACTGTGAACGGGACCTGCGCGGCCCCACGCCACCGCGAGTCGTGCAGGAGACGGACGTCGAGGTCTACGTCAAGCACCGCGGCGACGGGCCGGGCGGCCTGAGCGGTACCGTGCACGTCGTCCCGGAGCATCCCTTCGACGTCGTGGGGTGGGACGGCTGCCTGTACCCGTACGCCTTCAACATCGACGACTTCGAGCCGATCACCGGGCGCGTGCACCAGCCACCGCCGGTCCACCAGGTCTTCGAGGGGCACAACTTCGTGGTGTGCAACTTCGTGCCCCGCAAGGTCGACTACCACCCCTTGGCGATCCCGGTGCCGTACTACCACTCCAACGTCGACTCCGACGAGATCATGTTCTATGTCGGAGGCGACTACGAGGCCCGCAAGGGCTCGGGCATCGGCCAAGGGTCCGTCACGATGCATCCCGGCGGGCACTCCCACGGACCGCAGCCGGAGGCGATCGAGCGGAGCCTCGGCGCGGAGTCGTTCGACGAGCTCGCCGTCATGGTCGACACCTTCCGACCGCTCGAGCTCGGTGAGGGCGCGCTGGCCAGTGACGACGGCCGCTATGCGTGGTCGTGGTCCGGACGCGGGCCCGGCGGATGAGAACCTGGCTCGACGTCGCCGACGACGACCCGTTCGGTCCGCAGGCGCTGCCCTACGGCTCGTTCGTCCACGGGCGCGCAGGGCCGCGCGTCGGGGTCCGCATCGGTTCGCAGGTCCTCGACCTGAGCGGGCTCACGGAGACTCATGCCGGCCTGGGCCACCTCTTCGAGCGGGGGACGCTCGACGACCTGCTCGACGCTGACGCCACGACCTGGCGTGCCGTGCGCTCCTTCGTGCACGACCAGGTCACCGATCCCACCCGTCGGGTCGAGGTGGTCCCACACCTCGTGCCACTGGAGGAGGTCAGCCTGCGTCTGCCGTTCACCGTGGCCGACTACGTCGACTTCTACTCCAGCGAGCACCACGCGTCCCGGGTCGGGGAGATCTTCAGGCCGGACGCGCCGCGCCTTCCGCGCCCGTGGCGACACCTGCCGATCGGCTACCACGGCCGCGCTGGAACGGTCGTGGTCTCCGGCACCGACGTCGTGCGGCCACGAGGTCAGCGGCTCACGGCGGATGCCGAGGTGGTCGTCGGGCCCACGCGCAAGCTCGACCTGGAGGCGGAGGTGGCGTTCGTGCTCGGCGGCTCCACGACGCCGGGCACATCGGTGGACCTCGACTCCGCGCGGTCGCACGTCTTCGGCGTCTGCCTGCTCAACGACTGGTCGGCCCGCGACGTGCAGTCCTGGGAGTACGTCCCGCTGGGCCCGTTCCTCGGCAAGTCCTTCGCCACGTCGATCTCGGCCTGGGTACTCCCGCTCGAGGCGCTCGAGACGGCGCGGGTCCCACCGCCGCCCCGCGAGACAGCACTGGTGGACCACCTCGACGACACCGGCAGCGGCGCCGAGCCCTGGGGGCTGGACCTGCGGCTCGAGGTCCGGATCAACGGTGAGGTCATCGCCCGCCCACCGTTCGCGTCGACGTACTGGACGGCCGCCCAGCAGCTTGTGCACCTCACCAGCAACGGTGCGACGATCCGCCCCGGCGACGTGTTCGCCTCAGGGACGGTGAGCGGACCGGCCGACGACGAGCGCGGTTGCCTGCTGGAGCTCACGTGGGACGGCACGGCACCGATCTCGCTGTCCGACGGCACGACCCGCGGCTACCTCGCCGACGGCGACGTCGTGACCATCACGGCGACAGCGCCGGGGCCGCGCGGATCGACCGTCGGGCTCGGGGAGGTGTCGGCAACGGTGCTCCCGGCGCGGGCTCCGGAGTGATCCGGGGGCATCAGCGCTGCCCCACCGCCCGGACGTGGTCGGGCAGCTCGCCATCGCCGAGCCTCGTCACCAGCACTCCCGCCGCACGCAGGTCCGCCACCGCCGCCTCGTCACCGCCCGGATGCGCGTGCACGAACGCCGAGGCGTCGAGATCCAGCAGCACGGCCAGACCCAGGCGGACCGCGTCCACGGCCGTGGCGGCGACGCAGACGTCCGCCGCCAGACCGACCACCACGACCTCGTCCAGCCCGGCGGCCAGGATCAGCCCGGCCAGCCCGCTCAGGCCACCCCCGCCAGGAACCCCGTCGGGCAACGCGGTCGAGGCCAGGACGAATCCGGAGAACCCGGCTCGGGAACCGGGACCCTTGTCGACGACCGTTCCGCGCACCACGACGTCGCGGTGGATCGCCTCCTGGCTGCCGTCACCGGTCGGGTCCTGCCCGGTCGGGTCGACGTCACGGGTGTAGAAGATCGGCCACTCCTGGTCGGACGCATGGCTGACCCAGCGATTGACCGCCTCGACGACCGCCGACGCCCCCACCACACTGGTCGCCCCGTCGATGAAGGCGTTCTGCATGTCGACCACGATGAGTCCGGTCCTCATGAGGACTCACGCCGTCCGAGACTCGCCGGATTGGTCACTGCGATCATGTGCCTGCCGTCCTTCCCGAGGTGGCCATGGTCCACCGTGCCCGCGCAGGTACGAGGCCGCAAGGGTCCTGCCCGACAGCAGCTCGCGCACGCCGACTCGACGTGCGCGGGCGGGGGACAGGTGCATGATGGGGTCGTGAGCAGCAACGATCCCACCGCTCCCGGCAGCGGCTCCACGTCCGACGACACCTCCACCGAGCCTGCGCCCACCCGCCGCGCCTCCGGGTTCGACGACGAGGGCCACCTCAAGAGCAGTCGCAGTGGTGCGCTGTACATCGGACTGATCGTGGCCGCCGTGCTGTCGATCCTCGTCCTGGTGTTCATCATCCAGAACTCCGAGAGCACGGCCATCAAGTTCCTCGGGTTCGAGTGGTCCCTGCCGCTCGGCGTCGGGGTGCTCCTGGCCGTGGTGGCGGGCATGCTCATCATCGCCGTGCCCGGTTCGGTCCGCATCATGCAGCTGCGCCGCTCCCTCACCAAGAACCACAAACGCGGCCACGACGGCTGAGAGCCATGGCGTCCCAGGTTCCATGACGTCGCCCGTGGAGATCGAGGTCGACGACCCGACCTGGGGCGTCGGGGAGCCGCGGCTCGTCCGCGTGACCAACCCCGATCGGGTCTACTTCCCCGACCGCGGCTGGACCAAGCTCGACCTCGTCGAGTACTACCTCGCCGTGGGCCCGGCGATCGTCAACGCCCTGTACGAGCGCCCGTGCATGCTGCACCGGTTCCCTCGGGGGCTGGCCGGCGACAAGGTTCACCAGAAGCGGGTGCCGTCTGGCGCACCGGAGTGGGTGGAGACCGTCCGAGTGCACTTCCCCCGGTACGACCGCACGGCCGACGAGCTGTGTGTCACCGAGGTGGCTCACGTCATCTGGGCGGTCCAGATGTCCACGGTGGAGCTGCACCCGTGGAACAGCCGGCGCGACCACGTCGAGCTGCCCGACGAGTGGCGCATCGACCTCGATCCTGGGCCGGAGTGCGACCTGGCGACTGTGCGGCGGGTGGCCGGCGTCGTCCACGAGGTGCTCGACGACCTCGGCGCGCGTGGCTTCCCCAAGACGTCCGGCGGTCGCGGGCTGCACGTCTACGTCCGCATCCGGCCCGACCACGGCTTCGCCGACGTACGACGAGCGGCACTGGCCTTCGCCCGGGAGGTGGAGCGGCGCGCACCGCAGGACGTGACCACGGCATGGTGGCGCAAGGACCGTGACCCGGCCCAGCTGTTCGTCGACTACAACCAGAATGCGCGCGACCACACCATCGCCGCCGCCTACTCGGTGCGCGGCGTCCCGGACGGACGGGTGTCCACGCCGATCCGCTGGGACGAGGTGCCCGACGTCGACCCGCACGACCTCACGCTCGCCACCGTCCCCGCACGCCTGGAGGAGCTGGGTGACCTGCACGCCGACATCGACGGCGCCGTCTTCGACCTCTCACCTCTGCTGGAGTGGGCAGACCGCGACGTGGCGGCGACAGCTGACCAGCCTCTTCACGAATGAGTCCCGGCGCCAGGTGTACCTAGGCTCTACCGGCACTGACACGGGAACGTCTGGCCACGGAGTCCAGCACCACGGCGATCAGCAGTACCGCTCCGGTGACCATGAACCGCCACGACGAGTCCAGGTTCACCAAGGTCAGGCCGCTGGAGATCGAAGCGATGACCAGGATCCCGAGCAGAGCCGCGAAGGCAGACCCGCGGCCACCGAACAAGCTGGTGCCGCCGATGACCGCCGCCGCGATGGCGTTCAGGTTGACGTCGGCGGCACCGCTGCTCTGCGCCGCTGCGGCGAGCCGGCCCGCTGCGAGCACTCCGCCGAGGGCGGCGAAGGCCGAGCACAGCATGAACACCGAGAGGTAGACGCGCGTGACGTTGACGCCGGCGCGTCGCGCGGCCTCGCGACCGCCGCCGACGGCGAACACCGACCGCCCCCAGCGCGTGCGAGTGAGCGCATAGTGCATGACGAGCACGAGCCCGACGAACAGCACGAACATCCAGCCCACCCCGCGGGCCAGGTTGAGGTACCAGACGACGACCCCCAGCAGCCCGGCGAGCCCGACGGCCTGGAACACGAGCAGGCGGAGCGGGAGGAACGAGAGACCGGCCGCCTGCCGCTGACGGGCCCGGCCCCAGCGGGCGAGGAAGTAGCCGGCGACCGCGAGGGCGACGAGCACGTACGACAGCGCTGCCGGGACGAACCACACCTGGCCGAACTGGACGATCGCCGAGTCGAACGGGAGATTGATGGTGCCGTCGCGACCCAGGGTGTTGAGCTGCAGTCCGAGGAACCCGAGCAGACCGGCCAGCGAGATGACGAACGACGGGACGCCGAACCGCGTGTAGATCTGTGCGTAGACGACGCCGATGACCACCCCGGTGCCGATAGAGGCGAGGATGCCGAGGGCCAGGGGCCAGCCCTGGTTGACGAACGTCACCGCGAGGACCGACGCCGACAGACCGCTCACCGAGCCCACCGAGAGGTCGATCTCCCCGACGAGCAGGACGCAGACCACCCCCAGCGCGATGACACCGACGGCGGCCGACTCCATCAGGAGGTTGCCCAGGTTCGCACTGGAGAGAAACGAGGAGTTCAGGCTCTGGAAGACGGTCCAGATGACGATGAGGCCGACCACGACGGGCAGGACCCCGAGGTCACCGCCGCGGACCCGCTCGCCGATCACCTTGAGCATGCTGCCGACATCCTCGCGGGAGCGCAGTCGCTCGTCCTGCAGGTCCGCGGCGACGGACGGCGGTGTGGCGTCGGACGGGGTCATCAGTGCTCCTCACTGGCGGGCGGGAGGTTCCTCGAGGCGCGTCGGCTCACCGCGTTGTCGGTGGCACCGGTGATGGCGGCGACCACCTCCTCGGAGGTGACGTCACGGGCGGAGAAGTCACCGTTGTTGCGGCCGAGCCGCAACACGGCGACCCGGTCGGCGACCGCCCGGACGTCGTCCATGTTGTGGCTGATCATGATCACCGCCAGACCGTCCTCGCGCAGTCGCTCGACGAGGTTGAGGACCTCGGCGGTCTGTGCGACGCCGAGAGCAGCGGTCGGCTCGTCGAGGATGATCAGCTGCGGATCGCGCAGCAGGGAGCGCGCGATCGCCACACTCTGGCGTTGGCCGCCCGAGAGCGATGCGATCGGGATGCGCACCGAGGGGATCTTGGCGGCAAGCCGCTTCAGCAGCTCCCAGGAGCGCACCTCCATGGCCACCTCGTCCATGCGCAGGGGCGCGAGCTCGGTGTTGAGGAACAAGTTGGCGACGACGTCGAGGTTGTCGCACAGCGCCAGGTCCTGGAACACGGTGGCGATGCCGAGGTCGAGGGCGGACTGTGGCGTCGGCACCTGAACCTCCCGCCCGTCGAACTCGATCGTCCCGGAGGAGGCGGCGTGCACACCGGAAAGCACCTTGACGAGGGTCGACTTGCCGGCACCGTTGTCTCCCACGACGGCCACCACTTCACCGGCGCGGACGTCGAGGTCGACATCGGTCAAAGCGGCGACGGCGCCGAAGTTCTTGCTCACGCCACGCAGCCGCAAGATGGTGCGCCGCTCGTCCGCACCGCCTGCGGCGGCGGGCTCGCTCAGGGTCTGGTCCATGTGACCTCCGCTCGGATGAGTGCCGTCGGTCTCAGCTGATGCCGAGCTCGTCGCAGTCCGCCTCGTAGGCACCGGTGCAGACCTCCGACGACTCGTAGATACCGCCGTCGAAGATGATCTCCTTGACGTTCTCCCGGGTGACCACCTCGGGGGTGAAAAGCTGCGCGGGCGTGTCGAACAGCTCGGTCTCCCCCTCCGGCTCGTCGCCCTCGAGGAAGGTCACCGAGGCCTCGGCCGCAGCTTCGGCGACGATGCTGATCGGCTTGGAGATGGTGTTGTACTGCTCACCGGCGATGATCCGCTGGATGGCCGCGATCTCTGCGTCGTTGCCGGTGACCGGCGGGAACGGGTCGAGCCCGGCTGCCTTGAGCGCGGCGATGGCCCCACCTCCGGTGCCGTCGTTGGCAGCGACCACACCGACGATGTCGTCGCGGAACTTGGTGATCTGCCCAGCGACCCAGTCCTGGGCGCGCTGCGGGTTCCACTCGGGGGTGTCGAACTCGGCGAGCACCTCGTAGTCGCTGCCCTCGACCCCGGTGTTCATGCCACGCTTGATCAGCTGGGCAGCGTCGTCGGTCGGTGATCCGTACACCATCAGGATGCCGCCCTCAGCCCCCTCCTCGTCCAGATGCTCCACTAGGGAGGCACCGATCATCTCGCCGAGGCCCTCGTTGTCGAACGACACGTAGTGATCTGCGGGAGTGGTGGTGATCGGACGGTCGTAGGTGACGACCGGGATGTCCTGGGACTGCGCGTTGGTGACGATGGACGCCGCAGCCTTGGTGTCGACGGCGTCGAGGACGAGGACGTCGACGCCTTGGGCGATGGCGGAGTCGGCCTGCTGCTGTTGCTTCTGCGGGTCGCCGTCACCGTTCTGGTAGAGCACCTCGCACTCAGAGCACAGCTCCTTGACCTTGGCCTCGAACAGCGGGCGGTCCTGCTGCTCGTAGCGGGTGGATGCCCGGTCGGGCATGAGGAACGCGACCGTCCCCGCGGCATCGCTGTCGTCGCCTCCTCCTGACCCGCAGGCGGCGAGCACACTGGCCGCAAGGGCGGTCGCTGCTGCTGAGGCGACCGTTCTCACCATGGGATTCGTCATCGGTTCGAGCTCCTTCGCCAGTCCGACCACCCCGACCGGACGCATGTACCATGCCGTGTGACTACTATCACAGGCTCCGTGAGAGGATCGTAACAGTGACAACGTTAAGTTTGTCAAGGATGATGTTAAATCCTGTGAGGCAGGGGAACAGGTGAGCCCACGGTCCGACCGCCGTCCCGCCCGCGCCGAACGCCAACGACGCATCGTCGACCATGTGCTGGAGCAGGGCTTTGCCGCCGTCTCCGAGCTGGTGGAGATGAGTGACGTGAGCGTCATGACCGTGCACCGCGACCTCGACGACCTCGCCGGCCGCGGACTGCTGCGCCGGGTGCGCGGCGGCGTCTCCGCCCTGCCGACCAGCGTCTTCGAGTCGAGCTCGGACTTTCGGATGCAGCGTCAGGCAGCCGCCAAGGAGTCGCTGGCTCGCGCCGCCCTGCAGTTCGTCGAGTCCGGCATGTCGGTGATGCTCGACGACTCCACGACGGTGCTCGCCCTCGCCAGACTGCTCGAACCAGTGGGCCCCCTCACTGTCATCTCCAACTATCGTCAGGCACTGGAAGCGCTCCGGGACGCCTCGGACGTCGGTTTCCTGATGCTGGGCGGTGCCTACTCCAGGACGCACGACTCCTTCATCGGTCCCTCCAGCGAGTCCGGACTGGACTCCTACTCCGTGGACGTCGTCTTCCAGTCCACGTCGACCATCGACACCGAGCGCGCCTACCACCAGGAGCAGGACGTCGTGCAGGTCAAGCGAGCCATGCTGCGCGCCGGCAACCGACGGGTCCTGATGATCGACGGCACCAAGGTGGGCCGCACGTCGTTGCACCACTTCGCCCACTTGGCCGACTTCACCGACGTCATCCTCACGCCAGACGTCGAGCCGACGGTCCGCGACGCCATCGCCGAGCACACCACGGTGCATGTGGCTGACGGATCGCACGAGCCCGGCCGGCTCCACGGCGCGTGACAAGTCCTCATTTTGGATGTTATAAACATCACCTCTACTGTTAGTTATGCCGTCAGCGGGCGGCGCGGAGGCGAACCATGACCACGATCCTCACGGCTGGCGACCTGTTCGTCCGCCCCACCCACTTCGCCGACGCCGTGCGTGCCGCCGTGGCCGACCCTTCAGCGCTGAAGTTCACCGAGCTGACCTCGTCGTGGCCTCTCGAGCCGTTCGGGCCGGTGGAGAACGTCGAGGAGGCCAGCGGGGCAGTCGATGAGCTCATCGCGGCCCTTCAGGGTGTCGAGGTCGCCGTGACGCAGATGGCGCCCTTCAGCGCCCGCGTCTTCGAGGCCTGCCCGGACCTGCGATTCATCGGCGTCTGTCGTGGTGGACCGGTCAACGTCGACATCGACGCAGCCACCGAGGCGGGGGTGCTGGTCTCCAACGCGCCGGGCCGCAACGCCCAGGCCGCGGCGGAGTTCGCAGTGGGCCTCATGCTCGCGGCGTTGCGCCACGTCCCCCCGGCCGATGCCGAGCTGCGTGCGGGCACCTGGCGCGGCGACTACTACACGTGGGAGAACGCCGGTCGCGAGCTCGGGGGCGAGACGGTGGGGCTCGTGGGGCTCGGCTCGATCAGCCGGATCACCGCACGGATCCTGCAGGCCTTCGGTGCCGTGGTCATCGCGCACGACCCCTACGCCGAGCCCGAACCGGGAGTCGAGCTCGTCGATCTCGACGAGCTGCTCGTCCGCAGCGGCGTCGTCAGCCTGCACGCACGGCTCACGCCGGAGACGCACCACCTCATCAACAGCGAGCGCCTGCACCGGATGCGTCCCGGAGCTCTGCTGGTCAACACCGCCCGCGGCGGTCTGCTCGACCACAGGCCGCTGCCCGACCTGCTGGCCTCGGGCCACCTCGGCGGCCTCGCGCTCGACGTGTATGACGTCGAGCCACCGCCGGAGGACTGGCCATTGCTGAGTGCGCCGAACGTCGTCCTGTCGCCGCACCTCGCCGGCGCCACACGACAGACGGCCGAGCGGGCGACGGAGATCATCGCCGAGGAGGTGGCGCGCTTCCTCGGCGACGCCGAGTGCCGCCACACGGTCAACCCCGGCGCACGGGCCAAGGCCCGGCGGTGATCGTCGGCGTCGACGTCGGGACGTCGGTCACCAAAGCCGCACTCATCGGCCGTGACGGGCGTAGCCTCCGCACGGCGGCGCGGGACTCGACGCTGCGGCATCGCCCCGGCGGAGTGGTCGAGCAGGATCTCGATGACGTCATCGAGACAGTCGCGATCGTCGTCCGGGACGTCTGCGCCGGACTGGACGAGCCTCCTGAGGCCGTCGCGCTCACCGGGCAGGGCGACGGACTGTGGCTACGGGACGAGCACGGTGTCGCGACGCGGCCCCCGATCTCCTGGATGGACGCCCGGGCGACCGCACGGCTCGATCACTGGCGCACCGAAGGCGTGGTCGAGCGCGTGCACTCGCTCACCGGCTCGGGGATCTTCCCTGGATGCCACGCCACCCTTCTGGCCCACCTCGCCGAGCACGAGCCCGAGTCACTGGATCGCGCCGCGGTCGCAGGCTACTGCGTGGACGCGGTCCTCCAGCGCCTCACCGGCGTCATCTCCGTCGACGCGTCCGACGCCTCGCTGCCCTTCCTCGACGTGCGCCGCCGTGAGTACGTCGAGCAGGCGCTGGAGATCTGCGGACTGTCCGCGTGGCAGCACCTGCTCGCCGCCCCAGCCGAGCCGGGGACGGTGTTCGCGCTGTCGGTCGAGGGATCTGCGGTCCTGGGGCTGCCCGCAGGTGTCCCGGTGACCGCCGGACCGTACGACCTGCAGGCCTGCGGGTTCGGCTCGGGCGCCCGAGAGCTGGGGCAGGGCACGGTGGTCGTCGGCACGACGCTCAGCTGCCAGGTCCTGACCGCGGACCCGAGCGTACCGACGGACAGCGCCCCGGCAGGGATGTGGCTGTGTACTCCCGACCCGCAGACCTACCTGCGAGTCATGCCCTCGATGGTCGGGACTGCCGGCATCGCCTGGGCCCTCGGTCTGGCGGGCGCGCGGGCCGAGGACCTGGACGACGTGCTGGCCCCCACCACGATCGGTGCCGACGGCCTGCGGGCCCTGCCGTTCCTGTCCGAGTCCGGCGAGCGCGCGCCATTCGTCGACCCACGCGCCCAGGGCCAGCTGACCGGCCTGTCGCTGTCCAGCCAGCCGGCCGACGTCGTCCGCGCGGTCTGCGAGGCGGTCGCGCACGCAGCGCGCACGTGCTTCGAGACGATCGGCCTGGACGGCGAGCTCTCCGGGTGCGGCGGCGGGCTGCGCTCACGCGCACTCACCCAGCTGTTCGCCGACGTCATCGGCCGGCCCCTGCACGTGCCCCGCGAGGACCAGGTGGGAGCCCGAGGTGCGGCGGCGGTTGCTTGGGCGGCCCTCGGCTCCCCGGTCGACGCCGAGGCCTGGGCCGCCGACCGCGAGGTGGCTCATCCTCGGCCGGAGGCGACAGCCGCGTACGACGTGGGCCACGTTCGCTACCTGGAGGATCTCGAGGACGCCAGGGCGAGGTGGAATCGATGAGTGCGCCAGTGCACCTCGGCGTCGACCTCGGGACGCAGAGTGTGAAGGTCTGTGCCGTCGACGTCGACGGCACGGTGCTCGCCATGGCCACTCGGCCACTCACCAGCACCCGCGACGGCACACGCCACGAGCAGGACCCGCACGAGTGGGTCACCGAGGCGACCGCAGCCACGGCCGAGGTCGTCGAGTCGTTGGCCGATGGACGTCGAGCTGACGTGGCCGGACTGGCCGTGTGCGGCACCTCGGGCACGCTCGCGGTCGTCGACAGCCATGGCACGCCCGTGGGTCCCGCCGTGATGTATGACGACGCGACGGCTGCCACCGAGGCATCGGAGGTGTCCGCCGCCGACCCCGAACGGTGGCGGGGCCTCGGGTACCGCATCCAGCCGTCCTGGGCTGTCGCAGCGATGGTCCGAGCCGCACGCGTCGGTCTGCCGGCCGGCGCCCGGTTCGCGCACCAGCCCGACGTCGTCACCGCGGCCATGACCGGGGCGGCGACCGCCACCGACTGGAGCAGCGCGCTCAAGAGCGGCTACGACCTGCTGGAGCTGTCCTGGCCGGAGCAGACGTTCGCGGCGCTCGGCCTGCCACCTGCGCTGCTGCCCGAGGTCGTGGCACCGGGAACGGTCGTCGGCCGGGTCGGCCGGGACTGGGCCACCGCGACGGGTGTACCACCGGGTACCGCGGTCATCGCGGGCATGACCGACGGTTGCGCGTCACAGCTCGGCGCAGGGGCCCTCGGGTCCGGCGACTGGCACGCCGTCATCGGCACGACGCTCGTCCTCAAGGGGGTGACGGAGCAACCGCTGCACGACGACTCCGGAGCCGTCTACTCACATCGTTCACCCGAGCCGGGTCGGTGGTTGCCTGGTGGGGCCTCCAGCGTGGGTGCGGGGGCCCTCACGGCTCTCCTGCCGGGGTCGGACCTGACCGCCCTGTCCGACCGGGCCACCGAGGTCTGGGCCACGGGTCGCCTGCCCCGTCCGGCCTATCCGCTGACCGGGGCGGGAGAACGGTTCCCGTTCGTCCGGCCCGACGCCCACGGCTTCGCACTCCGCGACGGTCACGCCGTCGGGCTCCATGACGCGGGTGATGAGGTCACCACCTACCTCGCGGTGGTCGCGGGCGTGGCATGCGTCGAGAGACTCTGCCTCGACACCCTGCACCAAGCCGGTGCCACGACGGACGGACGCTACAGCGTCTCCGGTGGGGCCACCCGCAGCCCCCTGTGGAACCAGCTCCGCGCCGACGTGCTCGAGCGAACCCTGGTGGTGTCGCGATCGGCCGAGCCGGCGGTGGGCATGGCGATCCTCGCCGCCGCCGGGACGTCCGGGCGTCCGGTCGCCGAGCTCGCCCGCTCGATGAGCGACGTCAGTGTCGTCGTCGAACCCGATCCGGGCGGCACCGATCGAATGCTGGCGACCTACGCCACGTTGCGCGCCGAGTGGCGCGAGAGAGGGTGGATCGCGTGAGCACGACTCTGCACCTGGTCCGACACGGCGAGACCGTGTGGCACGCGGAGAACCGGTACGCCGGGTCCTCCGACGTCGCCCTGACCGATCGTGGTCACCAGCAGGCCCGGCGGCTCGCCCAGTGGGCACGGGACGAACGTCCCCGGAGCGTTCACTCCTCGACCCTCGGCCGCGCTGCGCTGACGGCGCAACCTTCCGCCGAGGCGCTCGGCCTGGACGTCACGCAGCACGACGCCCTGCGCGAGGTCGACTTCGGACGGGGCGAGGGGATGACCCGCGCCGAGATGGCCGGGACCTTCCCCGACGAGCTCGAGCGGTTCCTCGCCCGCCCCGCCGAGAACCCGCTCCCCGACGGCGAGTCAGGCCTGACCGCTCTCGACCGCGCCTGGCCGCTGCTCCTGCAGCTCGCTGCCGATGCCGAGGGCTCCGTCCTCGTGGTCATGCACTCGACGCTGCTGCGTCTGGTGCTCTGCCGCGCCCTCGACCTCGACCCGAACCGCTACCGCTCGGTGTTCCCGACGGTCCACAACGTCGCACCGACCACGGTGCGGCTGCACGACGACGGCGCTGCTCTTCTCGCCTTCAACCAGACTCTCTGAACACGGGTGACACCGGCCCGGCGCCAGGCACCAGGATCTGGGTCACAGCACGGGGCCAGCCTGCTCAAGACACCTCCTCGACGTCCTCGAGCGACTTGTCCGGGCGCAGACCCCGCCAGACGGGGTGACGCAGGTGACCATCGGACGTCCACTCCCCGAAGGTCACCTCGCCCACGCACCGTGGCGTCACCCAGTGCGCCTCGCGGGCGACGTCGGCCGGCGTCTGGACGGGGGCGGTCTTGCGCTCGAGGCGGGAGAGCCGCGTCTGCAGATCAGTCAGGGCGCGGTCGGTGAACCCCGTCCCCACGCGTCCGGCGTAGACCAGAGCCTTCCCGCTCCGCACGGCCACCAGCAGCGAGCCGATCCCGCCCGTACGTCCCCCCTTGCCGGGCCGCCACCCCACGACGACGACCTCCTGCATCCGCTGGTGCTTGAGCTTGCGCCACTGGGCGCTGCGCGTCCCCCCGCGATAACGGCTCGTCCGACGCTTGGCGACGACGCCCTCCAGTCCCAGGTCCCGGCTGGACGCCATCGCCTCGTCGAAGGAGCCGACGAACACCTCGGGGACACGAAGGACCTCCCCATCGTCGACATCGAGCGACCGCAGGGCGTCGCGACGCTGCTCATATGTGAGGTTCTTGGTTCCCTGACCGCCGATCCGCAGGACGTCGAAGGCGTACATCTGCACGGGGGTCGAGCGTTGTGCCGCGGCCACCTCGCGCGGCGTCGAGAGGCCGATCCGTCGTTGCAGCCGACCGAACGACGGTGCCCCCGACGCATCCAGGGCGACGATCTCGCCGTCGAGCACGGTGTCCTCCAGGGCGAGGTCGGCCAGTGCCTGCGCAACCTCCGGGTACGTCTCCGTGGTGTCGCGCCCGCTGCGTCCACGCAGCGCGACGGTCTCGTCGTCGCAGTAGGCGAGCACCCGCACACCGTCCCACTTCATCTCGAACGCCCAGTCGGCCGCACCGTCAGCACCGTCGTCGAGGTCCAGCGCCGTGCCGGCCGTCGCGAGCATCGGCGACTCGTCGATGACGAGAGTCCTGTCCGTCTCGCGCGCCTGGCGGGGGTGCCGGGCAGCGGACGGTGTACGAGCAACGACCGGCTCGACGGGGAGCGTCTCACCCGGGAGCTCCATGCGGTGGATGAGCCAGTTCTTGCCGGTGCGGATGAGCGCGAACTTGGCGCGACCACCCCCGCCTCCTCGACTCAGCCCTCCGTCGTCGCGTCCCGTCAGCGTGGCGATGACCTCGTCGTCGCGCCACTTCTCGGCCTCGTAGGTCCCGCTGTCCCAGATGGTCACCTCCCCGGCGCCGTACTCACCCTTGGGGATGGTGCCCTCGAACGTCCCGTACGACAAGGGATGGTCCTCGGTGGGCACGGCGAGGTGATTGGTCGCGGGGTCGGTCGGCGGCCCCTTGGGCAGCGCCCAGGAGACCAGGACCCCCTCCCGCTCGAGCCGGAAGTCCCAGTGCAGCCGGCTGGCATGGTGCTCCTGGATGACGAACGAGCGACCCCCGCCCGCTCCACCGTCCGCCGCCCCCGGCCCGGCACCCCCGCCGGGGCCGTCCGCCGCCCCCGGCCCGGCACCCCCGCCGGGGGGCGCTTCCTCGGGCACGGGCTCGGGAGTCTTGGCCGCGTCACGCTTGGAGCGGTAGAGCGTGAGGCGGTCCACCGCAGGGCCCGCGACGTCGGGGGCGTCCGCGCCGAGGGCCGCCATCGGGTCGAGGCCGTCTGCGACGCGCTCGAGCACCTCGGCGAGGGTCAGCTGACGCAGGTCGGGTGAGTCCAGCTCCTCCCACGTGCGGGGTACCGCGACCGTCGGCTGCTCCCGTCCGCGCAACGAGTACGGAGCAATGGTGGTCTTGTTGCGGTTGTTCTGGCTCCAGTCGGCCAGCACCTTGTCTCGCCGCTCGGCCTTCCTCTGCGTGCTGACCACGAGGTCGGGCAGCTCGCCCTCCAGCGCCTGCGCGAACTGCTTGGCGAAGGCGTTGACGTAGTCGGAGTCACGATCTCCGGGGAGGCCGGCGTAGAGGTGCAGGCCCTTGCTGCCGCTCGTGACCGGCACGGCCTCGAGGCCGAGGTCGTCCAGGAGCCCACGTGCCACCTGCGCCACCTCGACGCACTCGGCGAGGCCGGCACCGGGACCGGGGTCGAGGTCGAGCACGAACCGATCGGGATTCAGGTGCTGTCCCCGCGACCCCACCCGCCACTGCGGCACGTGGATCTCCAGCGCCGCCACCTGGCCGAGCCAGGCGAGCGTGGCCACGGAGTCGATGACGACGTAGCTGGTGCGGCGCGTCTTGTGCTGCAGCGACGCGCGTCGCAGCCAGGACGGGGCCGAGTCGGGCAGGTTCTTCTCGAAGAACACCTCGCCGCCGACGCCCTCCACCCAGCGCTTGCGGGTGGCCGGGCGGTCCTGCACGTGCGGCAGCATCACCTCCGCGACGGCGACGTAGTAGGAGATGACCTCCGCCTTGGTGGTGCCCGTCGCCGGATACATCACCTTGTCGAGGTTGGTCAGACGCAGGCGATGGCCGTCGATGGTGACCGTCTCGCCCGAGGAGCGGGCCATGGGTCAGGCCTTCTTGCGTGCTCTACCGTTCGACCCCTGCCCGGCGCCCCCGCCCCCCGACGCGTCCGCTCTGGAGGCGGAGCGTCGCTTCTTGCTGCGCTCGACGCTGCGCTGCAACGCCTCCATGAGGTCGACGACCTCGGCGTCCTCCCCCTCCTCGCTCTCCCCGAAGGTCTTCGAGGTGTCGAGGGTCTCGCCCTGCTCGAGCTTGGCCTCGACGAGCGTGCGCAGCTGCTCCTGGTAGTCGTCGGTGAACTCCGCGGCGTCGAAGTCCGCGGCCAGCGAGCTGACCAGCTGGGAGGCCATGTCGCGTTCCTTGGCGCTGATCCGTGGGACGGTCTCGAGGACGTCGAACTCCGCCTCGCGGATCTCGTCGTCCCACAGCATCGTCTGCAGCAGCAGCGCCTTGTCCCGCACCCGCAGCACCGCCAACCGCGTCTTCTGGCGCAACGCGAACCGGACGACGGCGCTGCGCTCGGTGTCCTCCAGCGCACGCCGCAGCAGCGTGTAGGGCTTGAGTGCCTGCTCCTCCGGCTCCAGGTAGTAGGCCTTGTCCAGCCGGATGGGATCGATCTGCTTGGCCGGCACGAACTCGACCACCTCGATCTCCTTGCTGCTCTCGGCGGGCAGCGAGGCCAGGTCCTGCGCGGTCAGCACGACGGTGTTCTCGCCGTCGTCGTACGCCTTGGTGATGTCCTCGTAGGCGACGACCTCGCCGCACACCTCGCACTTGCGTTGGTAGCGGATGCGTCCGCCGTCCTCGGCGTGCACCTGGTGCAGCGAGACGTCGTGGCTCTGGGTGGCGCTGTAGACGCGCACCGGCACGTTGACCAGCCCGAAGCTGATCGAGCCCTTCCAGATCGTTCGCATGCATCTCAGTGTTCCTCATCGGAACACGACGCGCTACGGGTTGACGACGCGGGCCCCCGCCGCAGGTGCGACGGGGGCCCGGTCGGGCGTGGCTCAGGCCTTGGGCTTGGGCTCGCTGTCCGGCTTGTGCTTGGGCTCGGCCGGCTTGTCCTCGGCCAGCTTGCCGGCGACCGGCGGCTCCTCGGTCTTCGCGGCGGCCGGCTTCTCATCCGCCTTCGGGGCGGCTGGCTTCTCAGCGGCCTTCGGGGCCGCCGGGGACGGGCTCGCAGCCGGCTTCGGCGGCTGTGGGGCCGGAGCGGGAGCCGGGTAGCTCGGCGGCGGTGGAGGCGGCGCCTGCTTGCCGCGCAGCGCGGCGACGACGGCAGCGGCAGCACCGACGAGCAGACCGAGACCGATGACCTTGCGCAGACGCTTCTTCTTCTTGGGCTTGACTTCCTCGGGCAGGTGCTCCTGCACCGAGTCAGGCAGCTTGTCGTAGGTGTCGTCGGAGAGCTCGGGCATGCGCTCCAGCAGGTCGTCGCGGACGTCGGGCCAACGGTCCTTGACCTCCTTGACACCGTTCTCCACGCGCGCTGCCACGGCCTCACGCACCTCTGGCGCACGCTCGGCAGCCTGCTGCCGCAGGTCCTCGGCCTGTTCGAGGAAGTCGTCCAGACGCTCCTCGAGCTGGTCGCGAACGGTCTTCTTCTTCCTCAGGCCCATGGGTGGCTCCTCGCTGGTGCGTCGTTGTGGTCCGATCTCGACACTACCCACATCCACCCCGGCCGCACCTCGCCCGGTCCCAGCAGTTGGACCGGCGGCTATTCATCCTCGTCCTCCGGGAACGGGGTGGAGACGAGGGCGATGAGGCACAGCGCCACGATGACCGGGATGCCGAAGGTGAGGAAGAAGTAGCTGAGCGAGTCGAACGTCTGGACGTCCACTACTCGCGGTCCCAGGACCACCGACAGGACCTGTCCCATCGCGATGCCGGAGATCGTGGTGAGCAGGATGCGACCGACCGGCGCCTCGTACTGGCGTTGCCATCCGGCCAGCAGTGCGACGACGACCGGGCAGCCGAGCAGGATCACCCACGACAGCACGCCGTGGTCGACGCGGGAGGCGAACAGCGTGCCCGTGCTGGTCGCGGCGATCAGCAGCAGCACGACGCTGCGCGCTGCGGTGCTGGACGTGAGGCGGCTGGCCAACGAGAAGCCGATCCTAGGTCGTGGACACGGGAGTCGGGCGGGCCAGCAGTCCACGACGGTCCGCCGCGACCTCGAAGACGACTGTCGCGAACGGCGGGATCCCGCAGGCGAGCGCGAGCAGACCGACCTTGAGGCTCCACCGGAAGTGCCACCAGGCCGCGGCCGCCACCGCGAGATAGACCATGAAGGCGATCCCGTGCGCCATGCCGGCCCACGGCACACCACCCTCGATACCGCTGTGGGGATCGTCCTGGACGACCCACTTGAAGAACATGGCCACCAGCAGAGCGGCCCAGGTGGCCGCCTCGACGAGGGCCACGGTCCGGAAGGCGTTTCTCACCTGCTCACCGTAGCGACGACACTCAACCGAAACATGCATGTGGTGCACTTGTCCCATGGCCTTCCTGCTGCGCGTCGAGCTGCCGGACGTCCCCGGTTCGTTGGGGTCGTTGGCGACGGCGCTCGGTTCGGCCGGAGCGGACATCGAGGCCATCGAGATCGTCGAGCACCGTGCCGACGGCGTCGCCGTCGACGACGTGCTGCTCGAGCTGCCCGGGCAGGTCCTGCCGGATGCGCTCGTCACCGCCTGCCACGAGCTGGAGGGCGTGAGCGTTCACTGGATCTCCCGCTACAACGCGGGCGCCAACCTGCGGCTCGACCTCGAGGCGGTCGAGGCCTTCGCCGCCGAGCCCGATGAGGCGCTCGAGCGCCTCATCGACGTCCTGCCGGACACGTTCCGCGTGGACTGGGCGCTGGCCCTGAGCCACGAGGACGGTCGCCCGGTGATGCTGCACGGGACCCGCAACGCGCCCGTGCTTCCCGACGATGCGGCCACGTGGCGCGCGCTCGATTCGCCGCGCACCCTGGATGCCGTCACGGGTTGGGACTCCACGGTCCTGGCCGGGACGCAGGCGAAGGACCGCGAGGGACGGGAGTTCGTCGTGGTGCTCGGACGGCACGGTGGCCCGGACTTCCTGGCCTCCGAGCTCGCCCGGCTGGGCCACATCGCGAGCCTCGCCGCCTCCGTGCAGACCTGAGTCGCGCCGCGACCGGTGCGCTCACTGCGTCGGAGTAGGCACTCAGACCTGTGGGTCGGGGGTGGGCTTGGCGTCGGTGAGGGGGGTGTGGGCGTGCTGGAAGCGTCCCAGCGCGTCGACCTCTCGCTCCAGCTCGGGGACGTGCCGCTTGAGCTGGCGACGCATGACCCTCCAGCCGACGGGGCCGTTGACGACCGCCTTGAGCACGTTGGCCAGCACGACGCCCTTGGGGACGTAGACGCGCCCCCGCCGCCGGGCGATGCCGTCGAGGATGGCCTCCACACACTCATCCAGCGTCGTGGTGGAGTTGGCCGGGTACGGGAGCTTGCCGCGGATCGCGCGGAACGTCGGGAGGTCCTCCTCGGCACCGCGCACGATGTCGGTGTCGCTCCAGGACGGGTGGCACACACCCACGCCGACGCCGAGATGGGCGACCTCCTGCTTGGTGGCCAGCGCCAACGACTCCGCCCCCGCCTTGCTCGCGTTGTAGGAGGCCAGGCCCGCGAGCGTTGTGAACGAGGCCAGTGACGCCACCACGAGCGCATAGCCGTTGGTCTGCTCCAGGTGCGGGATGGCGGCATGCAGCGTGCGGTACACGCCGTTGACGTTGATGTCGACGACGCGCGTGAACGACGGGTCGTCGATCTGTCGCACCGTGCCGTAGGAGGCGATCCCGGCGTTGGCCAGGACGTCGTCCAGGCGGCCGAAGTGTGAGGCCGCGGCGTCGATGGCCGCCGTGACCTGACGTGCGTCGCGGACGTCGGCGGTCCACCACTCGGCAGCATCACCCAGATCATCGCTGAGCTCCTGCAAGAGGTCGGGCTCCAGCCCGAGCAGCGCCACCTTCCCGCCACGGGCGACGTAGCCGCGTGCGACCCCGGCCCCGATGCCGCGCGCCGCGCCGGTGATGAGCAGGACCTTGCCGTCGAACCGTCGAGTCATACAACTCAAGATACCGTCGGTATCTGAATTGTCGAACGGCGGCAGCTCAGCCGAGCAGGGAGCGCACGAGCAGGAGGACGGCAGAGGCACCTGAGATCACGAGCACGGCCGGTCGGATGGCCTCCGGGCGCAGCGCCCGTTTGACCGGGCCGCTGAGCAGCGAACCGAGCAGCAGCACCGGCAGCAGCGCACCGGCCGCGACGATCTGGTTCTGGTGCAGGTGACCGCTCACGGCAAGGCCGATCAGGCTGATCACCGATCCGAGCAGGAAGTACACGGCCAGCGTCGTCCGGATCTGCCGGGCAGGCCGGTGCTGGTACAGCAACGCGAACGGCGGACCGCCGATCGAGCTCGCCGTGCCGGTGACGCCACCGATGAATCCGGCCACGCCGAGCGTTCGACGCGTGATCGGCAGCACGACTGTGCGCGCAGTGAGCAGGACGGCAACCAGGACGATGATCGCCACCCCGATACCCAGGCCGCGGGTCCCGACGTTGACGACGACCCACACACCGAGGACGGTTCCGGTCAGACGCGCAGGAATGCTCCAGCTCAGGCCCCACCAGTCGATGTCGGCGCGTTCGCGAGCGAGGGTCACGAACGGGAACGCCGAGGCGAGCAGGAGCATCGTTCCGGGCATCAGCTCCGGTGCGACCAGCGTGATGAAAGGGGCCGCGACGAGGCCGAGCCCGATACCGACCGCCGACTGCACGATCGAGCCGGTGAGCAACGCGAGAGCGATCACGGCGAGCGCCACGACCTCGAGTCCTCCCACGGGTACAGACTCGCAGGGCCCGTGCGGGCACCGGGATCCGGCCACATCCCCCGGAGGGTCACCGGCTCGCGGCAAGGATCGCGGCCCTACGGTGATCAGATGGACGTGCGCGCACTCGGCAGGAAGGCCGGCACCTGGTTCCCTCTCATCGTCCTCGCCGCGGGAGCGGTCGCCGTGTGGCAGCCCGACCCGTTCATCGAGCTGGCTCCTGCGGTGCCGTGGCTGCTCGCGACGATCATGCTCGGGATGGGACTGACGCTCAAGCCGTCGGACTTCGCCACCGTGGCGACGCGACCGCTGCCGCTCGCGCTCGGCGTCGTCGCGCAGTTCCTCATCATGCCGCTGATCGGCTTCGCCCTGGCCAAGACCTTCGACCTCTCCCCGGCGCTGGCCGTCGGCGTGATCCTGGTGGGTGCCGCGCCGGGCGGGACGGCCTCCAACGTCATGGTCTACCTCGCCAAGGGCGACACCGCGCTCTCGGTCTCGATGACGACGGTCTCCACCCTCCTGGCGCCACTGCTGACGCCATTGGTGGTGCTGTGGCTGGCGGGCGACTACCTGCCCGTGGACACCCGCGGACTGCTGGTATCCATCGCGCAGATCGTCCTGGTGCCGATCGCCCTCGGTGTCATGCTGCGGCTGCTGCTGCCCCGCGTCGTGGAGCGGCTCCTGGACGTCATGCCGCTCGTCTCGGTCGTCGGCATCACGCTCGTGGTGCTGGCGGTCGTGGCGGGCAGCGCGGACACGGTGCTCTCGGCCGGTCTGCTCGTGGCGGTCGTGGTGGTGCTGCACAACGGGTTCGGGCTGCTGCTCGGCTATCTCGCGGCGAGGGCCGCCGGGATGGATGAGACCGTTCGCCGCGCCGTCTCGATCGAGATCGGGATGCAGAACTCCGGGTTGGCGGCGGGCCTGGCGGCCATCCACTTCAGCCCGGCGGCCGCGCTGCCGGCGGCGCTGTTCTCGGTGTGGCACAACGTGTCCGGCTCGTTGCTGGCTGGATGGTGGTCTCGCCGCACGGTCCCCGAGGACGCCGACGCCAGCTGATGGCGAGGCAGCTGGGCACCGATCCCTACACCGTCGCGACCTCCGGGAGCGCTCCGTCCAGGAGGGCTCTCTCGTCACACTCGGCCACCAGGACGCTGCGTGGCACTCGGCCACCGAGGATCTTGCGGAGCGCGAGACCTCCGCTACCTCTCCTCGGTGGTTGAGCAGCCTCCCAGGCCAAGCCTCGGTGGTTGAGTACGATGCGAGCTCTGCGAGCGGTCATGGAGCCGTCGCACCATGGGCGTAGCCGCGACGGAGCGAAACCACCGCGTACCGCGACTGGGCAGAACTCCCGCGGTCACTGGAACCCTTCGGTGTCGGCGGGGTCTGCGTCTGGGGGCCAGGGATGCGGGTGGCACGAGTTCGGGGATGCCGTCGGGTCCGAACCTGGGGACAACTCGACTCAGGGTGCCCGTCGACGTCCCGCAGATCCGACCTGTCCGAATCGCCTCACGCGGAGAGCCACGCTCGACCCCACGCTCGGGGCCTCGAGCTGGCCCTCGCCATACCGCGTCAGGATGGCCCGGCCTCCGGCGCCATGTCCTAGGGTCGACATGTGGAGACGATCGGCACCCCACTGTGGGACCATCAGCGCCGGTTCCGGCAGGGGCTCGAGGAAGCGGCCGGGATTCTCTACGCCACCGCCGGGTCGGCCCTGCGCGCCCGCGCACTGCTGGTCGGAACGGCCGAGGACGGATCCGTTGCTGTGGAGCCCGCCACCGACCCCGCCGCGCAGGACCTCGCCGACATCGACGTCGGACCCGATGACGAGCAAGGTTTCGCACGCGCTGCGCGTCAGGCGATCCAGGAGGCGACCCCGGAACCATCAGGCGTCGTGCGCGTCGGCGAGGCGGGCAGGATCGACGGCCGGTACTCGGTCCGTCCAGTGCTGGTGTTCCCGCGCGGGCCATGGCAGGCCAAGCCGTCGCTGCGCAGCTCGTCGGCGGCCGGCCGGGAGGTGGCGTCCTCCTTCCAGGACGCACTCGCCAGCCAGCTGCTCGCGGAGGCCACCTTGGCCCTGCGCTCCCAGGAGACGCCCGTCGACTTCGGGGTCCGCGTCGACGCCGCACTGATCGACGAGACGATCCGACGCGCGGCAGCTCGTCTGACCGACAGCGCCGCAGCCTTGGTGGGCTTGGAACGTCGATCCACGCTGCACCACGCCATGGATGCCGTGGCCGCGCAGCCGTACGAGGGCCGGGCCGGGTTCGGACGGGTGGTGCTCGCGCTGCCGGAGCACCCGGAGGTGGACATGCGGATCCGCTTCGTCGAGCCCATCCCGGTCAGCAGCACGCGTCGCTTCCGCAAGGCACTGGAGGTCACCAGCGAGGTCCTGTCGCTCGTCTGCGACGGCACCAACCTCACCGGGCTGGGGGTCGTGCGTCGTCGCGACCGCTTCCACGAGCCGATCGGTTCCCCGCAGGCAGTCGCCGACCACGATCCGAGCGAGTCGATCTTCGAGCTCGACGTCCTCGGTCGCGGCGAGTGGCAGCTCAGTCACCGGTCGGCACCGCTGCTGCGCGTCACCAACACCCGGCCACTCTTCCCGGACCTCCCGCTGTCGCCCGAGACCTTCCACGCTGCCGTCGAGCAGGTGCTCCCGCACGTGTCGACGCGCGATGCCCGCGCGCTGTGGGACCTGACGGAGACCGCCTCGCGGACCGAGGGCGGCACGATCCTGGTCTTCCACCCGCACGCCGAGGCGGAGGCGCGACGGCTTGCGGCGCAGGCCCAGCTGGTGGAGGCCGAGGTGCTGGGACCACGAGCCGTCGAGGCGATCACCGGTATCGACGGTGCCGTGTTGCTGGACCCGGCCGGACGTTGCCACGCGATCGGCGTCATCCTCGACGGCGTCGCCAACGAGGCCGGCGACCCGGGCCGCGGCGCCCGCTACAACTCCGCCATCCGCTACCACGAGGGACACGGCGACGACGCACTCATCGTGGTGGTCAGCGAGGACGGGATGATCGACCTCGTGCCCGGTCCAGCCGACCGGGCCTGACCAGTCGGGTACCGGGTCGTCGCGACGATCTCGGTCTATGGCGTGACGGGCTCCCACCCGGCGTACAGGGTGATGTCCTCCGTGACCGGATCATCGAAGTCGTACTCCTCGGTCAGCTGCTCGTCGGCGTACCAGCCAGTGAACTCCCACCCTTGCTCGGACGGCGGGGCGGGCTCGCCAAATGATCCAGCGCATTCGACGGTCCTGTCGTCGATCGGCTCACCGAGTCCCCCGAGGTCGAAGGAGACCGTGAAGGGCGCACCCGTGACCTCCGAGCCGTAACCTGCCCAGATCGGTGCGGTGAACCCGCCCTCGTGCAGGGCCTCGTCGAACGCGCAGGGATACCACACCGTCGGAGCCTGGACGGGGCCGAAGGAGCCGTCCTCGCCGGCCGGGACGACGTCCGTGGGTGGGGCTCCCTGGAACACCACGTCGCGCAGTCTGTCCGTGTTGAAGGCCGAGGGGCCGATATCACCGGCAGTGTCGCCGAAGGTCACCTCCGTGAGGTCGTTGGAGGTGAAGGCGCTGTCGTCGATGTCACCGACCGAGTCGGGAAAGGTCACCTCGGTGAGCTCGTTGCTCCAGAAGGTTGCGCGGCCGAGGTTCCCGACGCTCCCGTCGAAGGTCACCTCGGTGAGCTCGTTCTCACTGAACGCGCCGCTGCCGATGTCACCGACGGTCCCGGCGAAGGTCACCCCGCTCAGCTCATTCTCACTGAACGCGCCGCTGCCGATGTCACCGACCGAGTCGGGAAAGGTCACCTCGGTCAAGCGGCTGCGGCCGAAGGCATTGCTCCCGATGTCGCCGACGGCGCCGGTGAACGTCACCTCGGCCACCCTGCCCATGGTGAACGCTTCGGCACCGATGCTGCGAACCGTCCCGGGGAACGTCACCTCGGTCAGGTGGCTGCCCTGGAAGGCGCCCTCGCCGATGGTGTCGACAACGTCGGGAAAGGTCATCTCCGTGAGACCGGTGCTGCTGAACGCCCAGTCATCGATGGTCCCGACCGCCCCGCTGAAGTACACGCGCTTCAGCCACCTGTTGTAGGAGAAGGCATCCTTGCCGATCGTGCTGATCGGGCCGTCGAACGTCACCGACGTCAGACCGGAATCCTTGAAGACCTCCTGGGCGACGCCATGGACCGGACGTGAGCTTCCATCGATCTCGACCTCATCGAGAATCACGATGTCGGTGGTGGGTGAGTCCTCCGGGTCATAGGCACTCACCGTCGCGCTCGCGTCCGGCCCCCGGGCGTCGAGGACGTACGTGATGCCGTCGATCGTGACCTCGGGGTCCTCTGCATGAGCCGGCGCCGACGTCACCAGCATTCCACCGAGAGCCAGCACACATGCCAGCACGACACGGGTCGGTGGGCGGAGCGCGCGACGAAGGTCAGCGGGGATTCCGGGGTCTCGGCGCATCGGTGCCATCCTCTCGGTTCACGCACGCAGCCTGCGCTGCGCACGCGACTCTTTCGACGGGTGTTCAGTAGTCTCGATCGCGAGAAAATCGTTCGTGTTCGTTCGTTCTTCGGGCCGCCGAGGTTGCCCTACTGGGGAGCGGACTCCCACCCGGCGTAGAGGGTCAGGTCCTCGGAGACCGGATCGTCGAAGTCGTACTCCTCGGTCAGCTGCTCGTCGACATACCAACCGGTGAACTCCCATCCGGGCTCGGTCGGCTCGCCAGGTTCGGTGACTGATCGAGCGCATTCAACGATCCCGTCACGGATCGACCCACCGATTCCCCTGAGGTCGTAGGACACCCTGAACGGCGCACCCGTCACCTCCGAGCCGTAACCTGCCCAGATCGGTGCGGTGAACCCGCCCTCGTAGAGGGCCTCGTCGAAGCCACAGCCATACGAGACCGTCACGTCCTGGATGGGGCCGAAGGAGCCGTGCTCACCGGCAGGGACGACGTCCGTGGGCGGGGCGTCCTGGAAGTTCACGTCACGCAGGTTGTTCTCGGCGAATGCGTTGCGCCCGATGTCGCCGACTGTCCCTCCGAAGCTCACCTTGTACAGGTTGTTGTGCGCGAAGGCGCTGTCACCGATGTCGCCCACACTCTCGGGGAAGGTCACCTCGGTCAGCTCGCCGTTGCTACGGAAGGCCGCGTCGTCGATGTTTGTGACGTTCCCTGCGAAGGTCAGCTTGGTCAGTTCGTTGTTGGCGAAGGCACTGTTTCCGATGTCGCCGACATCGCCTGGGAACGTCACCTCGCTCAGCTGGCCCTGGCCGAACGCTGCCGGACCGATGTCGCCGACGCTCTCGGGGAACGTCACCTCGCTCAAGGGACCCCTGGTGAAGGCATCGCGCCCGATGTCGCCGACGGCGCCTCTGAACGTCACATCGGCCACCTCGCCGTCGGCGAAGGCGGAGCTGCCGACGCGGTGAACTGTTCCGGGAAAGGTCACCTCAGTCAGCTGGTTGTCCTGGAATGCACTCTGGCCGATGGTGCCGACGACGTCGGGAAAGGCCACCTCGGCCAGCTCAGTCCTGCTGAAGGCGCTCTCGCCGATGGTGCCGATCGCACCGTTGAAGGTCACCGACGTCACGTTGGTGTCCGCAAAGGTCCACGGAGCGATGCTGGTGACCCGGTAGGTCTCACCGTCGATCTCGACCTCGCCGGGAATCTCGATGTCGGTGGTGGGTGACTGCTCCTCGTCGAACTCGGCGACCGTCGCGCCGCCCGCGAGGTCCTCGTCATCGGCCACGTAGGTGATGCCGTCGATGGTGTCCTCGACCTCGTCGGCGTGGGCCGCCAGGGTCGTCGCCATCACCCCACCGGCCGTCAGCACGGCGGCCAGGGCGCCACAGGCGATCCGGTGGAGAGCTCGGGAAGCGCCAGGACGAGCTCGAGGATCTCGGTGCATCGAAGTCAGCCTTTCGGTTCCGCAGCGTACGCACGCCGCCATGCCGAGCGACGATGCCAGCATCAACTAATGCTGTCAATGCGTTTTTATCCATTAGTTTAGGCAGAACTTGATCACCGTGGACCCGACCCCCTGAGCTCACAGGATGTCGCCAGGTGGCGACACGCTGCTCAGCTCCGGACGTGGAAACGGGCCGCTCGAGAACGACCGAGCGGCCCGTTGGGCGTGCATGCCTCAGGTGCCGAAGCCCATGGGCCAGTCCAGTGCAGGACAGCTCAGGTGGTTCCCGGCTTCCACGCGTTCTGAGTGCACTCGGCGTTCGGCGAGTCCGATGTGCACACCTGCAGGTACACGCGCTGGCCTTCGGCGAAGGACAGGTTCAGCGTCCTGGAGGTGCCGTCGCCGTTCCCGTAGTAGACGGCGGGACCGCCACTTCCGATCGTGAGCCTGGCGATCGCAGGACGACCATTGGAATGCCTGTCATTGATCTTCAGGATCTCTCCATAGGCCTGGAATGACGCAGAAACGTACTCGCCGGTCTCCAGCTTGGTCGTCGACTCCGAGATGCTGACGCCACCCTTGTCGTCGGGGTCGTCCCACTGGTCGTAGTGCGCTTCCCACGTGCCCAGAGGCTTGGGGGCGGCAGTCACGGTGCCAGCACTAGCGGTGGCGGCAGATACGGCCAGACCGACGGTTGCGACAGCAGCGACCGTCAGCGATCGCGTCGTGCGGTGGAGCATGTTTCCTCCTGTACCGAGCTGAACTGCATCGGCGACGGCTGGCCCGGTCTCAACCGCCACTCTTTCGGACACCCCCACACTGGATGCGTCCGCTTCGCCGCCGCTTTCCTATCGCTTTCCCGTGTGTTCAAACGAAAGAAGCCCCTGATCGCGTTTCCGCTGGTCAGAGGCTTCCCGTCGGCGCGTCCTAGGGATTCGAACCCCAAACCTTCTGATCCGTAGGCACTTCAGACCCATGTCAGCCTGTATCGGCTCGTGTCCCGCAGTTCTGGAATCGCAGGGCAACACACTCCTCGGCATGCTCGCTGGTCCAGTCTGGTCACGCGCCGTCTGTGAGAGATCCCGTAAGGGTTCATCACTGCCGGTAAGGCAAGTACTCGACCACGCGCGCTCGCTTCCTCCAGCCCGGACGAGGTAGGAGCAGCGGGCTCTCCCAGCACACCCCCATCTCCTCGAACGTGTCGGTGGTCCGCCGCTGTATGGCGTAACGCCCGGGGCCGAACAGGACACGTACCCGGCCGTCGATAGCGGCGTCCAAGACCTCGTCGACCTGCTCGCGGTTCGCGTCGTCGATCCACGCCCAGTCGGCGTCGAAACTGAGCAGGGCGTCGGGTTCGCCCTCATCCACACCGATGTAGACACCCAACGCGCCCTCTCGGCGAGGGGTGAGCGTGTAGATGCCGGTGTCCGGGTCATGGTCGATGCTGGAGACGTCGGAGACCTCTTCGGTCCTGCTCATGAAGTGAGCCAGCAGCGAATGTGTCACGCAGTCACCCTTGCACAGGCGAGACCCCCACAACCGGGACGTTGAACGCAGTCGTGGGGACCTCGTCGTGGTCCAGTGGGGGGTTCTGCTCACACAGAAGAAGCCCCTGATCCGGCGTTTCCGCTGGTCAGAGGCTTCTCGTCTGCGCGCCCGTAGGGATTCGAACCCCAAACCTTCTGATCCGTAGTCAGATGCTCTATCCGTTGAGCTACGGGCGCACGCCCCGAAGGGCAGGGACGATCATAGCGTGACGACGACGCGGCGACGAAATCGGCCTCAGCCCACGTCGCTCAACGTCCGGCGCATCACCAGGCGCGGCATCTTGGAGGCCACGGCGTCAGTCTGACCCACGACCTCGAAGCCGACCTTCTCGAACATCGAGCGTGTGCCGACGAAGGCCATGGTCAGGTCCATCCGCCCGTCCGGGTCCACCGGATGGGCCTCCACGGCCGGGGCGCCCTGCGAGGCCGCGTACTCCACCGCGCCCTCAAGCATCGCCGTGGTGACTCCCTGGCGTCGCCGTCCGCCGCGAACCACGACGCAGATGATGGTCCAGACCGCGATGTCATCGATCGCACGGATGAGCTTGCTGCTCTGCAACCGTGGGATCTCGGTGCGTGGGCTGATGCTGCACCAGCCGACCGGCTCGCCGTCACGGTAGGTGACGACGCCGGGTGCATGCCGCCCGGAGCCCGACGTCCCCGTGGCGCACAGGCTCCGCATCGCCTGCTCACGACTGCCCTCGCCCAGCTCCTCGATCTGGCGAGCCGGCAGGCGGTGCGCCAGGCACCAGCAGTGGTTGGCGCGTCGGTTGGGGTTGACGACGTCGGCAAAGTCGTCGAACCGTTCCGGCGTCACCGGGTGTGTCTGCCACGTCACGACTCCCACCTCATGGGCACAGCATCCCACCGCCTGCTGACACTTGTGTGACCCATCGCACCCGCTCGGGCCTCCCGCGCACCGATCATCTGCCCTTACCCTCGTCAGGTCCGTCCGGCTCTGTCCGGGCGGTTTTTCCCATCCACCATCAGCTGCCCGGAGGACGCAGGATTCCGGGGAGTGCGGGCTGATGCGCCCCAGGACGCAGAGCCCGCGATGCGCGAAGGACACTCATGACGCTTGACGCCACCAGCTCGACCTACCGCTCGACGCACACCAGGCTGCAGGCCTGGGTCGACGAGGTAGCTGCCCTCACCACCCCCGCCGCCATCCATTGGGTGGAGGGCACCGACGAGGAGTGGACGAGGCTCACCGACGAGCTGGTGGAGGCCGGCACCTTCGTCCGTCTGGACGAGGCCAAGAAGCCCAACTCCTTCTGGTGCGCCTCGGACCCGTCCGACGTCGCACGGGTGGAGGACCGCACCTACATCTGCAGCGTCCGTGAGGCGGACTCCGGCCCGACGAACAACTGGATGGCGCCCGATGAGATGAAGCAGATCATGACCGATCTGTACCGGGGGTCGATGGCGGGACGGACGATGTACGTCATCCCCTTCGTCATGGGTCACCTGGATTCGGAGCACCCGATGTTCGGCGTCGAGATCACCGACTCCCCGTACGTCGTCGTCTCCATGACGGTGATGGCTCGCGTCGGCAACGCCGTCCGTGAGCGCATCGAGGAGCTTGAGGCCGACTACGTGCCCGCGCTGCACTCCATCGGCGCCCCGCTCGAGCCGGGCCAGGCCGACGTCCCGTGGCCGTGCAACGACACGAAGTACATCGTGCAGTTCCCCGAGGAGCGGATGATCTGGAGCTTCGGCTCCGGCTACGGCGGCAACGCGCTGCTGGGCAAGAAGTGCTACTCGCTGCGCATCGCCTCGGCGATGGGCCGCGACGAGGGCTGGATGGCCGAGCACATGCTGATCCTCAAGCTCACCAGCCCTGAGGGCGAGGTCAAGTACATCGCCGCCGGCTTCCCGTCGGCGTGCGGCAAGACCAACCTCGCCATGGTGGAGCCGACCATTCCCGGCTGGAAGGTCGAGACGATCGGCGACGACATCGCCTGGATCCGTGTCGGCGCCGACGGCCGCCTCTACGCCGTCAACCCCGAGTTCGGCCTGTTCGGCGTCGCACCCGGCACCGGCTGGAACACCAACGCCAACGCGATGCGCACCATCGAGCGCGGCAACAGCGTCTTCACCAACGTCGCGCTCACCGACGACGGCGATGTGTGGTGGGAGGGCATGACCGACGAGCCGCCCGCGCACCTGACCGACTGGAAGGGCCGTGACTGGACGCCGGAGAGCGGGGAGCTGTCCAGCCACCCCAACAGCCGCTTCTGCACCCCCATCAAGCAGTGCCCGACGCTGGCCCCGGAGTACGACGACCCCCAAGGCGTCCCCCTCGACGCCATCTTGTTCGGCGGGCGCCGCAAGACGACCATCCCGCTGGTCACCGAGGCCCGCGACTGGACCCATGGCACCTTCATGGGCGCCACCCTCAGCTCGGAGACCACGGCCGCGGCCACCGGCGCCGTCGGCGTGGTGCGTCGCGACCCGATGGCCATGCTTCCGTTCATCGGCTACGACGCCGGCGACTACTTCGGGCACTGGATCTCGATGGCCAAGAACAACGACGAGTCCAAGTTCCCCAAGGTCTTCTACGTCAACTGGTTCCGTCGCGACGACGACGGTGGCTTCCTGTGGCCCGGCTTCGGTGAGAACAGCCGGATCCTGAAGTACGTCATCGACCGCGTGGGCGGCAAGGTCGAGGCCAACGAGACCCCCATCGGACTCGTCCCGTCGCCCGAGGCCATCGACACCGACGGTCTGGACCTCAGCGACGAGCAGCTGGCCCAGGCCCTCGCCGTCGACGTCGAGGAGTGGCAGGCCGAGGTCCCGCAGATCAACGAGTGGTTCGAGAAGTTCGGCGACACGCTGCCGGCGGTCCTGTGGACCGAGCTCGACGCGCTCAAGGCCCGCCTGGAGGGCTGACCCGCCACGTCTTCCCGATGTGTGAGCCTCTGCCCCCAACCGGCGTCTGGTTGGGTGCAGAGGCACACGAATCTGGGGCGTCAGCCGGTGTTGCGCAGCCCGGCGGCGATGCCGTCGACGGCAACTATCACAGCACCGAACGAGAGCGCCTTGAGGCAGTCTCCGGCTCCCATTCGATGCCGCGGGTCACGTGTCCGTGCGCCCGATGCCGCGACTAGCCCACGCTGCGACGAGCAGCGCACCACCGGTGATCGCCAGGACGCCGCCTGCGCCGCCCAGTACTGCAAACGGTCCGAGCGCGACAGGCACGGCCGTCTGACCGACCCGGTTTCCCGCCACCCGCAGCGACATCGCCAGTCCACGCATCCCGGATGGCGCCAGCTCCGAGACCCACGCCATCGTGATAGGTTGGCACGTCCCGATGACGAAGCCGTACAACGCCGAGAGGACCAGAAACGCCGACACCGGCAGAGGGAACGGCATCAGCAGCAGTGTGACAGCGGAGATCGCCAGGGTCATGACCAGCAGCCGTCGGCGGCCGGCAATACTGATCAGCTGCACGATGAACAGTCTCGACAGCATCGACGTCAACGACCGGACCACGAGCATCGCGCTGACGACTGCGGTCCCAAAGCCCCGCTCCTGACCGAGTGCCGGCAGATAGGCCAAGAACAAGTCGATCGACGTCAGCACGAGCGAGCTGGCGAGAATCGCACGGGGAATGCCAGGCAACCGCAAGAGGGAGCCGGTGGCCGAGCGCAGGCTCGCCCGTATCGACTCAGCCCGGGCGTCAGAGCTTGCGAGCGCGACCGACAGGAGCAGAAGAACTGCCGAGACGGCGGCGCAGACACCGAACACTGCGGCGATCGGCGGGGTCGCGGCGTCGCCCCCGGGTAACGCCAGCACCAAGGGGCCCACTACCTGACCGACCGAGGCTGCGAAGGCGTACAGACCGAAGCGCGACTCCAGGCTGCGATTGGTCGACAGGTTGGCGATCAGCGCCTGGTCTCCGACCACAGACAGCAGATGGCCGCAGCCGATGATGACCGTCGCGACGACGAGTAGGAGGATGGAATCCTTCGCGAGCACGGCGAGCAGGCACGCTCCGAGCAGGGCCACCGAGCCCACCACCAGAGCAGGACGCTCCCCGACCCGGTCGACCGCGTGTCCCGTCGGCAGGGCGACCAGCAGGGCGGGGAGGGCGAAGGCCGCGGCCACCGCACCGACGAGGGCAACCGACCCACCGGCGTCGAGGACCGCGTAGGACAGGTTGGGGCGCACCGCGAAGGTGAGAACCTGCACGAGCGCGGCATGAACGAGTATGGCCGCGAGCCGGATCCTGTCGGCAGGCGCCCTCACGTGCGGGTCGGCCCCGCGAAGGCCGTCCCGTCGAGCAGCTTGCGGGTGGTGCGGATCACTGCGGTCCTGGTGGCGACCCAGTCACCATCGACCACCTCCACCTCCACCTCGACATCGAGGCGCCCGGTAGGGTGCTCGATGCTATGCGAGGCACCGGCGAGTTCGGCCAGGTCGTGAGCGACCGTCCCCGGCACAACGCACGCGGCTGCGACGCTGGCACCGGCGAGTACCCCGATAGACGTGTGGCACCGACGGGGGATGAAGGTCCGGGTGGAGATCGACCCCCCGTGCATCGGCGCCGATACCAGGCTCAGCTTGGGGACGGTCGCCTTGGAGACGTCTCCGAGACCCATCGCGCGCCCCGCGCCGAGCCGGATCCTCTCCAGCCGGTCACGCAGGGACACATTTGACTCCAGCTCCTCGCACGACTCGTTCCCGGTGACACCGAGGTCCGCTGCACGCAGCACCACTACAGGCATCCCGTCGTCGACACAGGTGGCGTCGACACCGTCGAAAGAGTTGGCGACGCAGCCGGTCGGAAACAGCATCCCCTCCCGCGACGGGAAGTCGATGACCACCGGGGCCGCAGCGCCGGGGACACCCGCAATCACCGTGTCGCCGGCGTACTCGACCTGCCTTCCTGGGGTGCTGACGGTGGAGATCGAAAGCTCGCCGGTGTTGACCATGTGGATCCGTACGGCGGTCGTGTCCTCGCCAGCCGGCACGAGCGCGCGCTCGATCGCGAACGGACCAACGCCGGCGAGCAGGTTGCCGCAGTTCTGTCGATCCGAGACCAACGGCTCATCCACGAAAACCTGCAGGAAAAGGTAGTCAACGTCGGCGTCGTCGCGGCTCGACGGTCCCACTACGGCGACTTTGCTCGTCAGCGGGTGCGCACCGCCGAGCCCGTCGATCTGGCGCTCGTCGGGAGAGCCCATAAGCCTCAACAGCAGATCGTCGCGCTCCGACACGTCACCGGGCAGGTCATCCGCGAGCATGTAGACCCCTTTGGACGATCCCCCTCGCATGAGCATGCAACGGACTCCTCCTCCATTGCTCGGCTTGCCCCCCTCGCTGCTCCACTCAGAACTCATCCGGAACCGCCCCCAGCCTCTGGGCAGCGTCCTCCAGGCTGCGCATCACGCTTTCCAGGTGGCGCTGCGCCGCGGACTCAGCCTTCTTCGGGTCCCGCTCACAGACCGCCTCGATCATGCTCAGGTGCTCGCCGAGAGAGACGTTGGCGCGGCCCGGCTCCATCGCCAGGCGGTACTGGTGGCGCACCATCTGAGCCCGCAGACGCGCAATGATCTGGTTCGCCGTGGACTGCCCACCGATCTCGCCGATGCGAGCGTGCAGCCGCTTGTTCAGCGCTGAGTACGCCATCAGGTCGCCGGAAGCAACTGCCTCTTCCATCTGTGTTCCGATGCCCCGCAGCTCCTGCACCTCGGCGTCACTCACGCGCTCGGCCGCCCGACGGGCGCACAGACCCTCAAGCTTGAGCCGGACCTCGGAGATCTCCAACGCCTCGGCGAACGAGATAGCCCGCACACGCGCCCCTCGGTTGCGGATCCGTTCCACGATGCCTTCGTTGGCGAGCTCGACGAGCGCTCCCCGAACACTCGCCCGGCTTGCCGAGAACATCTCGCACAGATCGGCCTCGATCAGCCGTTGGTTGGGAGCGACATCTCCGTCGAGGATCGCCTGCCTGATGCGGGCCGCGACATCTCGCCCGGTCCCGTCAACGTCCGCCATCGAGTCTGCCCCTCTGATTGTGGCGTCACCTGGTGCGCTCGAGATGGCCCTCCATATCGAGCGTCCCGGGCCGGGCGTTGTTGACCCTGACACCGTGGTCGCGTTCTAGCCGGTGTACCCGAAGATATCCCGCCAAAGCCGCTCATCCGCCTCGACGTTGCCGAGGGTCTCCTCCGGGCTGTAGGTGAAGAGGAAGCCGCTCTCGGTCCCGGGCAGCTCCAGGTCGCCGAGCGTCGGGGCCGGGGCGTCCTCGCGGGCCGGATAGTCGCCGAGAGCGGCCGATGCAGCCTGACCCGTCGACGACATCAGCCAGTTGACCAGGATTTGGGCCCCGTTCGGGTTGGCCGGCTCGGCTGTGAGCCCGAGGTAGTAGGCGTAGCCCGCGGCGCCCTCCTCCGGCGTGGTGATCGCGATCGGCGCGCCGTCCTGCTGGGCGCTGTAGGCGGTCGCCATCGGTAGCGGGCCGGCGGCAACCTCGCCACGGGCGATCGCATCAGTCAACCCACCGGAGGAGTCGAAGATCCGCGGGTCGAGCGCGGCGAGGTCATGAAGATAGTCCTCGCCGAGCTGGTCGAGTTGGAAGCGGGTCAGGGCGGCCGTGCTGCCACCGGCGGCGACCTGCACAACGCCGAGCTGGCCTCGCAGATCGTCGTCGGTCAAGTCCTCCCAATCCGCGGGAGCTTCCTCCTCCGCGAGCACCTGATCGTTGTAGGCGATCGAGTAGGCCCTGATGATGCTGGTGTAGTAAGCGCCACCGTCGTAGACGAGATCCTCCGCGATGTCGTAGCCCTCGGGGAGCCGATGGGTACCGAAAGCACCGGACTCCGCGATGCTGACCGTGAGGTCCTCGCCAGAGGTCCGCATGACGTCCGCGCCGAGCTGGTCCGCTCCCTGCTCACTGAGGATGCGCTCGGTGAGCCGGTTCGGAGGCAGCCGGACGATCTCCACCTCGATTCCGGTGTCCTCGGTGAACTGCTCAGCCAGCGCCGACTCCGACTGCTCGCTGCCGCCGGTGTAGAAGGTGACACTCTCCTCCTCTTGTGCCGCTTCGAGCAGCTCGGAGTCGGCGATCAGCTCACCATCCAGGACCAGGTCCTCGCCCTCAGCGAGGTCTGGACCGTCCGAACCTCCAGAGCCGCATGCTGCGAGCAGCATCAGGGCGGCCGTACCCAATACGGCGGTGACACGCTTGTTCTTCCTGATCATCGTGGTGACCTTTCCTTGGGGGAATGGGTGGAGGAGCTCCGCGGTCGGGAGCAGGTGCGGACGTAGGCTGAGGTCGCGCTCATGAGCGCTCCCGGGTGCCGTAACGTTGAGCGACCGCCGCGAGCACGAAGATCACGACGCAGTACAGGAGGCTGATCGCCGCAGCGCCCTGCAGAATGCCGTTCTCGTAACTGTCGAAGATCACGATCGAGATCAGGCGAGTGTCGGAGGTGAAGAGGAACAGCGGAACCGTCAGCTCGCGCATCGACAGCATCAGCAGCAGCAGGAAGGTCGACGTGATGCCGACACGCATGAGCGGTAGCGTGACCTTCCTGACCGCCCGCGTGCGGGAGGCGCCGTGCATGACTGCGCTGTCCTCGAGGTCATGATGCACCTGCAGGATCGAGCCCGAGACTCCTCGGAACCCTTGCGGCATTTGCGCCGCAGTGAACGCCACGATCATCAGCAGCAGCGTCCCGTAGAGCGGTAAGGGCAGTACCAGCCAGGTCCACAGCAGACCCAGACCGAGCACGATCGCAGGCACGGCCAGCGGAAGCATGGAGATGTACTCCAACCCCGATCGTCCGGGCAACGTCGTGCGGTTCACCACGTAAGCCACGGCGAACGCCAACAAGGTCCCGGCCGCTGCGGCGGCGATACCCACGATGACACTGTTGGTCATGGCGCCGCGAGCCGTGGCGGACTCAAGCGCCGACATGAAGGCGTCGGCCGACCAGACCCTGGGCTCGTTCCAGTCACTGAACGTCGCGATGTATGGGGAGTCGTGCAGTGCCACGACCAGCAACGCCCCCAGGGGCAGGACCGCCGAGACGACGAAGTACGCGAGCCCGCCGAGCAGGGCCGGCACCCGCCACGCACCGAGGTCGATCCGACGCGGCTTCACTCCCTTGCCGGAGACGGTGGTGAACGTCCGGCGCGACACGATGCCGCGCTGCACGAGGGTGGCGACGAGCACCGTGAGCACGAGGGCCACAGCTACCGCGGCGGCCTCGTTGCCCTGCGAAGGCGTACTGTTCATGAGCCGCCAGATGTAGGTCGGCAAGGTGTCGAACCCGCTGGCGCCGCCGATGATCTGGGCGACCGGGAAGTTCTCCACGGTCAACGTGAAGATGAGGATCGCGGAACCGAGGATCGCCGGGAGCGCAAGCGGAAACGTGATGCGCCTCAGCACCTGGCTGGTACTCGCACCGTGGACGGACGCCGCCTCCTCGAGATCGGGATTCATCAGGCTGAATGAGCTGTGAATAAGCAGGAAGGCGTAGGGCGCGTAGTAGATGCCGAGGACGAAGACCAAGCCACCGACGTTGTAGAGGTCGACAAAGCGCGGGAGTCCGAGATCGCCCAGGACGACGTTGATCAGGCCGGCGTTCGGCGCGGCGAGGATCGCCCACGCGATGGCACCGACGTACGACGGCAGAAACATCGGGATCAACCCGACGAGATAGAGGAAACGTCGCAGGTACACGTTGGTGCGGGCGGAGATAAACGCCAGAAACCCGCCGATCGTCAACGCGACGGCGGCCGACCCCAAGCCGACCATGAGCGAGTTGACGGCGGCCCGTCGGGCGCCGGCAGACCCGAACACCGTGCCGAAGTTGTCCAGCGTGAGGCCCGCGAAGCCGATGTTGCCAGGCCTCGGGGTGTCGTTGGAGAACGCGGACAACGTCACGAACGCGACGGGCAGGAGGACTAGGACTGCCAGCGTGCCGTACAGCACCGCGGGGACCGGAAGGCGGCGACGCAGGGTGCGCAGGCGCGCGGTGGACCGTGGACCGTCATGGCGCGGCGCCACCGGCTTGGTGCCCAGCCGCGGCTCCTCGGTCGACAGCGTCATCGTGCCTCCACCTCTACTGGCAGCACCTGGATCGCGTCCGGTTCGACCCGCAGCGACACGGCGTCGTCGGGACGCAGGAGCGCACCGTCGCGCTTGGAGGTGACGGCATTGAGCTCGGCCCCCTGGGTGGTCCGGATCAGGTAGCGGATGGTGGCACCCTGGAACCCTGCGGAGACGACTGTCCCGTCGAAGCCGTCGTCGTACGGCGTCGCTGCAGCGCTGACCTGGATGTCTTCAGCACGGAAGCAGGCACGAAGCTCCCCGGAGTGGGTCGGGACGTCGTGGGTGCGCAGCGCCCGGTCGAAGCCCTCCACGGTCACGGACGAGGCGCCCAACCGCTTGGCGGGCAGGATGTTGTTGACGCCGAGGAAGTCCGCGATCGAAGCGCTCGCCGGGTTCTCGTAGATCTCGTGCGGCGGTCCGACCTGCACGATCCTGCCGAACTGCATCAGAGCGATGCGGTCGGCCAGAGCCAAGGCCTCCTCCTGGTCGTGCGTGACGTAGATGGACGTCAGCCCGAGTCGCTGCTGGAGCTCGCGGAGCTCCAGACGGAGTCGATCACGCAGTCGAGCGTCAAGATTGGAGAGCGGCTCATCGAGCAGCAGCACGGAGGGTTCCATCACCAGGCTCCGCGCGAGCGCCACGCGCTGCATCTGACCGCCGGAGAGCAGGCTGGCGCCACGGTCGGCCATGGCGCCCAGACCGACCAGCTCGAGCGTCGCCACCACGCGCTCGCGGATCTCGGCTTTGGCGACCTTGGCCATGGTGAGCGGGAAGGCGACGTTCTCGAAGACCGTGAGGTGGGGCCAGATCGCGTACGACTGGAACACCATGCCGATGTTGCGCTTGTTCGGCGGCCGACTGATCCCGCGGGAGCCGTCGAAGACGACGTCCCCACCGATGCTGATCACGCCGCGGGACGGTGTCTCTAGTCCGGCAATGCACCTCATGGTGCTGGTCTTCCCGCAGCCGGACTGCCCGAGCAGGACGAGCGCCTCGCCGTCCTCGACGACCAACGAGAGATCGTCGATGGCAGTGTTGTCGCCGTACTTCAGGGTCAGGTCCTGCACGTCGATGTTCATGTCTCGTCCTTCAGCTCAAGGCTTCGTCGTAGGCGCGCAGGCCATGGCGGTCGTACGACAGCACGCCACTGCGGTAGTCCTCGCGAGCCCGTCGCTCACGTATCTCTCGGTCGCGCGCCGCCTCGACGACGGTGCCGACCCGCTCCTGCTCGACGGCCACCACGCCGTCGCTGTCGAGCACGACAGCGTCGCCGGGAGCGACGGTCACGCCGCCGATGGTCACAGGGGCGTCGATCGCTCCCCGATGCTCCTTGGTCGCCCCCCGCGACCGCACCCATCGTGTCCAGACGGGGACGCTCATCCGAGCGAGCTCCTCGACGTCCCGCACGCCCGAGTCCACCACGACCCCGGCGCACCCGGCATACTCCATCTGGGTCACCAGGAGGTCGCCGATGATCCCGAATGGCTGAGGGTCCTCCATGGCGAGCACGAGCACCTCGCCCGGCCGCAGGGAGGCGACAGCCTCGTGTACGGCACGGTTGTCGCCTGTCGCGCACAACGCGGTGCGAGCGGGTCCGCACGCTCGGGAACCCGGCACCACCTGACGCCACTCGTGATCAAGCAGGCCGCGTCGCCCTGCCGCCTCGTAGACGGTGGAGACGCCGAGACGTGCGAGCTCGGCATACTCTGGCGTCGTCACAGTCCCTCCACGACATTAGGCACGATACGCATGAACGCCTCGGCCTGGCGCACCGTCGAGTCGCCGGAGACCTTGCGGGCGTGGTTGCCGCGGTGCTCGGCACGCTGGGAGTAGTACTCGCGCAGGTATGTCTGAGCAGCCATCGCGTGCATCGCCGTCACCTTCTGCTCGAATACCGCCGTGATGTCTACGAAGACACTCGGCACGAAGCCACACAGCTCCGGCTGGTGGGGTTCGAACACGAGGAACTCCGACGGTGGTGCCGTTGCAAAGCCGGACTGGACGACGGCACCAGAGGTGAGCAGGCGCGCCTGCTGCACGACCTGGTGGGCGACTGGATGGTCGGGGTTGAAGGGATCCTTGTCCGGGTGCGTCACGACGACGTGGGGCGCGAAGTCGAGCATGATCTCCACGAGTCGATCCACATCCTCCGGACCTGTGCGTAGCGGGTAGTCGCCGAGGTCGAGGCAGGTGAAGTCGGCCCCGACGGCGGCGGCGGCCTTCTCGGCCTCTCTGTGACGGATGCGCTTGACGTTCTCGATGGTCTGACCGGGCTCCTTCCAGAGCTCGCCGGACTCGCCACGCTCACCGTAGGACAGCGAGACGACTCGCGCCGCCCCGCCGGCCTGCGTGTGAGCGGCGATGAGGCCGGCCGAGCGCCACACGAAGTCCGCACTGTGCGCACCGATCACCAGCAGCCGCCGTTCCGTCATGCGTGACATCGACACCTTCCGTCGGGTCGGGCCCGGGATCGCCCCACGCCGCGTCTGGACTGGCTCGTACTCAGATATGAATCCAAAATACAAACCAATATTGTTGACAATCACGCTGGCACGGTGGATGAATGGTGTCAAGAGGTTTTCGTGATCGGTGTCACGTGACCGCAGCGACCAGCATCAAGGAGATCGCGTGACCGACGGTGTCGAGACCGACAGCCTCGAGCCTGTCATCGGCCGGGATGTGTGGATCGAGACCGAGGCTGGCGTCGTGCGCTGCCGAGACCACGGCAGCGGTCCCACGCTCGTCCTCGTGCACGAGCTCGGCGGTGGTCTGGAGAGCTGGCAGGCCCTCGCGGATATGCTGGCTGACCAGGTACGTGTCGTACGGTTTGATCAACGGGGGTCGGGCGGGTCCTACAGCCCCGTGGAAGCGTTCACGACCGACGATCTCGTGGACGACCTGGAGGCCGTCGTAGCCAAGCTCGGGATCGACCATCCGGTACATCTCGTCGGCGCCGCGTTCGGCGCCGCCCAGTGCATCTCGTATGCGGCCCGGCATCCCGATGCCGTCGCGTCTCTCACTCTGCTTGCTCCGGCACTGTCGGTGAGCACGCCATCCGCCGCGGTGATGCGCGAGCGAGCAGCCGGGGCACTCGCAGGCGGCATGGCATCCATCGAAACACTGAGCCTGGACCGCTCCTGGCCCCCCGACCGTCGTACCGACCGCTTCGACGACTACCGCCAACGATTTCTCACCACCGACCCACGGGGCTACGCGTGGGCGCACGAGGCCATGACTGCCACCGATGTGCACGGGGAGCTCGCCGGCCTCCGCGTGTCGACACTGGTCATGGCCGGCAGTCATGACGTCGTCCGTCCTCCCACACTCCTGAGAGAGGAGTTCGCCGCGAGTGCGTCAGCGCAAGTCGTCGAGATCGATGCGTCGCACTTTCTCGCGGTCGAGAATCCTCGGGCTGTCGTCGACCACCTCGCCCGCTTCCTCGATCTCCCGCCCAGGCAATCGGGTCTGGAACGTCCAGTCCACCGTGACGGCGATCCCCTCGACACCGAACAGCGGGCAGCCGTGCAGGAGGCGATCGACGGTACTCGTGGCCGAATGCCCGAACCCATGCGAGCCTGGATCCAGAGCCCCGAGCTCGCTCGGCGCGCCCAGTCCCTCGGGGAGACGTTGCGATACCACACCTCGCTCGAACCCAGGCTGAGCGAGCTGGCAGTCATCACCACGGCCAGGCTGTGGCGCAGCGAGTACGAGTGGTGCGTGCACGCACCACTGGCTGAGGAGGCCGGGATCGCGGCCACTGCCGTCGAATCACTCCGCGGCGGACGGCGCCCACGCGGTCTGCTCAGCGACGAGGCGGTGATCGTCGACCTCTGTGTCGCCCTGCACTGCGAGCGCCGGGTATCCGACCCGCTGTTCGACCGGGCGAGCCGGACCCTGGGCGCAAAGGCGCTCGCCGAGGTCGTCGGAATCCTCGGGTACTACACGCTGGTGTCAATGACCCTCAACACCTACCGCCTCGGTGAGGACGCTGCACCAAGTCCGTTCCCCGACGTCTGACCGGAGGACCCATGTCCCTGACAGCTCTCGCCAGCGAGGTCCGCATCACCCGCATCGAGACCATCGGCCTTCGGGTCGAGCTCGAGCGCCCCGCCACGGGTGCGTCGCTCGCCCTGACGCACCGGTGCACCATCCTCACCCGCGTGTACACCGATGCCGACGTCGTGGGCGAGTGCTTCCTGGGCAACGACGATGCCCTCCAGCCGGCGATCATGGCCCTCATCGCCGACGAACTCGAACCCGCCCTCCTCGGGCGTCCCGTGGTGGCCATCGACGACGCATGGGAGCGCACACGAGTTGCCACCGTGCCATTCCTGCGCGACCGGCGCATCGCCCTGCGCGCCCAGGCCTGTGTTGATGCAGCGCTTCACGACGCCGTCGGCAAGCTCACCGGACTGCCGCTCAACTTGTTGTGGGGCGCAGCCAAGCCGTCGGTGCCAGTGTTCGCCCTCGGGGGCTACTACAGCACGGGCGACGACGAGAGGGCCCTGCGCGAAGAGGTCCGATCCCTGCAGGAGATGGGCATCGGTGGCCTCAAGGTCAAGGTCGGAGCACGGTCGCCGGAGGAGGACGCACGCCGCGTTGCGACGGTACGCGACGCCGGAGGACCCGACTTTCTGGTGGCCGCCGACGCCAACCAGGCCTGGGGCCGAAGGGAGGCGGTGGAGTTCGTCGAGCGAACACGCGAGATGGAGCTGGCATGGCTGGAGGAACCCTGCCGCTGGGACGACGATCGGCAGGAGATGGCGACGCTGCGTGCTGCAACAGGCATCCCGATCGCGGCAGGCCAGAGCGAGTTGTCCCGGTTCGGGTGTCGCGACCTGCTGGTAGCGGGAGCGGTCGACCACCTGAACTTCGACGCATACTGGGGCGCCGGACCGTCGGAGTGGCGACGCTCCGCAGCCGTGGCAAGCGCGTTCGGCGCGACCGCCCTACAGCACCTGGAGCCACAGATCGGCACGATGATGGTCGCCGGCACCCACAACGCGCACTGGGCCGAGGTGATGATGCCTTGGCGGGACCCGTTCTTCTATCGGCTGATCGATCGGACTGGACCAACCTTCCAGGACGGCTCGTACCGGCTGCCCACCGCTCCCGGCTGGGGCCTGCGGATCGACACCGACTACCTCGACCACGTCCGGGTCGATCGATGACTGCCCCCGTCCACACCGACGTCGTGTCGGTCCTCGGTACCCGTCTTCGCATCCGGATCGATGGCGACCACGGTCCTTGGGTCGTACTCAGCAACTCCCTCGGCTGCACCTTGCACATGTGGGACGACCAGGTGCCACCCCTCGTCGGTCACCGTGTCCTGCGCTACGATGCGCGCGGCCACGGAGGCTCCGACGCACCTCCCGGGCCATACCGCCTCGAGGACCTGGCCGCCGACCTGATCGCGCTGCTAGACGTCGTCGACGTGGAGCGCGCAACGTTCGTGGGCCTGTCGATGGGAGGCATGCTCGGACAAGTGGCGGTACTGGACCACCCAGCTCGGTTCGAGGGGCTCGTGCTGGCAGACACCACGAGCCGTTACGGCCCGAAATCCTTCGACTTCTGGGAGCAGCGCGCCCGGACGGCTGAGACGCAAGGACTGGCGCCGATCGCCGCGACGACGCCGTCGCGTTGGTTCACTTCCGGCTTCACCGAGCGACGCCCCGCTGTGGTCACCTCGTACCAGCAAATGCTGCTCGCGAGCGACCCCCAGGGCTACGCTGCCTGCTGCCGGGCAATCCCCCAGATCGACGTGACCGACCGGCTGCACGAGATCACCGTGCCGACTGCAGTTGTCGTCGGCGAGCACGACCCCTCGACCACGGTCGCGCACGCCCGTCGGATCCACGAGGGAGTGAACCACTCCTCCATGCACATCCTGCCCTCAGCCGCTCACCTGTCCAACGTCGAACAGCCCGCTGCCTTCACCGCAGTCCTCCTCGACCTACTGTCCCGGGTGCATCCTCTGACGCGGTAGACGTCCGCCGCCGTGTCGCCTCTGCCGCAGCGCCGATCCATATGACATGTTATATATAACGTATGGTTCCTCCTCTTCACGACATCCGGGTGATTGACTGCGCCACGCTGTTCGCTGGCCCTCTCGCGGCCACCATGCTGGGTGATTTCGGCGCCGACGTGATCAAGGTGGAGCATCCCGAACGCCCCGATCCAAGCCGCGGTCACGGGGCCATGAAGAACGGACACGGCCTGTGGTGGAAGAACCTCGGCCGCAACAAGCGGACCGTGGCGGCCGACCTCAAGCACGAGGACGGCCGAGCTTTGCTGCTGCGCCTGGTAGAGACCTCAGACGTGCTGATCGAAAACTTTCGTCCCGGAACGCTCGAGCAATGGGGACTCGGCTGGCCGGAACTCGAGGAAGCGAACCCTCGGCTGGTGCTGCTGCGCGTCAGCGGATTCGGCCAGAAGGGTCCTCGCCGGCGAGAGGCTGGGTTCGGCACACTTGCCGAGGCGATGAGCGGCTTCGCTTCGATGACAGGCCAGCCCGATGGACCCCCGACGCTGCCGCCGCTCGCTCTCGCGGACGGCGTCGCAGGACTCACCGCCGCCTACGCGGCGATGGTCGCGCTGCACTCTAGGGAGCAGAGCGGCCGCGGTCAGGTCATAGACCTCGCACTCATCGAGCCGTTGCTCGGGATCCTCGGACCTCAGGTAAGCATCTTCGACCAGCTCGGGGCGGTCGCACCCCGCACCGGAAACCGCACCCTGAACAACGCTCCTCGCAACACCTACCTGACCCAGGACGGCAAGTGGGTGGCCGTCTCCACCTCTTCGCAGTCGATCGCCGAGCGGGTGATGCGACTCGTCGGCCGGCCCGACGTCATCGATGAACCGTGGTTTGCCACCGGCAGGCAACGCGCCGCCCACGCCGACGAGCTCGACGCCGCCGTCGCCGAGTGGATGCTCCAGCGAACAGCCGCGGAGGCACTCGCGGCATTCGCCGCCGCCGACGCCGCGGCCACAGTCATCTACGATGCGAGCGACATCGTCACCGACGAACAGTACGCCGCGCTCGGCACCATCGCCACTGTCGACGACCCCGACCTCGGACCACTGCGCATGACCAACGTCCTGTTCCGGATGTCGCGCACACCCGGCAGCATCCGGTTCAGCGGACGCGGCCCGGCGAGCGATACCGACGAGATTCTCGCCGAACTCGGCTACTCCAGCGGAGACATCGCGTCTGCGCGCCGCGGCGGCGGTATCGCATGAGCGCACCCCGACTCACCTGGCTCTACGTCCCGGCGACCCGACCCGACCGCGTCCGCAAGGCCCTCGAGCTTGACACCGACGCCGTCATCGTCGACCTCGAGGACGCCGTGGCGCCAGCGGACAAGGACGCAGCGCGCACGGCTCTCGCCCGGACCCTCACGCACACCAGCCCGACCCCGCACCTGCAGGTCCGGATCAACGGCCCGTCGTCGCCGTGGCACCACGCGGACGCAGAGGCAGTTGCGGTGCTCACCGCCGTCGAATCCGTCCGCCTGCCCAAGGTCGAGTCAGCCGACGACGTGGCGAGAGTGCGGGACCGGCTCCGAAAGGACCAAGTCGTCCATCCCCTCGTTGAGACCCCCCGGGCAGTGGCTGCGCTCGAGGACCTCTGCAACGCTCCCGGTGTCGGCGGCGTCAGCCTCGGCGAGGCCGACCTCCGGACAGCGTTCCGCAGTAGCGACCCCTCGGTCATGCAGCAGGTGCGGATCAACCTGGTGCTCGCATCGGCGGCTGCTGGACTCCCCGCCCCAATGGGTGCCGCCTACGTGAACGTCACCGATGTCGTCGGCCTGAGTGCCGACACCCGCTCCCTCGCACGCCAGGGGTTCCTCGGACGCACAGCACTGCACCCGCGTCAACTCGCACCCATTCGAGGCGCGTTCGCGCCGAGCGATGCCGAGTACGCCGCCGCCAGGCAAGTCCTGGCCTCGGTCCGTGACCCGGAGACGGACTCCGGGGCGGCGGCGCTCCAGGACGGCACGTTCGTCGACCGAGCCGTGCTTCAGCGCGCCCAACAGACCGTTGACCTCTGGAACCACTGCCATCCGGACGCGTCATCACCGAAAGGACTTCCATGAACGATCCCCAGGACTCGGGAATGCTCTCCCCGGCATGGGCCGGAATCCGTGTCGCGTCGCTCGACGATGCATCGTGGATCCGAGCGATGCTCCGCACTGAGGTGGCGCTCGCGAACGCCCAGGCTCGGCTCGGTCTGCTCCCGCTCGACTCCGCCCGGACCATCGAGTCGACGGCACGCGACCTCAGCGTGGACCCGCGGGTCGTTGCCTCCGGGGTGCACGACAACTCCAACCCGGCCATCCCACTCGTGCAAGAGCTGCAGCGTGCGGTGGAAATCGCCGCGCCTGGTGTCGGTGACCACGTGCACCTCGGCGCCACCAGCCAGGACGTGCTCGACACGGCCGCCATGCTCGTCTCGATGAATGCGTTGTACGAGCTGGAGCACCTGCTGGGCACCATCCGTGCCGGCGTCGTCCGGCTGATCGACGAGCACGGTGACCTTCCCATGGCAGGCCGGACCATCGGACAACACGCGGTGCCGGTGACGTTCGGCGTCAAGGCCTCGGCCTGGTTGAACGGTTTGGTCGACGCCGAGCGGCGGGTCAGCGACCTCATCGAGCGCGGACTCCCTGTGTCACTCGCCGGAGCCGCGGGCACACTGGCGGCCTACGGCGGCTATGGGGACCAGACACTCGGTGACCCACTGGACCCCTTCGACCTGGTCGATGCGGTGGCCGACGAGCTCGGGTTAGACCCGCACTACCAGCCCTGGCACACGGTGCGGACGCCACTCGCCGATCTCGCCTCGTGCCTGTCCCTGGTGAACGGTGTGCTGGGCAAGATCGCCGCTGACGTCCAGGTCATGTCCCGGACCGAGGTCGGTGAGGTGAGCGAGGGTGCGGACGGAATCTCCACGGCCATGCCCCAGAAGCAGAACCCGGTCAAGACCACGCTCGTCCTCGCCGCCAGCCGCCAGGTTCCGGCTCTCTGCTTGGTCGTCCTGCAAGCCATGATGGCCGAGGACGAGCGTCCGGTTGGGGCTTGGCAGTCGGAGTGGCAGCCGTTGCGCGAGGCGTGGCGCTGCATTCTCGGCAGCGCATCGCACACGCGCGAACTGGTGGACGGTCTGCAGATCCATGAGGCCGCCATCGACCGCAACCTCAGATCATCAGGTGCCGGCATTGTGGCGGAGCGGATCAACATCGCTCTTGCACCACTGATTGGCAAGCTTGAGGCCAAGAGTGTCGTGCGGCAGGTCGTGCTGCAGCACAGAGGAGCCGGAGGCGCACTGCGCGACGCGCTGCACGAGGCGATCGCCACGCGCGGCGGTGATCCAAGCAGAATCGATCTCGCGGAGCTACTCGATCCCCGCTCCTATGTAGGAAGCGCCCGCGGCATCACCAACCGGGCGCTCGCGCGCAGTGGCGCCCTCGACTGACACCCAGCTCCTTCGTGTCAACAGGCAGGGCGAAAGCGCCGCCACGGCTCGTCATCGCCGGTCAGCTCCGCACAATGCTGTCTGATGCGGAGGTCTCGCCGGGACCCCGGGGCGATTGATCAGGCCAGCTGGTCAGCGACCAACTGGCGAGTCCAGCATGGGCTTCCTTCTTCAGGCTGTGCGTAGGTCGCCCGCAGCGTCGGAGTCGCTGGGCGCCCCGTAGGCCGGAACCTGTGCCCCTCCACAGACGGGCGAGTCTCAGTCGGCGACCAGGCGGTACCGGACGCTCTCCACGATGTGCTCCTCCATGAGCGTGCCGGCACTCGCGGCCTCACCCGAACGCAATGCCTCGATGATGCGACCGTGGGCGTCGAGACTGCGGCGGGCCTCGGCGGGATCGGCCCATAGCGACTGCGACCTCGGAACGGGGTAGTGGTTCCAGATCTCGTGCAGCTTGGGAAGCACGACCTTGGGCCCTCCTTGCTCCACGACGAGCGTGTGGAAACGTCGACTGAGGTCCGCGAGCGTCGACGAGTCTCCGCCCTTGTCGAGCTCGTCCTGCGCCCGGGCATGCACCGCCTCGATCTCCTCGAGGGCCTCAGGAGTCATCGTGACGGCCGCAAGGCGGGCTGCGAGACCCTCGACCGCACCCCGGAGTTGGTAGAGCTCGAGCAGTGCGTCGTCGTCAAGACTGGTGACGGCGTTGCCGCGGTGGGGTTCGTAGGTAACCAGGCCGTTGGCCTGTAGCTGCCGGATCGCCTCACGGACCGGTGTGTAGGACACGCCCAGCTCCCGTGCTACCTCCTGCTGACGAATGTGTGAGCCCGGTCCGAGCGACCCGGAGAGTATCTCCTCCCGCAGCCACTCGTAGACGAACTGCGTCTTCGAGGGGGGCACGGTCCGCTCAGCCATCGGGGACCACCGCCAGAGGTCGCACCGGAGAGCCGGTGGCTCCGACCATGGGCAGCGGCGCGAGGACGAAGTCAAACGTGGCGTGGCCGGAGTCGGCCAACTCGTTGAGAAGCATGTTCTCGATGATGTGGACTCCTTCCTGCACCAAGAGATGGCTGTGCACTGGAAGGTTACGGTGTCCCGCACCCGGAGGGATGCACTCGAAGGCCATCGTGTCACTACCGACGGCAATGGGATGGTGCTCAGCGAGCCACAGCGCCGCGTCGACACCGACACCCGGTGCTCCGTGCTCGTGCCCAACGTAAGTAGGTGCATCTCCCCAGTGGGCCGCCCACCCCGTCCGTACCAGGATCACATCAACCTCTGAGGGATCGATGCCCTCGGCCGCTCGCTCGAGGTCGTGCACCGTGACTTCCTGACCCGCAGCGCAGACCCGTCCAGGTCCCGCCACGTCAAGCAGCGCCGCCCTTCCGACAATGGGCGGGATCGTCTCAGCGCCGAGCACGGAGAATCCCTCGCCGCGCTGAGCGGTGCCGGCGTCGATCCCGCCATGCATGCGACCTTCGTGCGAAGCGTGGCACAGGGCGTCGACGTGCGTGCCGATGTGAGGGCTCATGACAATCATCTCGGACGCCCCGGAACCCCCGTCCTCCCGGACCACGTCGCCGTGTCGCCTCTTGAGCGCCAGAGTGAAGCCCACATGGCTGCCTGAGACCGGTGCACTGCTCGAGAGCGGGTGCGCAAGGTCAAGGATGCGGCGAGACGTGCGGGTCGTGGCGTCGGACATCGAGACTCCCGTCATCGTGACGATTGCGGACGGCGAGGCGCCACAATCGTCGTCAATTGTCTACACTATTGTGCACGAAACAGGAGCACGCGGGTGTGCCCGCGAATCACCGGAGGTGTCGTGTGACGACGAGGATCGCCCTGCTGGGCTGTGGTGAGGCCGGATCCGCGATCGGTGCCGACCTGGTGGCCGCCGGGGCCGAGATCGTGATGTACGACCCGGCCGTGCCGGCACTTACCGGAGCGACGTCCGCCGCGGACGAGCGCGAGGCTGTCAGGGGCGCCGACATCGTGCTCAGCGTCAACAGCGCCTCCGTCGCGAGGGATGTGCTTGAGACCGCCGGCGGATGCGCCGGCAGTGCCATATGGGCCGACCTCAACACCGGTTCCCCTGGGCTCAAGGCAGACCTCGCGCGACGATCGGTAGAACTGGACGTTGCGTTCGTCGACGTCGCGATCATGTCGCCCGTGCCCGGCAAGGGACTGACCGTGCCGATGCTGGTGTCTGGACCCGACGCGGAACGATTCGCTGCCAAGCTCAACCTCTTCGGTGCCAACGTTTCGGAGCAGGAGGGCGAGGCCGGAGCCGCTGCCGAGCGCAAGCTGCTGCGCAGCGTGTTCTTCAAGGGGCTGGCGACCTCAGTGGTGGAGGCACTCGAAGCAGCCGAGACGGCGAACTGCCGAGACTGGCTCCGCGCCAACATCGCCGGCGAACTGGCCGCCTTCGACGAGCAGATCGTCGACCGTCTCGTCGAAGGGACACAACTGCACGCCAAGCGCCGCGCCGATGAGATGGACGCCGCGACGCAGATGCTGACCGAGCTCGACGTGGAGCCGCTGATGGCCCGTGCCTCGCGCGACGTGATGCGCCGCATCCTCACCAGATAGGCCCTCGGGGACAGGACTGAATCAGCCGGTGTTGCGCAGCCCGGCGGCGATGCCGTTGATGGTGAGCAGCAGGGCGCGCTCCAGCGCCGGGTCAGCCGGAGTGCCGGTTTCGTCGGCCGCCCCGGTGGCACGGGTGCGCTGCAACAGCGAGACCTGCAGGGCATGTAGTGGGGCCAGGTACGTGTCGCGCAGGGCTAAGGTCTGACGCAGCACGGGGGCGGACTCAAGCAAGGACACCTGTCCCGTCACGCGCAGCACCTGCTCGACAGTGCGTGCGTGTTCATCGCGGATCTGCTCGAACAGGTGCTGCGCGTGCTGGGGCACGAGCGCCCCGACGTACTCGGCCGCGATGTCCAGGTCGGTCTTGGCGAGCGTCATCTCGACGTTGGACACGAAGGTGCGGAAGAACGGCCACGATCCGTACATCTCGCGCAGCACGTCCTCGCGACCCTCATCGAGCGCGACCTCCAGGCCCGACCCGACACCGAACCAGCCCGGCAGGATGATGCGCGACTGAGTCCACCCGAACACCCACGGGATGGCCCGCAGGTCCTCCAGGCCTCCGGCGCCGCCGGGCCGCTTGGCCGGACGCGAGCCGATGTTCATCTTGCCCAGCTCGTCGACCGGTGTGGCCGCGACGAAGAACGGCACCAGCGCGTCGTCACGCACCAACGAGCGGTAGGCCGTCTGACCGTGTGAGGCGACGACGTCCATCGTGCTGTTCCAGGTGTCGAGCATGTCCTGAGGCAACAAGGACGTCCGATGCAGGGCCGAGGCCTCGAGCACGGCGGCCAGCGCACCCTCCAGGTTGTGTCGGCCGAGCCCGGGCAGCGCGTACTTGTCGGAGATGACCTCGCCCTGCTCGGTGATCTTGATCGGACCGGTGAGGCTGCCGTTGGGCTGCGACATGATCGCCTCGGCCGTCGGGCCGCCGCCGCGCCCGACCGAGCCACCGCGGCCGTGGAAGAGCCGCAACGTCACACCGTGCTCGGCAGCGATGTCACGCAGGTCCCGCTGGGCGCGGTGGATCTGCCACTGCGAGGCGGCGATGCCGGCGTCCTTGGAGGAGTCGGAGTAGCCGAGCATGATCTCCTGCACGTCGCCCCGTGCCGCCACGACGCGACGGTAGGACGGATCGCGCAACAAGGCCTCCAGCAGTGGGCCCGCGGCCTCCAGCTCCGCGACCGTCTCGAACAACGGCGCGAACCCGATGCGGGCCGTCGCGCCACCCTCGTGCGTACCGGAGGGGTCACCGAGGTCGACCAGACCCACCTCGCGGGCCAGCACCACCACGGCGAACAGGTCGTCGACGTCGTGCGTCATGGAGACGATGTAGGTCTCGATGACGTCAGGGCCGTAGGCATCGAGCGCGTCGCGGATGGTGCGCAGCAGTCCGAGCGACGCCTCGGCCGCCTCACCCAGACCGGTGGCCCCGGAGCCGGTGAGCGGGCGGCGGGCGGACATCTCCCGCGACAACAAGGCGATGCGGTCCGCGCGCTCCAGCTCCGCGTAGGGCCGGTCGAGCTCGCCGGTGCGGGCGTACAGCTCGGCGAGGGCGGCGTGGTGCTTGTCGCTGTGCTCGCGGACGTCCATGGTGGCCAGCCCCGCACCGAAGGCCACGGCCGTGCGGATGAGGCGCAGCACGGCGCCGTTGCCGGTGAGCTCACCGGCTGAGGGTCGATCGCGACCCGTCCCATCGGGACCTACACCGTCCCGACCAGCCCCATCCCGGCCCGTCCCATCGTCGGCGAGCATCGAGTCGCGCACGAGAGTGAGGTCGCGCAGGAGCTCGTCGAACGATGCGTAGTCACGGCCGGGCTCGTGCGCGGTGTCGTGGAGCAGCCGGTCACGGGTGCGCTGCAGCCGCACCCGTACGAAGCTCATCTTCAGTCGATAGGGCTCCTCCGCGTTGAGTCGTCGGATGGTCTCCCACGTGACGGGCAGGGCCTCGGCGTCGTCCTGAAGACTGGTCAGGAGCTCGTCGGACGCGGTCACGACGCGCGTGGACGCCGTCATCTCGGTGAGCAGCTCCTCCACCATGTCGATGAGCTCGTCCAGACCGGCGACGTGCTGCAGGAGCTGGATCTCCGACGTGACGGCGGGGGTGACGTTGGGGTTGCCGTCGCGGTCGCCACCGGCCCACGTCCCGAACCTCAGCGGGCGGGCGTCGGCAGGCAGCTCGACCCCGATCGAGCGCAGCTGGCGGTCCAGCTCCTCCAGCAGGTCCGGCACGACCTCCGAGGCGATGGAGCGCAGATAGTAGACCGCGGTGCGGGCCTCGTCCTGGGGCTGCGGCCGGACGACCCGCAGCTCGTCGCTCTGCCACAGCAGGTCCACCAGCTCAGCCAGTCGACGTTCGTTGCTGCGCCGGTCGATGAGCCGCGGGGGCTCGGCGACGACGCTTCCGGTCCCCTGCGTGGCTGCGAGGGTCTCGGCCACCTTGCGCAGCAGACGCATCACGCTGCGTCTGCTCGCCTCGGTGGGGTGGGCGGTGAAGACGGGGCGGTACTCCACCTCCCTCAGCACGGACTCCAACGTCGCGTGGTCGAGGTCGCCGTTCTCCAGTGCGTCGGCGATGCGTCCGACCGTCTTCTCCAGCGGCCCCTGCTCGTCGGTGGTCAGCTCGCGCCAGCGGTGCAGCTGCTCGGCGATGTTGGCCAGCTGGAAGTAGGCGGTGAAGGCGCGCGCCAGCACCACGGCCGTCTCCGGGTCCACCTCGGCCAGCACGGCGTGCAGCTCCCCATCTCGTTCAGCACCGTCGTCGGGCTGGCGGGCCAGGCGCCGGACCCGCTCGACGAGCTCGAGCAGCTCGGGGCCCTCGTGCCGCTGCAGCGCCTGACCGAGCAGGGTGCCGAGCTGGCGCACCGACCGACGCAGCGCGGCATGCTGCTCGTCGGAGGCCACCCCCTGCGCGAAGAGCGCCGCATCGGGCTCACGGTGGTCGGAGGCGAGGATCTGCTCGGGCGTGCGCCGGCGCGTCGACATGCTCCCAGTCTGCCGGGGTCGTCGTGACTGCTGCGACGTGGCGTCCGCGCTCCGTGCAGCGTCTCAGGCTTTCACCGCCGACGGATCACGTTGAAAGCGATCTCGCTGCTGCGGTGATAGTCGACGGCGTGAAGAGCTCTCACTCCAGCTTGGGTCATGCATGTCTCCTCGATGGCGAGCCAAGGATCGTACGACTGCAGGTCGTACATCGACCCAAGGTCCGGCGGCAGGTTCGTGGCACTGATGCGAGCCGCCGAGGAGACGATCGAGTGACCGTGTCCGCTCAGGGCGCTCGTGAGCGATCCGCTCCAGTCCCGGTGGCCGACCGGCCCGGGCAGACAGGCGCGCGGGACGACGTTGACGCTGAGAACCAATGGCTCCTCGTCCTCGGACGCGCGCAGTCGGACCGTCCGGATCACCGGGTCTCCGACCCCAATGCCCAGCGACTCCGCCACGGCCTCATCGGCCGCCCCCTCGGCAACCTGGAGCACCGCCGTGCTGACGGTATAGCCGAGCCGCTCGAGCATCTCAGTGATGCTCTCGTATATGGTGATCGGCCGCTCGACCCTAAGGGTCCCTAATGGAGAGACGAACCGGCCACTTCCCTGGACGGCGTGGACGAACCCGTCCTGCTCGAGCAGCTTGAGAGCCTCACGGATCGTCGCCCGTGAAACGTGAAACCGTTCGGATAGTTCGGGTTCGGTGGGGATGCGGTCACCGGGACGAAGTCCCTCGGAGCGAATCAGGTCGAGGATCAGCTCCTTCACCAACGGCGCCTTGGTCCCGCGACGTGCCGAGACCGCTGCCGTATTCTGTCGCCCTTCCACCGCGCCTCACTTCTCCTGATGGTCTCTCAAAGGGACCAAATTGCCGTGGCTACTCCCCAGAGGGCGAGCTCATCGGGTTATCGCTTCCGCACCAGTGCATGGCCGCGCGGACGTAAAGTCGGGCCGCGACGGCGATGTTCTCAAGTTTGACACGCTCGTTGGCGGCGTGGGCGCAGGCCAGGTCGCCGGGGCCGACCACGAGTGCCGGGATGCCGCGAGCCTCATAGAAGTTCGCGTCCGACTGGGCGGCGGCGGTCATGGGTGCCGACAGGTCGCCTACCCGAGGATCCACCGCACCCAGAGACCTTCTGGCTGAGAGGACGCTCGCCACAAACGGGTCAGCCGGATCGGTGTAGGCAGGAGGCCAGGTGTCCTTCCACTCGAACTCCACCGGTTGGTCCCGCAGCCACGGGTCAAGCTCGCTCGCCCGGCGAATGTGCTGCTCCACCTCTTCACGGACGTCCTCGGAAGATTCGCCCGGGGGGAAGGAGAGCAGGTAGTCGAAGCGAGCGCGGTCCGGGAAGTACGGTGCCGCCTCGATACCGACGTCAGCGCGGAGCACTCCCGGATGGATGATGAAGGCACCGGGCGGGAAACCCTCGTGACTCTTGCTGAACGCCCACTGCTCCTCAAGCTGGCGCATGGCGGTGTAGACATAGAAGGCCTTGTCAATGGCGTTCACACCGACACTGTCCCCATCACCGCCAGCCCGGATGGCGTGATGGCGCGAAGCCCAGTGGGTCGATCGACCCCGGACAGTCAGGGAGAACAGGTAGTTTCCGGCCGCGGCGTTGGAGACGTCCAGCACTGTGGGCTCCGGGGACGTCGGCTCAGCAACGAGCACACCGTCGACCATGTATCCGGCATCGAGCACGGCGCTCGTACCGATCTCATGACTCATGGTCTCCTCGCCCACCACCGAGTGGATCTGCAGATCGCCATCCAACTCAACACCGGCGGCGCGCAGTGCGCGGCAGGCCAGCCACATCGCGGCGTGGCCGGCTTTCATGTCCGTGCTACCCAGTCCGTACAGATAGCCATCCTCGATGACGGGCGTCCACGGGTCGTCAAGATCCCCAGCCTGGGGAGCGACTGTGTCGATGTGTCCGTTGAGAGCGAGTGAGCGGCCGCTGCCCGAGCCGGACCGGGCAGCGACGAGGTTGGCGCGGCCGGGTTCTGCCTCCACCCAGTCGACGTCGTACCCCAAGGGGGAGAATGCGTCCGCGAGGATCTCGTTGGCGCGCTGTTCGCCGCCGCGGTACTCGGCGGCATCAACGCCTGGCTGTCGCGGGTTGACACTTCGCTCGCCCACGAGCTCGGCAAGTAGTTCGTGGGACTGCGCGGCATAGGACTCGATGGCCGCATCCACGGCGGTCAGGCTGAGGTGGTGATCTGACGTGGTCACAAGCGCTCCTTCGGGGTGTCGTGGAGGTCGAGCGGGCACTGCGGCCACCCACCAAGGTGCCCGCACGTGGCGCTGGCATACTCGGCACCGGCCCGCAACGCCTCGGGAATCCTCGACCCTTCCAGTCGAGCGGCGATGAACCCGGCGATGAAGCTGTCCCCGGCGCCGGTGGTGTCGACCAGCTTCGTCGGCAGCGCCGGCTGGTTCCAGGTCGTGCCGGCGGACTCAGCCATGGAACCGTCGGCACCCATCGTCACCACCACGAGGGGGACGTGACCCGCGGCGACCCGAGCGAGTTCTTCATGGGCCTCTGAGCCTTCGCCGACGGACAGGAAAGCGACGTCGAGGTCGTCCAGTCCAGCAGCCACGGCACAGTCCTGGCTCACGACGACTCGCGTCGGCGCGAGAACTCTCCGGAGCTCCGTGGCTCCGGGCAGCATCCCGAGGTGCGCCCAGTCGGCCGCGGCGATCTCGGCAACATCCTTCGTGGATGGGTGGTAGTCGGCGGTCACGCCGAAGTCCTCGTGCTCGAAGATGCGCTCGCCGCCAGCGACCCGGATCTGAGTGACGGCAGTGGGACCGCGGCTGACCCGTAGGCCACGCACATCCACGCCGTTGTGCACCAGCGCAGAGCGCACAGCTGCCCCCTCGACGTCGTCCCCGACTGCTCCGAAATAGCGCGCCTGCACGCCGCGGCGGCTCAGCTGCACGGCCACGTTGACCGCATTCCCCCCGATGTAGTCGCCCATGAGTGATCCTCGGTAGCGATCGATGCAGTTGTCACCGACGACCGCGACCCACCGACCGCGGCTCATGCGGCTGCCGCACCGGTCATGATTGCGACCGCGTCGGTCATGCTGTGGGTCTGCGGCGAGATCGTCGCAGCTCTCTTGCCGAGACGCTGGACATGGATCCGGTCTGCGACCTCGAAGACCTGCGGCATGTTGTGGCTGATGATGATCACCGGGATGCCTCGGTCGCGCAGGTTGCGCACCAGGTCAAGGACCTGGGCCGATTCCCGCACTCCCAGCGCGGCGGTCGGCTCATCCAGCACGACGACCTTGGACCCGAAAGCAGCCGCGCGAGCGACGGCGACGGCCTGGCGCTGGCCACCGGAAAGGTTCTCCACCGGCACGGTGACGTCCTGCAAGGTGGAGATGCCGAGCTCCTCGAGCTCGCGGCGCGCGCTGTCACGCATCCCCTTGGTGTCGAGGGCCCGCAGGATCCGGCCCGAGAGTCCGGGGCGACGACGTTCGCGACCGAGAAACAGGTTGGAGGCGATGTCGAGCGCCGGCGAGACTGCGAGGTTCTGGTAGACCGTCTCGATACCCGCCTCCCGCGCGTCCTGCGGCCTTCTGAAGGACGCCACCTGACCGGCGACGAGCAGCTGGCCTCGGTCAGGCACCTCGGCTCCGGTCAGGCACTTGATCAGTGTCGATTTTCCCGCGCCGTTGTCTCCGATGATCGCAAGGACCTCACCTGCATACAGTGCCAGACTCACACCGTCGAGGCCGACGATGCGACCGTAGGTCTTGACGAGATCTCGCGCCTCGAGCACGGGTTCGGTGGTGGTAGTCATCTCTGCGCCTTCCTGATCCACTGGTCGACTGCGACCGCCAGGATCACGAGCAACCCGACGGCCAGCGTCTGGTAGAGCACGTCTACGCCCGCCAGGGCGAGACCGTTGCGGAACACTCCGACGATGAGTGCGCCGAGCAGGCTGCCCCAGACAACCCCGCGCCCTCCGAACAAGCTCGTCCCACCGATCACGACGGCGGTGATCGAGTCGAGATTGAGATCCGTGCCCGTGTTCGGGTTGGCCGCGTTCGTGCGGCCGATGAGGATCCAGGCCGTGACCGCGATGATGAAACCGGCCACGAGGTACACCGACATCCTGACCCGATTCACCCGAATACCGGCGAGACGGGCGGACTCGACGTCGTCGCCGACGGCGTAGACATGACGACCCCACGCCGTCCGGTGCAGAGCGTAGGCGAGCACGAGGTAGACCAGGAGCATCAGCACCACACCAACGCTGATGCGCACGCCGGCAGCATCGAAGGTGGTTCCGGTCCAGGTGAGCAGGTCGGGCAGGTCCGTACCCCGGACCGTCTGACCGCCGGAGTACAACAATGACATCGCCATGAAGATGCTGAGGGTCCCGAGTGTGACGATGAACGGTGGCAACTTGACCCTGGTCACCAAGAACCCGTTGATCCCGCCGGCTGCGACGCCGACGAGAAGCCCTGCGATGATCGCGACTGGCGGCGACCATCCGGATGATGAGGCGGTCTGCGCCATCACCATGGACGCCATCACCATGACCGCGCCGATGGACAGGTCGATACCCGCAGTCAGGATGATGATGGTCTGAGCCGCAGCCAACGTGCCCACGACGGCGACCTGCTGAGAGATGAGGGACAAGTTCTCGGGCCGGAGGAAGCGGTCATTGATGAGGCCGAACACGATCACGGTGAGGATGAGCACCCCAGCCGGGCTTAGCGCCGGGTAGCGGTGCAGCGTTGCGCGTACTCGCGAGAGCGGCGTCGAGCGATCGAGGAACTCCTCGGCAAGGTCCCGGGCACCATTGGCGGTCGAGGGCTGTGTCATCAGTGGACTCCTGGGGTGAGTGGGCAAAGCTGGCCCCTCGGCGGGCCGAGGGGCCAGCCGGTGCTCAGAAGCAGGTCGCCAGGCCGTCTTCGACGCTGACGGACTCGACCCCTGGCAGGGCTTCGGCCGCCACGATCTCCGTGCCGGTGTTGACGAACTCCTCACCCTCCTCCGGCTGCGGCTTCTCACCACCAGTCGCGAGGGCGTGGACCGCCTCGACACCCTTCTCGGCCATGATCTTCGGGAACTGCTGGGCCGTCGCCTGCAGGGTGCCCTCCTCAACGTAGTTGACACCGTCGCACGCGCCATCGATCGCGACCGTGATGAGACCGTCGCTCCTTCCGGCAGCCTCAAGTGCCTGGAAGCCGCCGTAGGCCGCCGGCTCGTTGATGCCGTAGATCACGTTGATGTCGGGGTTCTTGCTCAGCAACGTCTCGGCCGCAGTACGGCCTCCGTCCTCAGTTCCCTCGCTGGCCTGGTTTCCGACGATCTCGTAGGAGCCCCCTTGACCACCGGTGTATGTACCCTGCGGGTCCTCATCTCCGTTGACCTCAGGATCGTTCAGGTCAATACCCATGCCATCGAGGAACCCCTGGTTTCGCTCGTAGTCAACCGTCAGGACCTTGTCATCGAACAGGTCGAGCAGAGCAATGACGGCGTCGTCCCCGTCGAGCTTGACGGCCGTCCACTCGCCGATGAGCTGACCCGCGCGATAGTTGTCGGTCGCGTAGGTGATGTCTACGTCGTCGGCCGGGTCCGGGACGGTGTCGAGGGCGACCACGTACAAGCCTGCGTCCTTGGCCCTCGCCAGGGCGTCGACGACACTCGGTCCGTTCGGGGTGATGATGATGCCCTGGTCACCGCGCGAGATCGCGTTCTCGATCGCTTGGATCTGAGTATCCTCATCACCATCGACCTTGCCGGCGGCAACAGTCAGGTCGACGCCGAGCTCCTTGGCAGACGCCTCGGCACCTTCAGCCATCCTCTGGAAGTAGGAGGTCCCTTGCGTCTTGATGATCAGCGTAGCCGCAACGTCGCCGTCCGAGTCCGCACCGTCTGAGCCGCAACCGGCCAGGATGCCACCGGCCAGGATCGCGACCGTGGCGAGCACGACCCCCGGACGGCGCTGCAGTACTGCTTTGATCGGTGTCTTCATGACGTTCCTTCCTGTCGGCGCTGGTGGCCGGTCCGGTGAGTTCGAGGCGTCGGATCAGTAGTCGAGGCGGCGGTAGTAGCGCCGGGTGCTGAGGGGGTGGCGCCGCTCCTGCTCCAGGTGGGCAGCGAACCGCTGCAGGACGGTGGCGTGGACGATGTGCGAGACGAGCTCACGAGTGCTGTCGCGCAGGGAACCGAGGTCAAAGTCGGCACTGTCGATGACGGTGAGCTTGTCAGTCACGGTGGGCGTGAATCGTTCGACCCGGTCGGCGAGGGCACGAGAGGGCCCCTCGCCCTTCAGCAGCACCACGCTGACTCCCTTCTCGACGAGCTCGAGGGTGCCGTGAAAGTAGTCGGACGCATGCACGGGACGTGTGCGGATCCACTGCATCTCCTCGAGAATGCATGTGGCGAAGTACCAGGCTTCGGTCCAGGGACCGCCCGCTCCCGTGAAGATGTGATAGTCGACGTCCTGCAACTGCATGGCCAGCTTCTCCGCCCTGCCCTCGAAGGCTTGCTTGGCCCGGAGCAGAAGGCTGGGCATCTGGGCCAGCTCCTCCACGGTTCGTGAGTAGTCCTGAAGTTCTCCACGGCGCCGCAGGACGGAGAGCGCGAGCAGCAGCGACTGCAGGTAGAACGACTCCGATGAGGTGTCGTCAGAGGCTCCGACGCTGAAATTGGTGTCGGCAGCCTGGGCCACGGGCGACTCAGGGTCCCCCGTGAGTGCCAAGACACTCGCTCCCTTGGACTGGGCCAGCTGCAGGACGTCCAGTGCCTCGTGGGTGGTTCCCGAGAGTGAAGGGATCACGACCAGCGAGCGGCTGCCAAGGGCGCGCGAGCCAGTCTGGACGATCTCGGCGGCCTTTTCCAGGAACACCGTCAGGTCGCTGTTGCGACTGATCTGCTGGGCGGCCGGCTGCATCAGCACACCAGCGCCCCCCGCACCGAGGAAGTGGATGTTCTCGAGGCCTCGGTCGAGACTGTCGCCGACGAATGCGTCGATCGGCTCGGCAAGCGCGACGGCGTCGGACTGGATCCTCAGGAACCGACCGTCATCGAAGTTGAGCATGAAGCCCTCTCTTGTGATGCTGTTGTCTGATGACTTCTGAAGTTGTTGGACATAGTTTTAGGTCATCGAACTGGATGAGGTCAAGGCGTCCATGACAAGAAGTCGTCAACTGGGACTCCTCCGGCAACCGAGTAGTCGCCGGAGGACTGTCCGCACACTTGTGTTCTGACCTCGGGCGCACGCGGAGCTCGCCTCCAGCAATCACTTCGAGGGAGATCAACGGCTGCACCGGGAACCGGAGCATCGCGGTCGAGGCGATCCACGCGCCCACTACCGACCGGAGCCGAGACGTTCCGCCCACAAGGACCATCCGACGTGGCCCATTCGGGCCAACTTGGAGAATTCGCTCCGCTCGCAGGGCGGATGGACGTACGGTGAGCCGACTCTTCGGCCCCTCTCGTCACCGGGCCATTCACCCATCGGGAGGATCCATGCCCCACCGTCCTGCGCACAGGCGCAGTGCCACCACCGTGGTTGCTGTCGTCGCGCTCGGCACCGGTCTGTTGGCGGCCACGAGCACCGCTTCCCAGGCCGATTCAACCCCCGAGCCGACCTTCGACCAGTGCGCGGCGGCCTTCCCGCACACCGCACTGGAGGAGGGTCAGGCCGTCACCGGGTTGACCAACACCACAGGAACCCGTCTGGACCAGTTCAACGGCAGCTTCGTCGGGACGTTGAAGGATGGCATCGGACGCGGCCGCGACATGCTGCTGTTCACCCTCGAGGGATCACGCATCACCAAGCCCGACGGGTCGCTGGACGCCGGCATCTGGGCCGGGATCTCAGGGTCGCCGGTCTACGCCGAGAACGGCGAGCTCGTGGGAGCGGTCTCCTACGGCTTCACCGAGGGCTCCGACACCCTGGCCGGCGTCACCCCTGCCTCCTACCTCTACGACCTCAAGTCGCTCACGCCACCAGAGGAGGTCTCGCTGCGTTCGCTGCGTCCGGCCCTCGCCCGCCAGGACGTCCGCGTCCCCGGCACGGCGTCGTTGGACCGTATCGGGTCCGCACGCCAGGTCTCCGGGTTCCGTAGCGGCTCGCTGCCCACCGTCCAGAGGCTCGCGCGCCGAGCCGGGATCGACCCGAAGGGCCTGTCGCTGGCCGCTTCGAGCGTCGGAACCGATGACGTCCCGGTGCGCGCAGGCGGCAGCGCGGGGGCGTCCTGGTCCTACGGCGACATCTCGGCGGTGGCGGTCGGGTCCGTGACGGCGGTGTGCGACGACGACGTCTATGCCTTCGGGCACGCTGATGAGTGGGCCGGTGAGACCGCGCAGACGCTGCACGGTGTGCAAGCCCGCGGGATCGCCCGCGGAACGTTCGGCAGCTTCAAGCTCGGCTCCGTCGGCTCCCCGGCCGGTACGTTCAGCCAAGACCGCCTGGAGGGGCTCTACGGGACGCTGGGGGACATCCCGATCTCCGTCGACCTGCTCAGCACGACCCGCCTGGGCACGTCCGTCACCCCGGGTGCGACCACGGTGACCGAGATCGAGCAGCTCCCGTTCATCGTCGCGGCACAAGTCGCCTCCGACGTGCAAAGCTCCCAGAACGCCGGCTACGCCGGGGGGCAGTCGAGGATCAAGTGGACCGTCGACCTCGTGCGCGCCAACGGCAAGGAGCAGACCTTCACCCGGTCACAGCGCTACTCCACCCGGTCGGACCTCGCCGAGCTCGTCGTCTCGGACGTCGCCAGCGACGTCCACGAGATCCTGGAGAACCCGTTCGAGCCGGTCACCATCGGCGGCATCACGATCACCAACGACCTGGCCAAGGACTACCGGGCCTACCGGATCGCCGGCGTGGAGCGCTACAGCGCCAAGAAGTGGCGTGCGGTGAAGAACAACGCCGTGGTCAAGCTCAAGCGCGGCAGCCTCCTGAAGCTGCGGCTCAAGCTGGTGCCCAAGGACCGTTTCTCCAACGTCAAGGCCACCACTCGCAACGTGAGCTTCCGGACCTCCAAGTTCGCCGCCCGCAACGGCCGGGTCGACGTCGTCGGTCACGCTCTCGCCTGGGACGACTGGGGCGACTTCGAGGACTTCGAGGACTACGGCTACTACGACGAGTACGACGACTCAGACCCGTTCGTCGTCCCCACCAAGGAGCCGCGGACGCTCACGGCCCAACTCGCCCTGATGGCCAAGAGCCCAGGTCAGGACCAGATCGTCTCCACGGTGGCGCACCGAGGCCGCAACACGGGCCGGCTCGTGAACACGAGCAAGACGTCACAGTTCGATGCGATCGTGTTCGGGAGCCACCGAATCAGGCTGCGCTTCTCCTGACGTCAGCGCGTCAGCTCCCGGGCGAGGTCGGCGACCTCGCGCAACCTGGCGGGGACAGGGCGGGTCGAGACCTCCACCCACCAAGGGCGCTGGACGGCGGCGAGCACCACCTCGGCATCGTGGGCGGCCTGGTCGGGGCTGCACGTGGGATCGATCACCGCTCCAGCGCGCGATCCGGCGAACCGGGTCCAGGACAGCACGGTCGGCAGCCGTGGCCGCACCAGGTCGACGACGTTGGTGAGCGTCAGCTCCTCCCGCAACGGGCTGAGCGGGTCGGCGGTGAGGTTCACGTCGTCACGGACCTCCACCACGATGAGGTGCAGGTCGGCTCCCGGACACGCGCGGTGCACGGCATCGAGGCGGCGCAGGAGCGTCGCGGGGTCGATCAGCCCGGTGACCGGGTCGCGGTGGATGTCGTCGTCGGCCAGCGGGAAGGCGTCGGACCAGCCGAGCGCGAGCGCGCGGACGACGGGCTCCGACGCGGAGCTGCCGGTGTGCGCCATCAGCGTCGTGTCGACCTCGCCCAGCACACGGCCGAAGCTCTCTCCGGCGCGTCCGAAGTGGCTCCCCAGACGTCGCGCCGTGTCTCCGGTGTGGTGACCCTCGCACGTCCGGTCGACCAGCAGCTCCAGGAGCATCCCGAGCTCACGTGACCACAGGTTTCCCAAGGATCCTTCTCTTCCCTCGCGTCGGCTCTCGCCCGTACGAAGGTCAAGGAGTGCCCCGCTACCCGCTCGTCACGTGGCTCTGAGGAGGAAAAGCCCACACAGCCCGTGACATGGCTCACTGCATCGAGTGACCGCACCGGCGTGACGAACGGCCGGGGCGGCACTCCTTGTTGACATGACCGCATTCATCACAGTCATCGGCCTCGTCCTGGTCGCCGCCGTCATCGTCCTGGTCCTGCTGCTCCTACGCTCCACCGCCGACGGAGACCCCAAGCACCGCAAGTAGCGGTGCCCGGGGTCCCGTCAGTGGTTTCCGGGGTCGGTGGCTTCCGGAGCGGGCAGGGCCGACAGCACGGCCCGGCCGGCAGCCAGCATGTCCACGACGTCCGGCGTCGCCAGCTGGTACTCCACGACGCCGTCGTGCCGGCTCGACGTGACCAGGCCGACCCGTCGCAGCACGGCCAGCTGCTGCGACAGGTTCGACGCCTCGATCTCGATCTCGGCCAACAGGTCCCGCACCACGCAGGGTCCGTCCTGCAGGAGCTCGAGCACCCGGATGCGCACCGGGTGCCCCAGTGTGCGGAACAGCTCGGCCTTGGCCTGGTAGATCGGGACCTGGACCCCGCCCCGCGGCACGGTCACGCTCAGAGACTCTCGACGTCAGCCGCCACGCGGCGGTGAGCCTCCCAGATCTCCTCGGGCAGACCACCGAACTGCTTGAGGTGCTCCGCACGGAAACCGATCTCCTGGCGCCACCGGTCACCATCCAGGCTCAGGACGGTGTCGAGGTCGGCGAGCGCCTGCTCGTCGAGGCCCTCGAGCAGAAGCTCCTCGCGCTTGGGCAGGATGCCGACCGCCGTCTGAACACCCTCGACCTCGCCGGCCCGCAGCTGCATGAGCCACACCAGCGGCCGCAGGTTCTCCCGGAAGCCGGGCCACAGGTACCGGCCGTCGTCACCGCGCTGGAACCAGTTGACGTGGGCGAAGATCGGCTTCTTGGTGGCGCGGCCGATGACCTCCAGCCAGTGCGCACCGTAGGCGCCTTCGGGATATGACATGAAGGGTCGCATCGACATCGGGTCGTAGCGCAGCACGCCCTCGAGCCCGTCGGCCGCGGCCGTCGCCTCCGCACCCAGGGTCAGGCCGTCGTAGACGCCCTCCGCGACGTCGGTGATGGCCCGGATGAGCGGCTCGCGGTCACGCGTGCGACCACCGAAGATGATGCCGTGGATCTCCACGCCGGCCGGGTCCTCGAAGTCCTCGGCGACGTTCGGGACGTGCTCGAGCGTCGTGGTGAAGCGGCTGTTGGGGTGCGCCCACGGGGCATCCTCGTCGGCGAGGTGCCGGTCCGCGATGCGCTCGCCCTTCCAGTCCAGCCAGCCGTCGAGGTCGGTGGGCTTGTCGGTGAGGCCCTCCCACCAGACGTCGTGCGTCTTCTCGTTGTAGGCGACATTGGTGAAGATGGCGCCCGTGCCCGGGACGATCGAGTCGATCGCCGTCGGGTTGGTCCGCTCGTTGGTGTCCTTGGCGACGCCGAAGACCCCGAACTCCGGGTTCATGCCGTAGAGCTTGCCGTCATCGCCCACCCACAGCCAGGCGATGTCGTCACCGTAGAACGACACGTGGTACCGGTCGCCGAGGGCATCGGGGGCGAGCGTCATGGCGAGGTTGGTCTTGCCGGACGCCGAGGGGAAGCCGCCACAGATGTTCCACTGCTTGCCGGTCTGCTTGTCGGTGATGCCCAGGAGCATGAACTGCTCGACGAGGAAGCCGTTCTTCCAGCCGTCGTAGCTGCCCTGACGCAGTCCGTGGGCGATCTTGCCGAGCAGCGCGTTGCCGCCGTAGGAGGAGCCGAAGTGCAAGATGGTGCGTTCGTCGGCGACGGTGACGAAGTAACGCTGGTCGTCGGGGGTGCCCTGGCCGAGGTTCTCCAGGTCACCCGTGACGTGGACAGCCTTGACGAAGGAGTCGCCGAGGTCGTTGATGTACTCGACGCCGACGCGGGCCATGCGGATCATCTGCAGGACGACGTTGCGGTTGTCGGTGAGCTCGACTCCCGCTGCGAACTTCTCCAGCGGTGAGCCCTTGGGGGCCATCAGGTAGGGGATGACGTACATCGTCTTGCCCTGCGAGGCGCCGGTCATGAGCTCGACCAGCTTGGGCTTCATCTCCGAGGCGGGCCGCCAGTTGTTGTAGACGCCGGTGTCGGACTCGTCGTTGGTGGCGACGATGGTGCGTTCCTCGGCGCGCGCGGTGTCCTTGTGGTAGCTGCGGGAGTAGTACCGTCCCTCGCCGGCGGGGAGCAGCTCGCCGGCCTCGAGGGACTCCGCGACGAGGCGGGCGTCGTCGGAGGCGTTGACGATCTCGACGCGGGCAGCGCCGGTCACCTCCGCCCAGTGCTCGACGTACTCGCGAACGTGGGGGTTGGTCAGCCCGGCTGCATCCAATGCTGCGGCCACATCTGCCATGGGTTGGTCCTCTCGGGTTGCCGTCGGTGGCTGCACCGTACCGAACTTGAAGATTTCTTCAACTACCGGGTGGTACGGACCCGCTGGGACGACCGGCTCCACGCATGAAGAAACCCGGCGGAGGTGTTCCGCTCGACCCCTCCCCTGGTCGGGGTCGAACGTCACACCTACCGCCGGGCCACTCCCTCCTCACATCGCGAGGTCCTTCATGAGGAGGCCTCGCGCTCTGGGCTCGACGGGCACGGGCTCGACCCATGCAGACACGTCGAGGTCTTGACGCCACCGGCCGAGCCAGCGGCGGGCCTGGGTCACGGCATCGCTCACGGCGGCTGCGGTGACAGGGCAGGGGGAGACTGCGGTGCCGAGCCGACGCTCTCCCAACCGCGCCCACGGGGATCGGGACTCCACGCCGCGTTGCAGCACGGCGTGCACGAGGGCGAGGCTCAGCTCGGCCTCCAGCCATTGCAGCACCCCGCGGGCCCGTTGGTCGCGCTCGTCGATCATCACCTCTGCGATCAGCACGTGCTGGTCCTCGCCATCGGCCTTGTCCGTCTCCACGTGGGCCTGGAGGCTCTCGGCACAGGTCAGTCCGGTGAGTGCCTCCCCCGCGTCGTCGGTGGTGAGCGCCAGGACGTCCCGCGCCCAGGCGTCCACAGCGGTGGAGGTGACGTGCGTGCTGGCCGGGGGGCGCCCGGCGTCGGCGTAGGCCGCATCGATGGCGGCCAGGGCGTCGACCACGCTGGACCCGGCCCGGGCGTGCAGCTGCCCGACTCGGGTGGCGAGCACCGTCTCGTAGGCGCCGCCGGCCTGGGTGCGCACGAGCATCCGGGTGACATGGTCGATCTCGTCGGCGGACGGCACCACGTCGTCCTCGGTCGGCGAGGTGGTGCGTAGCAGTCGGAACATCGCTCTCCTGGTGACGGATCGGTGGTGGCGGGCGCCCTTCTTTGCGCCTCTCACCAGTCAAGGAGTCGCTTCTCCAGGGCCGGTCACGCGAGTTCCGAAAGATTTTCGAGAGACTTTCTCCGCTTCCCTGCGTGATGAGACTCTGAGAGGGTTCTCTTCTACTGGTGGAACACATCCCCTCCACCGGACCTCCCACATGACCGAAACCTTTCTCGAACCCAGCGACGCCGACCTGCTGCAGCGCTACCGCGACGGTGACGACACCGCCGCCGGTGAGCTGTACGCCCGTCACCACCCGGCGGCCGTCACGCTGGCGGCGTCCCTGTGGGGACACAGCCGGGCCGAGGACCTGGCCTCCGACGCCTTCGTGGCGGTGCTGCGCGCGGTGCGCAACGGCGCGGGACCGCAGTTCGCGTTCCGGCCGTACCTGCTGACGTCGGTGCGCAACGCGTACTACGCGGCCTCCAAGTCCGACAGCCGGCACGTGTGGTTCGACGACATCGAGGAGTCCGGCGCTCCGACGTCCGTGGAGGACGGGATGGCGGTGCGCGAGGAGTCGAGCCTACTGGCCCAGGCGTTCTCGACGTTGCCCGATCGCTGGCAGGCGGTGCTGTGGCACACCACGATCCACGACGAGTCCCCCGAGCAGGTGGCGGGCACGCTGGGCCTCAAGCCGAGCGCGGTGACGTCGTTGGCGCACCGTGCACGAGAGGGGCTGCGCCAGGCGTACCTCGCGGCCCACCTGAAGGGAACGGACTCCGAGGAGTGCCGCGAGATCCGTGAGCTGCTGCCCGCGCACGACGCCGGCCGGCTCGGGGCTCGCCAGAGCACCAGGGTGGAGGCTCACCTGGATGAGTGCGACGAGTGCCGCGAGGCACTGGTGGTGCTCGGCAGCATCACGTCCAACCTCGGCTGGGTGTTGCTCCCGGCCCTGCTGGGTGCGCCCGGTGTGCTGGCCTTCGGCACCCCAGCGGCCAAGGCCGCTCTGGGTGCCGGTGCGGGAGCCCTGGCCGGTGGTGCCGCCGCGGGCGCCGGAGCAGGGGCCGGAGGCGGGGCATCCGGTGGGGCATCCGGTGGCGCGGCATCGTCGGCCGGGGGTGCTCTGACCTCGACCGTCGGTCTGGTGGCGGCAGCCGCCGTGGTGGCGGCGACAGCCGTGGGTGCCGTGGTGGTGAACGAGGTCCGTCAGTCCTCCGACTCCGCGGCGACATCACCTGCGGCCCAGCCCGCGGCTCCTGCCCCGGACCCCGCACCGGACCCCGACCCCGAGGACGAGGACGAGGACGAGGACGAGCCGAACGACGAGCCGCCGCCGGAGCCCGAGCCCGAACCCGAACCCGAGCCACCATCCGAACCGGCCCCGCCGGCCCCCGAGCCGGAGCCGGAGCCGACGCGCTCGCCCTCGCCGAGCCCGAGCCCGTCGCCCAGCCCTTCACCGACCAACACCCCGCCACCGGACCCCGAGCCCGACGGTGTGGACCTGAGCCTCAGGATCTCTGCTGATGGCGAGAACGTTGTGTTCTCGGTCGATTCCGGCGGCTTGGTGCCGAGACTGGTGATCGAGCTCCCAGCTACCAACCGCTGGCGGGCGGTCGATATCTCCGACTGGGGCTGTGAGCGGCCGTCCGACAGCACGACGCTGACGTGCGAAGCAGAGGTGGCCGACCCATCCGACCTCGTCCTCGGCCACCTCACCGGGCCCGACCGACCCATCTCCGGCGAAGTGTCAGCACCGAACAACAACGACCCTCAGCCCGACAACAATGTCGACGAGCTGACCGACTGAGCAATCCGCTCAGCGCGAGGCGGCGGGAAGGGCAGCGAGGACGGCGTCGTCGGCTCCGTCGACGGCCGACTCGCTGGCCACGCGGATCTCCGGGATGCGGGTGGCGGCCGCCACGGCCACCAGCATGGCACCGGCCAGCACGAGGAACCCCACGGTGTACCCGGCCTCCAGGGGGAGCCCGGCAGGCCCGAGGTGGGAGGTGACGATCCCGGCCATCACGGCTGTGCCGATCGATCCGCCGATGGTGCGGATGTTGGCGTTCATGCCGCTGGCGACGCCGGTCTGGTGCGCCGGAACGGATGCGATCACGACGTTGGCAAGGCTGGAGAAGACCAGCCCACCGCCGATGCCCTGCACGGAGGTGGCGGCGTAGAGCTGCCAGGTGGCGTCGTGGAACAGCCCGATGGAGGCGAACGCGACGGCGTTGAGCAGGGTCCCGGTGACGATGACCGCCCGAGCGCCGAACCCGCGGATGAAGTGCGCGGTGAAGAATCCCACGATGAAGCTGGCGACGGCCGAGGGGAGGAGGAGCCGGCCGGACTCCGTGATGGTGGCGTCGAAGCCGTACCCGGCCTCGGCGGGGGTCTGCAGCAGCTGCGGCAGGAACCCGAAGGCGGCGAACATACCGAACCCGACACCGGCGGCGACGACGTTGGTGGTCCAGACGCCGCGGCGCTGCATCATGCGCATGTCGATGAGGGGGACGTCGACGCGCAGCTCCACCCACACCCAGACGACGAGCAGGGCGACGCCGGCCACGAGGAGCCCGATGACGGTCCATGACGCCCAGCCCCACACGTTGCCCTGGCTGATCGGCAGCAGGATGCACACCAGCCAGCCCGCGAGGAGGACGGCGGGCGTGGCGGGAACGCGGCTGGTGCCGTGCACGGGTGACTCGGGCACGAGGAACGCGGCGCCCAGGGCGGCCACGGCGGTGACGATCATGGGGAGCCAGAACAGCCACGGGTAGCCGAGGCTGCCGACGATGGCTCCGCCGAGCACGATCCCGGTTCCGAAGCCGACGGCGGCCAGGGATGCGATGACGCTGAGTGCGGTGCCGCGACGATGGTCGTCGAACTCGTCGCGGATGATCCCGAAGGAGAGCGGCAGGACGCCGCCGCCTGCTCCCTGGACGACGCGGGCCACGATGAGCCATCCGATGGTGGGCGCCAGCGCGGCCATGAGGGAGCCGACGGACAGGGCGATGAGGGTGAGCACCATCATCCGCTTCTTGCCGACGGCATCGCCGATGCGGCCCAGCAACGGAGTGCAGATGGAGGCGGACAGCAGGTAGGCGGTGAGCACCCACGTGACGGTGTTCTGGCTGGCGTCGTAACGCTCCTCCACCAGCGGCAGGACGGGGATGATCAGCGACTGCAGCAGCGTGAACGACGTGACGGCGAGGGTGAGGACCGCGAACGTGATCGCCTGGCGACTGCGCGACGACGACACGGGTGGACCTGGCCCCTCTGGCTGGCTGCCGTCGTGGACCGACGGCCGGATGACGAAAAGTGGTTGCACACGGCAACCCTGGACATGGTATCGGGGAGCCTGAAACCGGCTGCCGAGTGTCCGGTGCGGGTGATCCAGGGCTGGGTGGTCGGGGGCCGATTGGTCGGGACTGTGCCGGGGCTGGCTTCAGTCCACCAGCTCGGCGCTGATGCGGGCATCGTGGGCCGGCACGACCAGCACGTCGGGCAGTGTGGCCAGCCGCCGCAGCTCGCGGTGGTTCGCGCGGATCCGGCGACGGTCACGACCCACGACCTGCTCGAAGGCGCGCACGGTCTGCAGGCGCCGCAGGGGCCGTCCCTGCGGCGAGTGGTCGCCGATGGTGCTGGCGTCGAAGGTGGCGTCGCCGGCGTGGATCACGGTGCCGGTGGCCGACTCCACGGCCACGGCCGCATGCCCGCGCGTGTGGCCCGGCATGGGCACGATGGTCACCCCGGGCAGCACCTGGTGTCCGGTGAGGCCGAACCGCCACTCGTCCCCACGACCTTCGTGCAGCGTGAACCGGGGACCGTGGGCCAGCTGGGCGGGGCGGTACCGCCGTTTGTCGAGGGTGTCGGGCGCGGTGACGGCAGCGGCGTGCTCGTCGGCCGTCGTGTGGACCTGCGCGTCGGGGAAGTCGGACAGGCCGCCGCAGTGGTCGAGGTCGAGGTGGGTCAGGACGATGTGGGTGACGTCGCCGGGCGTGTGGCCGCGTTCGCGGAGCTGGTGCACGAGGGTGTGGCGCAGGTCGAGCTCGGGGCGCAGGAGGCGGCGGATCGGACCGATCCGGGTGACGGGGTCGAGGACGTCGGCGGTGCCGAATCCGGTGTCGATGAGGATGAGTCCGTCGTCGGTGTGGACGAGGAGCACGTGGGCTGGGGTCCCGGGCATGGAGACGGGGTTGAGGACTCCTGCGACGAGGTGCTCGATGCGCATGGCTCATCGTGGCACGCGGGTCGGCGACCGGGGGGCGGGATGCGGGTTCTGGCGGGTCGCGGAGGGGCTGAGCAGTGGTGTGCTGCGGTCGTCGAGCCCGCTTCGACGGCCTGGGGGTGTCGTCGGTATCCTGATCCGGTTGCTGCTTCGGCGGCAGCGAGGAGATGTCGCATAGTGGCCTAGTGCGCCCGCCTGCTAAGCGGGTTGAGGTTCAAACCTCTCGAGGGTTCAAATCCCTCCATCTCCGCCCGAAAATCACGAAGCAGAGCTACGCCAACCCACGAACGGTCAGCTGGTGACAACCCAGCCAAGCCGGGCGGAGCTCGCTCCGCCACGCAACCCCCGCGACCAGCCTCACCACGGCTACGCCAACCCACGAACCGCCAGCTGGTGACAACCCCGCCAAGCCGGGCGGAGCCCGCTCCGCCACGCAACCCCCGCGACCAGCCTCACCACGGCTACACCAACCCACGAACAGCCAGCTGGTGACAACCCCGCCAAGCCGGGCGGAGCCCGCTCCGCCACGCAACCCCCGCGACCAGCCTCACCACGGCTACACCAACCCACGAACAGCCAGCTGGTGACAACCCCGCCAAGCCGGGCGGAGCCCGCTCCGCCCGGCTGCAACGGTCCTGAGGTGCTTGCGCAGATCAGCACGGCGCTGCTGGGGCCACTCACACCAGGAGCGGCCCCAGCAACCTCAGGCCACGGCGTCAGCGCCGGGCCGTGGTGTCAGGAGCTTTGGCGCATCCGCGCCGCCCTGAACATCATGCCGCCTGCCACCAGCAACCCGAGGGCGATGAGCAGCATCAGCGCAGTGATGGCGGCACCGGCCTGCGGCAGGAGACCCGAGTCGTCGTCGCCGATCGTGTTGGTCAACGTCACCTCCACGACCTCGGACTTGCCGATGACGACGGTGTCCGTGCTGAACTCGTGTCCGGTCCACTCCGCTCCCTCCACATCGGCCGGGGTCCGTTCGGACAGCTGCAGCTTCGCCCCGGCGGGCAGATCCGCGACGACGACAGCCTCACCGTCGGCCGTCACCTCGACCGTCCCCTTGCCGGCGTCGAAGCCCGGTCCTGCGGCGTACTCGTAGTCGATGAGGAAGACGGTTCCGGAATCGACCAGATCCTTTCCGTTGCCCTCGATCTCCTTGAGGATGCTGAATCCGCCGGCACCGAGCTCGATCTGGTTCTCCAGGGTCAGCTTCTTGACCTCGTCCTTGCCGATCGTCACGACGTTGCCGTCGATGAACTGCGCCGCGACCCAGCTACCGTTCTCCGGATCCTTGGGAGCGATCTCCTCCAGCGTCACGGTGGCCCCGGCGGGCAGCTCATCGACCGATGCCGACGAGCCGGGTGTCACGGTCACGGTGCCCTCACCGGCCTCGTACCACTCACCCGACGGATAGGAGTAGCTCACCGTGAACTCGGTGTCCTCCCCGATGAGCGCCGCTCCCGTGCCGGTGACGTCCTTGGTGAGCGCGAAGCCACCGAGGTCACGCTCGATCGTGTTGGTGAGCGTCACTGCGAGGGTCGTCTTGTCACCGATGGTGAAGGACTCCTGGTCGAACTCGTGGCCGAGCCACGTCCCACCGGGAACGTCCGACGGAGTCGACTCGGTGAGGGTGACCTCGGTGCCGTAGGGCAGCGGATCACTCGTCACGGCCTGGCCGTCGTGGTGCACGGTCAACGTTCCCGTGCCGGTTGCCGGGTCTGCACCCAGCGCCTCGGGAAGCACGTAGCTGTAGTCGACGGTGAAGGCCGCGTCGTCGGAGACCAGTGCGGCACCGTCGCCGGTGACCTCCTTGAGCACGGAGAAGTCTCCGTCGTTCCAGGAGATCGGATTGTCAAGGTTGATCGTGACGGTCTGGTCCTTGACGACGGTGAAGGTGCTCACGTCGAACTGCGGTTCACCCCAGGTGCCGCCGATGGGGTCGACCGGCGCGACCTCGGTCAGCGTCACCTCGGCGCCCGCGGGGATGCCCTCGACGGTGGCGGTCTCCCCCGCGGCGACCTCGACCTGGCCTGACCCGGCCGGGAATCCATTGATCGCACCGTACTCGTAGTCCACGGTGAACACACTGCCCTCGGGCACGAGGGACTCACCATCGCCGGTGACGGCCTTGGTCACGGAGAAGCTGCCCAGGTCCTGCGTCAGGGTGTTGGTGACCGTCACCGTGACGGGGTCGCTGCCCTCGCCGATGGTGAGGGTGCTCGGCTCGACCACGGGTTCGCCCCAGCTGGCCCCGGGAACGTTCGGCAGGTTGGCCTCGGTCAGTGTCAGCTCAGCGCCGACCGGCAGGTCCCCGCTGGTGACGGGTTCTCCGGAAGCCGGGAGTCGCAGGGTGCCTGAGCCTGCAGCGAAGCCCCGGTCGGGGTCCGCCGGGTAGCGGTAGTCGAGCGAGAACTCCAGGTCATCGGCGACGGGTACGCCGTCGGCGTTGAGGAGGGCCTTCTGGGCGGAGAAGCCGGCCTTCTGCAGCGTCGCCTCGTTCTTCAGCCGGATCTCGGTGACCTGGCCGAGGTTGCCGTTGCCGTCGACAGTGAACTCGACCTCGTGCGCCGGCTCACCGGCTGCGTCCACGAACACGGGCGTGGCCCAGGTGACGTTGGCGGGGTCGGTCGGCAGCACCTCGTGCAGCACGACGCGGGTGCCCCTGAAGTACTCGGTGCTCGTGTGGGTCTCGCCCGACCGCAGGGTGAACGATCCGGAATCCAGCTCCTCATCGTCCAGGTATGCCGTGTAGTTCACGGTGAACTCGGGGTTCAGCGTCGTGTCACCGGTCAGCTCCTTGGTGACCTGGAACTTGCCGTAGTTGGTGCCGACGACATTGCCGCCGCGGTGGTGGCGCGTCACGCTGCCGTTGACGGAGCGAGACTCCTCGCCGCCGATGGACCACTCGGCGGCGTTGCGGAAGACGCGGTCGCCGTTGGCTCGCAGCTCGCCGCCGGTCAGCGCCTTCGTCCTCCACTGCACCTGGTAGAAGGAGCCGTCGACGCCGCGCTGGCTCCCCTGCGCGGGAGCCGGGGGGCCGGCGGTGTAGTCGGCGCCGCGTCCCTCTCGGGAGTCGAAGGCCACGGTGAGCCGATCGTCGCTCCAGTCGAGCCCTTCGGTACGTGTCTGCCAGCCGCCGATGACCTCGTGCCCCCAGCGGTCGTACTGCAGCAGCCCGGCTTCCTGGACGCGCGGGTACGTGTCATCGTCGATGAGCTCGTACGCGTCCTCGTCCAACAGGTCGGTGACGGTGATCTCCTGACCCGCCTCGATACCGGTCGCCGGCGCGGGCACCCGCACGGTCCAGATGATCTCGTCGGTCTGGGTGTTGTACGAGCCCCACTTGCCCTGACCGGTCCCGCCGAACTCGCAATCGGTCTCGCACCAGTTGCGGCTAGGCCTGACGACGACCTCGTTCTCAAAGCCGCCGATATCGAAGGTGTGCTCCACCTCCTCGCGGTTGTCGTACTCGGTGCGCGCCTCGAAGAAGAAGCTGCCCGCGACCTCGTAGGGGTTGGCCTCGATGAAGTCATCGTCAATGGTGCACGTGATCTGGGTGCGGCTGACGACGCACTCCCCGGCCTCCTGCTCATCGGGACCAAACAGTGGGAACGTCTCGGCGTTGCCGTAGAGCCCCTCGGGCAAATCGACCGTCAAGGAGACCGGTGTCTCGGCACGCTCGGGGATGCTCCAGTCCACCGCGATCCGCTGCCAGCTCCAGTCCTCGATGGTGCCGTCGTCGGAGTCGATCTCGATGTTGTCGATCTGGACCTCGCTCGCGGCGTGAGCTGCCGTGAACGGTGCCATCGACAGCGTCGTGACGGCCAGCAGGAAGGTGAGGAACAGCACCCCCCGTCGTCTCAGGGACGTCAGACCGCTCGGGCCACGGCGAGTCGATCTCACCGTCGGTGGAGACGGGGTGGTTGCTTCAGGCACAGGGCTTTCCTTCCTTCGCGACGACGCTCGGGGTCGTCGCCCGGCTGACGGACGTGCGGCCAGGTGCCGCACCCCCTCTAGACAGGCGAAGCCGCGAGTTCTGACGCCGGAAGTCATGCGATGTGCATCACACCCCGTCCCGGTCCCACCCGTGGACGCGGTAGCGTCCGCGTGGGGCGAGGAGTGCGCCCCAGGAGCGGGGGCCGATCCGGGAGCCCTGTCATGTCGTCCACCGCCGCCTCTGATGCCTCTGACTCTGAGCTCATCGAGGCTCTGCGCGACGGTGATCGCACGGCGATGGGCCACCTGTACGGCCGGCACCACGACGACGCGCTCCGCGTGGCACGCATCGTGGGCGGCCCTGGCGACGCGGAGGACCTGGTCGCCGAGGCATTCGCCCGAGTCCTGGCGCAGATCGTCGACGACAAGGGACCGATCTACTCCTTCCGCCCGTATCTGCACACCGTCATCCGCAACCTCAGGGTCGAACGTGCCCGTCACGCTGATCGAGAACGCACCGCATCGGACCGGCCGTGGCTCTTCGAGGGCGGCGCGGAGAGCGCTGAGGAACCCGACCACCTCGCCGAGATCGATGCAGGACGGGCAGCACGGGCCATGCAGACCCTCCCGGAACGCTGGCGTCGGGTGCTGTGGCAGCTAGAGGTGGAGGGACGCAAGCCGGCCGAGCTCAGCGCGGACCTGTCGCTGCCACCGTCGGCCGTCTACGCGCTCACGCACCGCGCTCGTGAGGGGCTCCGGCTGGCCTACCTGGACCAGCACGTCCCGCAGGCCGTCGATGATCGGTGCACCTGGACCCGTGAGCGGATGGCCCGCCTCGCCCGGGGTGCCCTGAGCGCCCGCGCGCTCCACAAGGCTCACGGACACCTCGAGGAGTGCGCGGAGTGCGCGGCGCTGTACGCGAGCCTGCACCAGCTCAACGGCCGGCTCGGCGCGTCGGTGTGGCCGGTCGTCCTGCTGGGCGGCGCCACCGTGCCACTTGCCCCCGCCGTGGTCCCGACCAACGGCTTCTCCGAGCCTCCGGCAGGCGACGCGGGCTCCGTGCCGACGCCCGCAGACGACCCCGGCAGCGTGCTTCGCGGGCTGCAGTCGTCGTCACGGTCGACGTCGCGCCACGCGTCCGCAGCCGGTCGTGGCGCCGCACGGTCCGGTGCCCGGCGTGCCCTGAACCCCGCGACGTGGGCCAGCTCGAGCATGCTCACCGCCACCACCGCCACACTCGTCGCGGTGATCGGCGTGGCGGCCCTCCTCGGAGCCAGCCTGCAGCCGACCGACCCGAAGGCCGAGGTTCCCACCACGTTCTCCACTCCCGAGCCGAGAACCGACGCTCCACAGGGCCGTCTCCCCAGCCCTGTGCCGCCGGAGAGGACTGGCCCGCCCTGGCCCGATGTCCCCGCCGCGGCACCACTGGACACGCCATCGGTGCTGACCGCGGTGGCCGAGCGCCGGGACCTGGTGGCTGAAGGACAGAAGCTGGCGGTGACGGCCCGGCCAGGGCCGGGTCCCGGGGCGGCCGAGCCACCGCTCGAGCCATCGCCCGAGCCCGACGCCGAACCAGGACCCGAGCTCGAACCGGAGCCGGAGCCGGAGCCGGGCGTCGGCCTCGGGACGGTCACCGCCGATCCCGTGAGTCCAAGTGACGAGGGGCTGGCACGCTGGCGCCTGGCCGTTCCCGTGACCGCGGGCTCGGCCGACGGCGCGCCCTTCACCATCGAGCTGACCCTGGCCCTCGCGACACCGAAAGGCTTCACGCCATGGGGACCTGACGACCGCCATGGCTGGGACTGCGGCGGCATCGAGGACGGCGGCCGTGGCGGAGCGCCGTACTACTTCCAGACCCGCACCTGCACCTACGACTTCCAGCCGGGCCAGCCCGTCCCCGACTTCCAGGTCGTCCTCGTGGAAGGCGGCACCGTCGGCGATCCCTTGATCGGCGAGGTCGTCGTCACCGGTGCCGGTACAACCGACTCCGCGACGTTCTCCTCGCCCAGCGGGTCCTGAGCGAGCTCACGGCTCCCAGCGGGTGTACCCGTGGGCGGTGTTCATGCGGTCGTAGACCTCCCGCACCAGCTCGTGGGTCCGGCGTCCCGCGGTGGCCAGGGTCAGCCGGTGCTCACCGGCGGCTCCCTCGAGCACCAGCTGGCCGTCCTCCAGCGCGACGTTCTCGACGTCGAGCCACAACAGCCGCAGGCGGCGGGCCCGCAGACCATGGGCGTCGAGCCTGGCCACCACCGGGGGCCGCACCATCAGGAGGGCCGCCGCCAGCAGCAACAGGACCGCGATGGCCCCGGCCACCGTGGACGACAGCAGGAACGCCACGAACGCGGTCACGCCGGCCACCATCACCAGGATGCCCGACAGGACGGCCACGTGGGCGCGGTCGACCCGATAGATGCTCACGCAGAGGGGGCGGGATTCGAACCCGCGGCTGACATTTCTGCCAGCGACCGCTTTCAAGGCGGTTCCGATCGGCCACTCCGGCACCCCTCCTGGGGCCCCGACCTGAGGTCGAGGACCGGTCTCCATCATCGCATCACTTCAAGGGAGCGAGACGACCCGGCTCCACACGACGTTCCTGCACGATCGCCCGCGAGCGCCGGGACCGCTGCTGGAGCACCACACGACGCAGGAGGAGACCGATGGTCACTCCGAGCACGATCGAGTACACCGTGGACAGCGCGATGTACGACGGGTAGGCACCCGGTGTCACCAGCGACGTGGTGATCACGCCCGTGCCGAGGACCGCGAACACCAGCACCCACCAGCCATCGCGCCGCCGCGAACGCAGCGAGACACCGAGGATGAGCGCCGGGAATCCGATGATCACCTCGGCGGGGCGGGGCACGCCCCCGAAGGTCTGTCGCATCCAGATCACCAGGTCGGTCAGCGACTCCACGATGACCTGCGAACCGTGCGTCCGCACGAAGCTGGAGTACGCCAGGACCAGCAGGACGACGGCCGCGATGCCGATCAGGATGGTGAAGTTCTGCCGTCCAAGACCGTGCAGCCCGGCCCCCAGGCCCCACACGATGGCGATCACCAGGGCGAGTGAGACGGCGAGCACGAAGATGTTGAAGCGTTGGTAGTTGACCGGCGCGTTCCAGGCGGCGACGGCGATCGTCCCGCTCACGGCGACCGAGAGCGCCACCGCGAACTCCTTCAGCGTGGCCGCGACGGTCTCTGCGGGCTTGGTGATGACCACCGCCCACGTGGCCGCCAGGATCGCCGTGGCCGCCGCGGCGGCCGACAGCAGCATGTTGGTTCCCGAGAGCAGGGCCCCTGCAGCCAGGACCGTGGACGCGACGGTCCAGATCCGCATGTGGCCACCCGCGCGGTGGGTCAGGCCCAGGCTGAAGACCACCAGCAGCACGCCGGCCGACGGACGCACCAGCCAGTCCGGCGCGTCGATCGCCACCAGGGACGTGCCCGCGCCGACCGTCGCCGCGACCCACAGCACGAACACGGCGACCATCGCGGTGCGTGCCGAGTCCGGCGACCCGAGGCGCGGAGCGCGCGTGGGCAGGTCGTAGTCCGCCGGGACGCCGGTGTCGAGGCGTCGTCGTCCGGGCTTGGCGCGGCTCATCGGGGTCCTGCCCAGGCGTCGGACAGCAACGGACCGGCCCTGTGCGGGCGTGCCGCATCGCTTGGGTCGATGTCCGTCACCACAGGTCGTCCTCTCCGGAAATCCCCCGCCACTACGATAGGGGGCCCCTGGTGACCCGAACAGACAGGATTCGTCCCCGGACCACCAAGGTGGGTGTCAGCGCGTCCTCCGCAGCATCGGCACCATGGCACGAGTGCGACGCGCATCCCCTCATTCTGGCAGCAGTGTGCTGAGATCTCCCTGAGGTGCTCGTCGTGCCATCCTGCACCGGCCCGTTGCCGGAGGAGGTGGGCGAGCCCGGACCGGCTGCCGGTGCGTAGCCTTGGGTCATGCGTGCCGTGCTGGTCCACGAACCCGGTGACGTCGACGCCCTGCAGGTCGTCGACCACCCCGCCCCCGAGATCGCCGAGGGTGAGGTGCTCGTCGACGTCCGCGCTGCCGGCGTCAACCGTGCCGACCTGCTGCAGCGGCGCGGCTTCTACGACCCACCGCCCGGTGCGACGCCCGTGCTGGGGCTCGAGGCCTCCGGAGTGGTGTCCGCCGTTGCTGCCGGGGTGGACTCCGTCGCCGTGGGCGAGGAGGTGGTGTGCCTGCTCGGCGGTGGCGGGTACGCCGAGCAGGTGGCGGTGCCGGCAGGCCAGGTGGCGCCCCTCCCGGACGGCCTGGACCTGCTGGAGGCCGGTGGTCTGATGGAGACTGCCGCCACCGTGTGGTCCAACGTCTTCATGACCGCCCGGCTGTGCGAGGGCGAGACGCTGCTCGTGCACGGCGGCGCCAGCGGCATCGGCACGACGGCCATCCAGCTGGCCAAGGCGTTCGGCGCGCGCGTCGTGGTCACCGTCGGCAGCGAGGAGAAGGCGGCGTTCTGCCGCGACCTGGGCGCCGACCTCGCCATCAACTACCGCGAGCAGGACTTCGTGGACGTGCTCACCGAGCAGCGGATCCGGCCCGACGTCATCCTCGACATCATCGGCGCCAAGTACCTTCCAAGAAACGTCGCAGCGCTCGCGACCGGCGGCCGCATCGTGGTCATCGGCCTGCAGGGCGGCATCAAGGGCGAGCTCGACCTCGGCCGCTTGCTGGCCAAGCGCGCCAGCATCACCGCCACGTCGCTGCGCGCCCGGCCGCTGCAGGAGAAGGCCGAGATCGTCGCCGGCGTCGTGGAGCACGTGTGGCCGCTGGTCACCTCGGGCCGGTTGCGACCGATCATCCACGACACCTTCGGACTCGACGACGTCCGCGCCGCGCACCAGGTCCTGGAGGACTCCAGCCACACGGGCAAGGTCCTGCTCACGCCCTGACCGTCAGAACACTCAGACCGACGTCTTGGACCGTTGGTGCGGCACCACGGCGTCGGCGACGGTCGTGGCTGTGGCCCGTAGGGCGCGGTCGAAGACCGGCATCGCGAGGACCGCCAGCACGACGGCCGAGATCGCAAAGGCCGCCAGCGTGGCCGGCCAGGCCCCGAGACCGGCCTGCTCGAACGTCGTCTGGGCGACGAAGACCACCGGGATGTGCAGCGCGTAGACGGCCAGGCTGTGCCGGCCGAGCTTCTGCGTCCAGTGACCGGACCCGGAGAGCCGCCGTGGCACCAACGACAGCACCGCCCAAGCGCAGACGGCCGCCGCCGTGAGGCAGGAGATCCGCACCGCGACGGCGAGCAGGGGCGACTCGCCCATCGACGCGGCATTGTCGGCGCCCCTGAACCAGCCCGGGTGCAATCCGGAGGCCACCACGAGTCCCGTGATGCCCACCAGCACGGTCACGGCCGGCAGCATCGCCGCCGTCGGCAGCTCGGCCGAACGTCGCAGCATGCGGGCGCCGTACAGGTGGCCGGCGACGAAGAAGGGCCAGTAGCAGACCGCCCGGGACCACGCGAGGACGTCACCGTCGGCAAAGGGCACCGCGACCGCCGCCACCGAGGCGGCCGTGGCCAGCGGGAGCGCTGCGGGACCGAGGCGCTGCACGAGCGGCAGCGAGGCGATCCACCAACCCATCGCCAGCAGGAACCAGAGGCCGTAGACCGGGTGTACCAACGCCTCGAGGCCCAGCTCGTGGCCGCGGGCCAACACGTAGGCGACCTGCAGGATCAGGTAGAGCGCCACCATCTGCACGATGCGGTGCGCCATCGAGCGGGCCCGTGCGGTGATGCCGGCGAGCAGCACGAACAGCGGCATGTGGAACAGGTAGAGGAAGGTCAGCATGCTGCGCTGCGGCTCCTGGTACCAGCCGGAGTAGAGCCCGTCGGGCGGTGCGCCGCCGGAGGTCTCCAGGAAGTGGCCGACGACGACACCGGCGATCAGCACGCCCTTGACGACGTCGAGACGGTGGTCTCGTGCACGAGTGGACATCCTCACCACGTCACCAGGCGGCCTCGCAGTTTTCAACCGACGCAGGTTGCTGCGCCCAGTGTGTGAGGAGACTCTCGTCGGGACGGCGGTCCATGGCCGCGACCCGGGCCGACGTCTCCGGCAACTACGCTTGAGAAGCCGACTACCCCCCACTGTGTGCAGTCCCTGCGGTTGCCCAGCCCCCGATACCGCACTACACTGCAACTGCGCGGTGCATTAGCGCCGTCGAAGTGAGCCCGGCAGCCTTCCGGACGGTTGGTGAGCCGGGTTTCGCGCGTCTCAGACCTGATGCGAAGCACGCACGATACGGTCGGCCCGCTCCTTCCATGGCGCACCCCGCTGTCGGCACCAGCCCACAGCGTCGGAGACCCACAGCAGCGGCTCCGACCCCGGTCGAGCATGCGCGTACTGCAGTTCCGCCCGGTGGGTCCCCAACGCCTCGAAGATCACCCGGCGATCGGCGTCCACCACGGAGTCATCCTGCTCGATCACCAACCATTGAGCGCGAGCCTCGAGCAAGTCGAGCGTCAAACGTCGAAGTGCAGCCGGACGCGCATCATGCCGATCACGAGCGGAGTCGGCAACATAGATATCAACGACCACTGGTAGCTCACACATCGCGTCGATGATCTTTCGTCGGCGTGGGTCCGACTCCTTGGTGAAGTGAATCCTGCGCTGGCCCTTCATCCTCAGATCCTTCAGCGCACGGCGACAAAGCTGAAGATCGCCCGGAGAGACCACCGTGGCCACGACCATCAGATGGCCGACCTTGGTTTCGTCTACGAACGCGTGAACACTCATCATCCACACCTTAGGTCCGGCTGCAGACCATCCCACCGGGCCATTTCCAGGCATTCCTCTTCTTGGCCAGCCGCGGCTGGCCCCCGGACAGCTCGCGAGAACTGACCACCACTGCCTACTCTGGACGGCATGACAGAACGTCCTCCGGTGACCCCCGATCCCCACTCCGACCCCCAGGCAGGCGCCCTGATCGGCTCCGACGGCAACCCCGTACCGGGACAGGCCCCGGGGCGCGGCGGCCAGCTGTCCGACCTCGTCGAGCAGCCCGCCAAGGTCATGCGCATCGGCGGGATGATCCGCCAGCTCCTGGAGGAGGTGAAGTCCGCGCCTCTCGACGAGGCCAGCCGGGCTCGACTCCGCGAGATCCACGAGCAGTCGATCGCCGAGCTCGAGGACGGCCTCGCGCCGGAGCTCGTCGAGGAGCTGCAACGCCTCAGCCTGCCGTTCGATGCCGAGTCCCCGACCGACGCCGAGCTGCGGATCGCCCAGGCCCAGCTCGTCGGGTGGCTCGAGGGTCTCTTCCACGGCATCCAGGCGGCGCTCTACGCGCAACAGGTGCAGGCACAGGCCCAGTTCCAGAACATGCGGCTCGCGCTCCCGGCGTCCGAGGGCGGCGAAGGTGACGATTCGACTACTTCGCCGGAACAGCGAACAACTGGGGGAATGTACCTCTAGAGTGACGGGACACGTGACCGTACCGGGAGGGAGCCCATGACGATCGCGATCGAGACGCCCGTTCCACCGTGCGCCCACGAGCCCGAGCTGTTCGAGGAGGTGGCGGCGCTGTCAGCCGCGGCCGACGAACCCTTGGCGGTCGTGTCCGAGCGGCTTGCGGTGGCGCACCGCAGTTGTGCCGGCTGCCCGATGCTCGTGGACTGCCTGTACCGCGCCGTCGTCGAGGTGGACGTGTCTGGCTTCGTGGCCTGCACCACCGAGGCCGACCGCGCCTCCATCCGGCGGCGGCTGGGTATCGAGGTCTCACAGGCGACGTTCGCCCCCTACGGCACTGCGCGGCTCGGTGGCGGGCCGGTCAGCCACGAGTCGGTCATGGCGGTACGCCAGTCCTACCCCAAGGACACCTGCCACCAGCTCGCCGAACGGCTCGGCTGCTCGACGTCGACGGTCAAACGGCACCTGCGTCGCGCCCGCGAGCAGGCGCAGCAGGAGGCCGCCGCAGCACCGGCCGTCGATCGTCGCACCCCGACGGTCGATGAGGTCCTCGACGCCTTCGACGCCCTGGAGACCAGTCAGTTCGCCTGAGGCCGGACGACACGGACGCCGTGGCCACCGAGCTCGAGCATCGGTCCCGCTCCGGGCTCCGGCGCCGGGCTGTCCGGGCCCACTCGGGTCGGCCCGCCGCACGGTCCCGGCCCAGAGGCGCTCCGTGCCGGCCCAGGGTCGCCCGTGCCGTCGGTCCCGATGTTCGGCGAGAGGGCGAGGGCGCCTCAGAGCAGAGCGGCGACCTTCTCGGCCGTCTCCTTCGCCGATCCCGGGTTCTGCCCGGTGACGAGATTGCCGTCAACGACGACGTGGGAGACGAACGGCAGCTTCGCCTTCCCATAGAGTGCCCCGCGCTCCTTGGCCCGCTCCTCGGCGTTGTACGGTACCAGCTTGTCGACGCGGGCAAGGACCTCCTCGGCCCAGGCGAAGCCCGTCATCCTCCGTCCCTCGATCAGGTACGAACCGTCCGACAACGTGGTGTTCAGCAGGCCGCAGTATCCGTGGCACACCGCGGCGACGACGTCGCCCCGCTCGAAGATCTCCCGAGTGATGCGCTGCAGCCCCTCGCTGTCGGGGAAGTCGTACATGACGGCGTGGCCGCCGGTGAAGTAGATGGCGTCGAAGTCCGCCGAGTCGATCTCGTCGGGACCGGCGGTGTCCTCCAGCAGGGCCATGCGCTCGGGGTCAGCGCGCCAGGCCTTGGCGGTCTTGTCGTAGTTCGGGAACTTCAGCGAGCGCGGCTCCAGCGGCACGGCGCCGCCTGCCGGGCTGACGAGGCTCTGCTGGAAGCCGCGCTCCTCGAACACGTGCCAGGCGTGGCTGAGCTCGGACAGCCACAGGCCGGTCCGATGGTCGGCGTCGTCGTAGTGGCCGACGTTGGTGACGACGTGGAGGATGCGTTGGGACATGGCGCCTCTCTCAGTTGGGTACTTCGCAGACGCCGAGGTCCTAGAGCCAGCGCTGCAGCTCGGTGACCAGGCCGTCGTCGAGGACGGTGCCAGTCACGTGGTCGGACACGGCCTTGAGCTCGTCGGATGCCTGACCCATCGCCACCCCACGGCCGGCCCACTGCAGCATCTCGTAGTCGTTCATGCCGTCGCCCAGCGCGACGACATCGGCGCGATCGATGCCCAGCCGTGAGCAGACGACCTCCAGGCCCGATGCCTTGGAGACGCCTTCGGGTGCGATGTCGAGCCATGCCGTGTAGCCGATGTTGTAGTTGACCTCGGCGAGGCCCAGCCCGTGCACCAGCTCGCCGAACTCCTCGGCCGCGTGGTCGGGCGCGCGGATGATGACGCGGGTGACCGGCTCGGCGACGAGTGACTCGACGTCCTCGATGGTGACGTTGCCGCTGATCTCCCACTCGGGGAAGGGGCCGTTGACGCGGTATCCGATGCCGACCTCCTCCACCGCGACCAGGGCGTCGGGCACGTGCTCCAGGACCCGGCGGACCGCCTCCGACGCATCGAAGGTGACCGTGTGCACGACGTCGGCCGGCCGGTAGGTGTGCACGACGGCGCCATTGCTGGCCACCGCTATACCCTCGTCGAGGCCCAGCTTGTCCGCGGCGTCCATGACACCGGGGATGGCGCGTCCGGTGGAGATGACCACCTCGATGCCCGCGTCGGCGAGCGCCCGCACCGTCTCGCGCACGGCGCCGGTCATCTGGTTGTCCCAGTCGACGAGTGTGCCGTCGACGTCGAGCGCAGCCAGTCGCGGTCGCCAGCCGTTCGATTCGCTCATGCAGTCACGTCCTCACGAGGAACAAGCGTAGGGAGGTGACCGCACGAGACGTACTGAAAGCTCGCTCGCTGGGCGTACCTCCCTGGGGGTACGCAGCGAAGTGCTTGGGAGAGGGCTCGCTCATGCGACCGGCTCCAGCACCTCGCCCAGGAACGGGTGCAGCACCGCCGGGAGGCGGACCGACCCGTCGGCCTGCTGTCCGTTCTCCAACAGCGCGATGATCGTGCGCGTCATGGCGCACAGCGTGCCGTTGAGGGTGGCGACGTGCTCGGTGCCTCCCGAACCGTCGGGATCCGACGTGCGGTGCCGGACGTCGAGGCGACGCGCCTGGAACTGGGTGCAGTTGGAGGCTGAGGAGATCTCCCGGTAGCGCTGCTGGGACGGCAACCAGGTCTCGCAGTCGAACTTGCGGACCGCCGAGAGGCCGAGGTCGCCCGCGGCGACGTCGATCACGCGGTATGGCAGCTCCAGCAGGTCCAGCCACTCGCGCTCCCACGCCAGCAGGCGCTGGTGCTCGGCCCACGACTCCTCGAGCGTGGTGTAGACGAACAGCTCGGCCTTGTCGAACCAGTGGACCCGGAAGATCCCGCGGGTGTCCTTGCCGTGCGAGCCGGCCTCGCGGCGGAAGCTGGGGCTGAAGCCGACGTAGCGTCGCGGCAGGTCGCCGTCCAGGATCTCGCCTGAGTGGTAGGCCGCGAGCGGCACCTCCGACGTGCCGACGAGGTACAGGTCGTCGCGCTCCAGGTGGTAGACGTCGTCGGCCGCCTGGCCGAGGAATCCGGTGCCCTCCATCGCCTCGGGCTTGACCAGCGCGGGCGGGATCATCGGCGTGAAGCCCCACCCGGTCGCCCGGCCCATGGCGAGCTGGGTGAGCGCGAGTTCGAGCTGCGCGCCGACACCCGTGAGGAAGTAGAAGCGCGAGCCGCTGACCTTGGCCCCGCGCTCGAGGTCGATGGCTGCGAGCATCCGGCCGAGCTCGACATGGTCGCGGGGCTCGAATCCCTCGGCCGCGAAGTCACGGGGGGTCCCGACGGTCTCCAGCACGGCGAAGTCGTCCTCGCCACCCTGCGGAGCCTGCGCAGATGCGGGGTTCGCGAGCGTGCGCAGCAGCTCCTCGAACCGGGCAGCGGCCTCGACCTGGTCGGCCTCGGCGGCCTTGACCTGGGTGCTGAGGTCCTTGGTCCGCGCCAACAGCTCCTGCTTCTCATCCCCCTGGGCCTGGGCAATGAGCTTGCCGATGCTCTTCTGCTCCGAGCGCACGCGCTCGAACGTCGCGATGGCGCTGCGCCGGCGCTCGTCGGCGGCCACGAGCTCGTCGATGACGTCGGGTGACTCCCCCCGGCGTCGCTGTGCCTCGCGCAGGGACTCAGGATCTTCTCGGAGCAGCCGGGCGTCGATCACTCTGGTCACTCTATCCGCCGTTCTCCTGCGCATCGGCGGCGGCGACGACTTCGTCGGTGCCGGCCCTCCACGGCTCCTTGGGAACGCCCCTTCTGCTCAACAGAATTGTGACCTCGGTCTCGGCAACCGCCCCTAGAGTTCCAGCCATTCATCCACGATCAGCGAGGAGCAGACGATGGCAGGTCACGCGGGAAGACAGCGGGTGAGTCGAGCCGTGGGCGCGGCGGCGGCGTTCACGATGACCGCGCTGGCGGCCTGCGGTGGACCCGACGGGGCGAGCGAGAACCAGGTCACCGTCTCGCTGACGCCCATCGCGGACCTGGCTCCGTACTGGCTCGGCGTAGAGCAAGGGTTCTACGCGGATGAAGGGCTCGATGTGACAATCCAGCCCAACCAGGGAGGAGCCGCGGCGCTGCCAGCGGTCATGAGTGGCAAGGTCCAGTTCTCCTCCGCGAATCCCAACACTCTGTACGTCGCAGCCGACCAAGGGCTGGCACCTCGAATCCTCCTCACGAGCGCCGCGTCGACCGGCGAAGAGTCCAACGACGTCGGCGCAGTGGTCACCACCGCCGACAGCACGATTCAGGACGCGGGCGACCTACCCGGTGCCAGCGTCGCCGTGCCGACGCTCAACAGCATCGGCGACCCAACGATCCGCCGCTCGGTCCAGAACGCCGGAGGCGACGACGGCACGGTCGACTTCGTCGAGGTGCCGTTCCCCGAGATGACCGCCGCACTCGAGGCGGGAAACGTCGACGCAGCGTTCCTGGTCGAGCCGTTCCTGTCCTCATGGCTTCGATCTGACGGCCGCGCTGTCGTGTGGAACTACGTCGAGACCGCCGATCAGATGCCCATCACCTCTCTCTACACCTCTCAGCAGGTCATGGACGACGATGCTGAGCTTGTCGAGTCCTTCGTCGCGGCCACCCGCCGGTCGCTTGAGTACGCCGCCGAGAACCCCGATGAGATCAAGAGCATCCTGGGCACGTTCACTGAGCTCAGTCCAGAGCAGATCGCACAAATGACCTTCTCCCGGTGGACCAGCGAGGTGGACCGGACTGGGTATGAGGCACTGGCCGAGCAGGTCCTCACCGACGGGTCGGTCGATCGTGCACCCGATCTCTCGGCGCTGCTGCCCGCACTCTGATGACTGTGCTCGTCGACCCATCGCCGACCGAGATGAGCGAACGAACGCACGCACGCGCCCGTTCCTCAGGGTCCGGGCTCATCTCGAGGACGCGACAGGGTGCACTGGGCAGCATCGGTCTGCTTCTTACGGCCGCGATGTGGGAGGCGGCATCGCGAACCGGCCTGGTCGATCCACGTCATTTGCCCGCTCTCAGTGACGTGCTGTCGACCTGGATGGGCTATCTCGTCGAAGCTGCCTACTGGGACGCCGTGCGATCGACTGTCGTCGGCTGGGCCGCGGGGCTGGTCATCGCGACAGTCGCCGGCATCGCCGGCGGCACCATAGTGGGGTCCACACCGCTGGGCCGACGCCTCGGCACCTCGACGGTGGAGTTCCTGCGGCCGATCCCGTCTGTCGCTTTGATCCCCTTGGCCGTGCTGATGTTCGGCACGGACATGGCCGCGACCACGATGCTGGTGGTCTACGCCAGCTTCTGGCAGGTCATGGTCCAGGTCATGTACGGCGTCGGTGACGTCGACCCAGTTGCCCGCCAGACCGCTCAGTGCTTCCGGTTCCGTCTACGGACACACGTGACGACCGTCCTGTGGCCGACCACACTGCCCTACGCGATCACCGGATTCCGCCTCGCTGCGTCGGTGGCGCTCATCATCGAGGTCACAGGTGAGCTGATCATCGGGTCTCCGGGTATCGGACAACAGATCGCCATCGCCCAGGCCTCGGGTGCCGCCGAGCAGATGTATGCGCTGGTCTTGACGGCCAGCGTCTTCGGAGTGCTAGTCAACACTGGCACTCGGCGGGTGGAGCGTCGGCTCCTTCGCTGGCACTCGTCGGTTCGCGGGGAGGTCCCGCGATGACTGGTGTCGTGGTTCGTGCGCTCCAGGTCCTCGTGGTGCCAGCAGGCCTGATCGCGCTCTGGTGGTACGCCTCGGCAGCCGCCGACAGCTTCTTCTTCCCGCCGTTGTCCACCATATTGGCTGAGGTTCCAGCGACCTGGTTCGACGGCCGACTGACCGATGACGTCCTGCCCAGCCTCGCCCGCCTCCTCGCCGGATACGTCGCCGCATTGCTCCTCGGCGTCGCTGCGGGTGTCGTCATCGGCGCGCATCCGCTCGTCAGGTCCGCGGTGGAACCGCTCCTGGAGCTGGCCCGAGCCACACCCCCCGCCGTCCTCATTCCGGTTCTCATGCTGTTCCTCGGAATCGGGGACACAATGAAGGTCGTCGTGATCGGGCTGGGTTGCATCTGGCCCATCCTGCTCAACACGGTCGAGGGGGTTCGGGGTCTGGACGACGTCCTGAGAGACACCGCCTCCTGCTACCGCCTGCGGTGGTGGACCCGCCTGACGCGACTGGTCCTGCCGGGGACGTCACCCCAGATCGCGGCTGGGGCGCGGCAGGCCCTCTCAATCGGGATCATCCTCATGGTCATCAGCGAGATGTTCGCCGCCAGCAATGGCGTGGGCTTCGCCGTGATCCAGTTCCAACGGACGTACGCCCTGGTCGAGATGTGGACCGGAATCATCCTGCTCGGCGTTATCGGCATCACCCTGTCCCTGCTCTTCCAGCTCGTGGAGCGCCGCGCACTGGCGTGGCACCGCGGGTTGAAGGACATCCAACGAGGAGGCTGACGTGACCACAAGGACTAGCAACACCACAGGGACCGCGTCGTTGCAGGTCGAGAGCCTGCAGAAGACGTACGGAAGCGGCCCGGACGCGGTACGGGCCATCGCCGATCTCTCATTCGCCGCGAGGACTGGAGAGCTGCTGTGCATCGTCGGCCCATCTGGGGCAGGCAAGACCACACTTCTGAAGTGCATCTCCGGTCTGCTGGCACCCACCGGTGGAGTCGTCCGCATCGCGGGTCGCAAGGTCACCGGGCCCCCCGAGGGTCTCGGCATCGTCTTCCAGGAGTACGGACGGAGTCTCTTCCCCTGGCTGACCGTAGAGAAGAACGTCGAGCTCCCACTCCGGGAGAAAGGTGTCACCCGTGCAGTGCGCCGTCGGCTAGTGACGGAATCTCTTGACGCCGTCGGTCTTGGCGATTCCCGCGACGCCCATCCCTGGCAGCTCTCTGGAGGCATGCAGCAGCGGGTCGCAATCGCACGTGCGGTGGCCTACGAGCCACAGGTTCTCGTGATGGACGAGCCGTTCGCGGCGGTCGACGCCCAGACGCGTGCCGACCTCGAGGACCTGGTGAGGTCGCTGTGGTCACGGCTCGGAGTCACGGTGCTGTTCGTGACCCACGACATCGACGAAGCCGTCTACCTGGGCGAACGGGTCCTGGTGCTGTCACGCCGTCCCACAGTCCTCATGGAGGACGTAGCGATCGACTTGCCCATCGAGCGCGACCAGGTGACAACTCGCTCGGATGCGCGGTTCGCAGCGCTACGGACGCACGTCTACGAGCTCATCCGCGCGACCCAACAGGCATCCCCGGACGCCTCAGCTGCAGACGCGTCCGCACGGGGGTAACCGAGTGTGCAAGGACTCTCGCCGGATGCTCATCGATGCACCAACCCCCCGTTCACCGAGTACGTCTGACCTGTGACGTAGGCACTCTCGTCCGAAATCAGGAACGCCGCCAGCGCCGTCATGTCATCAGGGCCCGCCGGACGGTCCAGTGCCTGCGCCGCCAGCATGGCCTGCTTCTGCTCCGGACTCACGGTCCCTCGATCGACCTCGGTATACACCGGCCCCGGAGACAGCGTGTTCACCCGGATGCCGAACTCGCCGAGCTCGCGGGCCATCGAGAACGTCATGCCGTGGACGCCGCCCTTGCTGGCGACGTAGTGCAGGTACCCGGACCGGCCCATCTGCACAGCGTCCGAGCCGACGTTCACCACGCTGGCCGTCGGCGCGGCGCGCAACAGGTCGAGCACGGCGCTGACCAGCAGCCACGGTCCCTTCAGGTTCACCGCCATGAGCCGATCCCACTCGAGCTCAGGAATCTCCCAGAAGGGCTTCATCGCGATCGTCGAGAAGATCGCGGCATTGTTGACGAGTCCGTCCAGCCTGCCGTGGGACGAGTCGACGTGCCGTGCGATTCCCCGGCACGATGAAGCGTCGGCGACATCGAACTCGAACGCCTCGACTGTTCCGGGACCCGATGTCGTCGCGGCCACCTCCTGCGCCGCCGCACCGTTGAGGTCGGCGGCCACGACGTGGCAGCCATCCGCGACGAACCGCCGGACGTAGGCAGCACCGATCCCCTGGCCGGCGCCGGTGACGGCGACGACCTTGCCCTGCAGTCCAGCTCGGCTCATGACGACCTCCCGGTCCGTGATGGTTCAGCGCGTCAGCCGGGCAGGTGCCGGTCGGCCGGACGCAGGTCACACTGTCGTCGGTGACCGGCGTGCGACGCCACGCCTTTCTGGTGTGAGGAACCGCTCGCGCTACGGTCCTTCGGCCGCCGCCCGGCTCCACAGGTCCCAGGCGCGCGCCACCTGCCCGGCGTTCGTGGCTGCGGCAGCCCGCCCCTCCCCGACGGTTAGGTACTCGACAGTACCCATCGCCTGGGCCTGGCATTGGATCGCGGCGTTCTTCTCGGTGTAGATCGCGCGGTAGACCGCAAGCTCGAGGGAGCCGGCGACTGCCACGGACCCGTGCCCCCTCATCAGGGCCACAGGTGCGTCAGCCAGCGTCCTGGCGAGCGCTGCTCCGAGCGCACCATTACGGACCAGGAGGTCGGACCCTTCACCGACCTCGTCGCGAATCTCGAACCGGCGGACACCGTCGGCGAGGAAGCCTGCCATGTGAAAGACGGGGCGCAGCTCCACGTCGCAGACGCCGAACGGGATCACCGACGGGGAATGGCTGTGCACCACAGCCATCACGTCGGGCCGGGCACGGTAGATCTCGCTGTGGATGAACCGCTCCAGATAGGGACGCCGCTCGTCCTCGGAACGACCATCGAGATCGAACTCCATCACGTCGTCGGCTGTGACGGATGCCGGGGCCATGTTGCGAGCCAGCAGGAACCGATCGGGGTCGTCGGTCACCCGGACGCTGACGTGTCCGAAGGCGTCGAGAACCCCCTCGGTGACAAGGATGCGGTTGGCCCGGGCCAACGATGCGGTCTGGTCAGCGACGGTCATCGGATCTCCTTGAGGTGAAAGTGGCTCCGGCACGCAGGAGGATCCCGGCGAGATCCTCGTCGCTCGGGGCTCGTCTGTTGTTGGAACGGAACGGATTGTGCAAGCTCGCCTCGATCATGCGTCGCCCGTCGACGGCCCCATAGCCGATCGATTCGAACGACGGCACCAGGGAGAGCTCGGCGTACAGCGCGTCGATGCGGGGCAGTAACGCCGCGGCCTCCACGCCGAGGTACGACTCGTTGAACCGCGCCACGTGGGGAAGCAGGACCGCGTTCTGCAACCCGTGGGGAACTCGGACGGCCGGTGAGGACGAGAGCGCGTGCACGAGAGCGAGCGCACTGTTGCCGCAGGCCATGTTGGCGGCGGAGCTGGCCTCCAGCAGTTCCTGGAGGGCGGCGTCGTTGGCGCCCGATGCGTTCAACCCCCCGTCGGCTCCTGCCGCGGCGGTCGGCAGCCGGTCGATGATGGACCGGGCGGCGGTGATCGCTACCGACGTGGTGAAGTAGCTCGCTCCACGCGCCCACAGCGCCTCCATGGCATGGGACAAGGCATCGAGCGCGGAATAGACCAGCGGCTGTCGGGGGAGGGTGCGCAGGACCGTGGCATCGAGGACAGCGACCCGGGGTTCGCAGCCTTGGCCGCGCACCACGATCTCGTTATCCCGACTCTTCTCGTGCAGGACGAGGGCATTGGAGACCTCGCTGCCGCTGCCTGCCGTGGTCGGAACCGCGATGGTCGGCGCGGGCCTGCGGGTCACCCGGTCTCGACCCTCGTAGGCATCGATCTGCTGGTCATTGGTCAGTCGGATGCCGACCGCCTTGCCTACGCCGAGGGCGCTGCCGCCGCCCACGGCCAGCACACAGGTCGCCCCGGCCGCTCGGGCATCGTCGACGGCCTGCTCGACCACCTCGACGCCCGGATCGGCCTGGATGAGGCTGAGACCGGCGACTCTCCAGGTCATGGCGTCACCGATCACCCGACCCAGCACGCCCGCGTCGTCGAGCGCGACGTCGGCGACTACCGCCACCTCCGGGCTGCCGAACTCCGCGATGATCCCCTCGAGCTGGCGCAGGCAGCCGACTCCGGTGATGACCTGCGTCGGTACCGTGAACCGCGGGAACACGGGCGTTCCCCCGGTCATCGGAGCTCTGAGGTGATCAGGTCGGCCGCGCCGATGCGCGAGACCGCGGACTCCAGCAGGCGCCCGCAGGCAGGGCAGGCGTACTCACGGAGCTCGAGGTCGGCATGCAGCCGGATCATCGGACCGTGCGCGGAGGGCTCGACCACGCGCCGGCGCGTGGAGCCCTTCCAGTCCGGGCCCACCCCGAGGTCGTGTCCGCACGAGCAGAGCACGTGACCGTCAGCATCGACGGCGAGGTCCGGAGTGAGCCGCCGCTCCCCGCTGCGCGGGACCGAGGTCGCGGCGGTCGCGGACACCGGGCTCCCGGCACGCTCCGTACGGATCTCGGCACGGCGGGCGGAGGTGGCGACCTTGTCGACGGTGCCGTCCTCCAGCAGCAGGACGCCGTAGACCGCGACGGCCGCCTCCCGGCTGACCTGCCGTGTCTGGACGTCGTGGGCGACCGCGACCGGGTCGCGGTCCGTCGGGTCACCGTAGCCTCCGCCACCCTGGAAGCTGTAGGCGACCGCGTCGCCGCGACGCAAGGTGAAGAATCCCGGCTTGGCACCCATCACCTCGTGGCCTCCAGGCCAAGCAGCATGGTCCCGCGCGGATCGGATTCGTCCGACGGGCGATACGCCGTCGATGCCGGGGAGCAGCTCGTTGCGGTTGCAAGAGCCTTCCAGACCACCGAATATTCCGACGCTGTTGGGCACCTCCACGCCGTGGCCGACCAGCATGGCCGAGAGCTCGTCGGCGCCGTGCGGAGTGAGCGCGAGCCCGACCGTCGCGCCTCCTCTCTGGCGCCCCGGACCGGCCGAGTCGGGCACGATCCCGCGGTAGAGGAACATGATCTGGCCATCCGCCTCGTGGGACTCGACGTTCGCGATGGCCGGTCGTGGGACGCAAAAATCTCCGGACGCGGTGAGCCCGTCATGGTCCTGGTACGCACCGCCCCCGCCCGCGGTGGAGTCGAGCAGGAAGGTGCCGTACGGATCTCCGTCAGGATAGAGACCGTTGAGCACCATGACGGTCATCGATCCCTTGGTCACGCCGGCCGCGTGCCGCGCCGTGTCGGGCGCGGTGGAGATGAGCCGGGACAGTGCACTGAAGGCCACGTTCGTGACGACCCACACCGCGGATACCGTGGCGCTGGAGACCGGCGCCGGCCACGACGAGTTGGCGACGATGCCGTCAGGCGCCGTGATCGTCACCGCGCGCAGGAGTCCCTCGTTCCATCGCAGGGTCGGCGCAAGGGTCGGGAGGAGAGCCGTGAAGACCCCGGCGACCAGGCCGGAGTGGGTGCAGTTGATGAAACCCGGTGCCTGTCGCGACGTTCCCGTGAAGTCAAGCTCGAGCTCATCGCCCGTCTTAGTCACCGTGAGCCGGAACTCATAGAGAGTGTTGTGGTGGCCGTCGTGCTCGATCCAGTCCACCGCACGGAAGACGCCGTCGGGCAGCGCCCTCAGAGCTTGGCGCATCTCCTGTTCGGAGTGCTCGAGCTCGTGTTCCATGACCTGCAGAACCGTCTCGAGGCCGTAACGGCCGAAGAGCTCCCGCAGGCGGCCGACGGCGACGTTGTTGGCCGCGATCATGGCCTTGAAGTCCAGGCCCACCGTGGTGGGCATCCGGGTCATGCCCATCAGCATCGACCAGAGGTCGGAGCGAACCTCGCCCTGCTCGACGAGCTTGATCCCCGGTAGCAGCATGGCCTCCTCCTGGATGCCGCGCGCGGCCAGGCTCCAGCTGCCGAAGTTCATCCCGCCGACGTCGATCTGATGGGCACAAGCACCCACCCAGGCCACTCGCCGCCCGTCGACGAAGACGGGTGCGATGAACGTGACGTCCATCTGGTGGAGCGCGCCCTTGTAAGGGTCGTTGAGGACGAACATGTCGCCCTCGCGGATTCCCGGGTTGTCCTCACAGTCCGCGATGATGTTGCGCACGACGCTGGCCATCGAGCCGGAGTGGAACAGGACCTGCGGTCCCATCGTCACCACGGCGCCATCGCCGAGATAGATCCCGACGTTGAAGTCGGTCGCCTCGGTCACCACGGGCGAGCCGGAGACATTCTTGAGAGTGGTGGCCTGTTCCTCGGTGATCGCGGAGAGCTTGTTGCGGATCACCTCGAAGCTGATCGGGTCCAGCTGGGCCGGCGGCCCTGACAGGCTCGCGCTCGGACGGTTGGCGGTAAGGCTCATGAGGTGACTCCTGCGCTCGTGCGAATGGTGGTCTCAAGATCGGGGGTGATCAGCAGATTGCCGATCTGGTCGATGTGAACGCCCTGCTGACTGGCGACGTAGACCGTCGTGGTGGGGTGCTCGATGACGACCGGCCCCGCGAGACGCTCGCCCGGGACCATTTCCGTCCAGTCGGCGACCTCGGCATCCAGCCATGCGGAGGCTTGCACGTCGAAGACCTGCCGGCTGGGTCGTTCGGCCCGCGGCGCGGGCAGGAACCGGCTGAACGACGGCTTCACGGTGCGGCCGATGCCCGCGACCCGGAAGGTCGTGAGCTCGATGCCGGCCTCGCGAAAGCCCGAACCCTTGCCGTAGGTCTCCTCGTAGGTCCGCTCGAACAGCAGCACGAGGTCCCGCATGGCTGCCACGTCACCGAGGTCGCCGGACACCGGAATGATCAGCTCGTGGGTCTGGCTGCGATAGCGCATGTCGATCGAGCGGTCGATCTCGATGTCGACATCGGCGACGTCGTCGGCCTTCAGCCTCTGGAGAACCTCGTGCTCGAGGTCCTTGAAAATGGCCGCGATGTGCTCGCGATCGAACTCCTCCCAGGGCTCCTCGCTCGCACGTGCGCTCCTGATCGACTCCGATCGTTCGGCCCCGTGGTGGATGTCAGCGCTGAGCGCACCGTAGGCCGAGTGCGCCATGGAGGTGGCCGGGACGACGATGGACTTGACGCCGAGCTCGGCACCGAAGCCGGCGCAGTGCATCGGGCCGGCCCCGCCGTAGGCGTAGAGGTCGAAGTCGCGTGGATCGTGACCGCGACCGACGGTGAGCTCGCGGAGCGTGTCGGCCATCCTGGCGTCGACGATCTCGCGGATGCCCGCCGCGGCCTCAACCACACTCATGCCCAGTGGTTCCGCGATCTGGGTGCGAATCGCCCCCTCGGCAGCCGATTTGTCGATGGCCATGCGTCCCCCGAGGAAGTTGTCGGGGTCGATCACCCCGAGCGCGACGTCGGCGTCGGTGACGGTGACCTCGCTGCCGCCGCGGCCGTAGCAGACCGGACCGGGATAGGAACCGGCGCTGGCAGGACCCACCCGGAGGGTGCCGTTGACGACCGAGGCGATCGAGCCCCCTCCGGCACCGATCGCCGCGATGTCCACCATCGGGGTGGCGACGTGGTACTTGGCGACCTCGGTGACGGCCTTGACGACCGGCTTGCCGTCGACGACCAGGCCGACGTCGAAGCTGGTGCCGCCCATGTCGGAGGTGATGATGTTGCGGTGCCCGAGCTGCGTCGCGAGGTGATGGGACCCCAGCACGCCGCCGGTCGGCCCGCTTCCCAGAAGCAGGACCCCGCGCAGGGATGCCTCCCTCGCACTCATCACACCGCCAATGCTGTTGAGCACACTGAACCTGCCCGCGAGGCCTTCGTCGCGCAGGCGGCGCTCAAGGCTCTCGAGGTAACGCTCGACCACTGGGCCGAGATAGCTGTTGAGGACGGTCGTCGCGGTGCGCTCGTACTCCCCGAGGACCGGGTTGACCTCGCTGGAGAGACTCACGTAGGCCGACGCGCCAGCCACCTCGTCGATGATCTGCCGGACCCGCACCTCGTGGGCCGGGTTCCGGAACGACCACAGCAGGCTGACCGCGAACGAGTCGATGCCGGCGTCGACCAGGTCTGAGACCGCTCTCCGGACGGCATCGTCGTCGAGCGGGACGATGACCTTGCCAGCGTGGTCAATTCGTTCAGGCACCTCGGCGATCAGGTTGCGAGGCACGAGGGGATCGGGGTACCGCCGTTCGCTGAAGTCGCCGAGTCTCTCGACCGGCACTCCCGCCGTGAACCCCATCAGGCGTTGGATGAGGAGCGTGTCGCCGAACCCTTCGGTGGTGATGAGGCCAGTTGGTGTCCCACGTCGTTCGATGAGGGCGTTGGTCGCCTGGGTCGTGCCGTGACCGAAGGTGGCGACCTTGGCCAACAGGTCCCGTACCGACTCGCCGCGATGCTCAGCCACCAGCTGGAGTGCGTCGAAGACGCCCACCTCGAGGGACTCCGGAGTAGTCGGCGCCTTGGTGGCGTGGATCGCGCCGGCGGCATCCATCACGACGATGTCGGTGAACGTGCCTCCGGTGTCCACGCCGACGTAGAGGTCTTGGGTCGTCGTGCGGTCGGGTGTGGTCACTGTGGTCATCGTGGTTCCTCGGTTCCTAGATCGAAGCAAGCGTTGACTGGGTGGAGGGCGGCGTCGCGCCCGACCTGAAGGCGGCGGCCGTGACGGCGGCCGGCGTCAGCTCGTCGCCGGACAGCTCGCTGACGACGCGCCCGCCGCCGATGACGAGGACGCGGTCGCAGAGGTGGGCGAGGTCCTCGTACTCGACACTCACGACCACCGCTGCCATCCCCTCGGACGCTGCGTCGGCGACGAGCCGGAAGATCTCGGCCTTCGCGCCGACATCGACGGCCTGGGTGGGCTCGTGCACCACCAAGACCCGCGGCCTCATCGACATCCACTTGCCGATGACGACCTTCTGCTGGTTGCCTCCGCTGAGGTTGCCAGCGACGACGTCGGGGCTGGCCGGCTCGACCCCGAAGTCCCTGACCAGGGCAGTGGCATGCCGCCGTTCGGCCGCCCCGCTCAGCCCACCCCATGAACGAAAGCGGCTCAGGTGGAGCAGGCCGAGGTTCCCGGTGACACGCACCGACGTCGCGAGGCCTCGGCGCTTCCGGTCCGCCGGCACCAGGGCCATGCCGGTCCGCACACGGGTGCGGACCGAGGCCGAGGCCGGGTCGAGCTCGATGCCGGCCATCCGGAGTCTTCCGGTGGCTCCGGTCTCCGGGTCCATCAGGAGGTAGGGCACCTCCTCGAAGCCGGAACCGGGAAGGCCGGTGACGCCGAGCAGCTCACCCGCCCCGACGTCGAAGGACAGGCTCGAGATGCTCCCGCCGTTCAGGTCGTCGACCTGGAGCAGCGGCCTACGCTCGACCGCCGGATCGCGGTCGGGATAGTAGGCATCGACCTCGCGGCCGACCACGTGCCGTACCAGCCCGTCGTGGGTGAGGTCTGCAGCCCGGTCGTGGGCGACGATCCGACCGTCGCGCAGGACCGCTACGGAGTCGGCGGTCCGCAGGATCTCATCGAGTCGATGGCCGATCAACAGAACCCCCACCTGGCGGGCCGAGGCCAGCTCGCGGACCCAGGAAAGCATCTCGTCGGCCTCGTCGCGGGCGAGCGCAGCGGTCGGCTCATCGAGAATCAGTGCCCGCAGCGGCTCCGCCCCGTCGGTGCCGATCGCCCGGGCGATGGCGATCTTGGCCGCCATCCCCAGCGACACCGCGCCGGCCTCGAGGCGCACATCGACATCGATCCCGTGGTCGATCAGGAACCGCTGCATCGCATCGCGGTGTCCGTTCCAGTCCACCCGGTGTCGAAGGGATCCGAGCTGGCCGGCGAGCAGGTTCTCCAGCACCGAGAGGCCCGGCACCATCTGAGCGTCCTGATGAACGAACCGCACACCGGCGGCACGCGCGGCCGCCGGGTCGACCGGCCCGCTCATCGACCGCTCGCCGAAACAGATGTGCGAGCCCGCATCCGACTCGTGGTACCCGCTGAGGATTTTGACCAGAGTGGACTTCCCCGAGCCGTTCGCGCCGACCAACGCGGTCACCTCGCCCGGCCACACCCGCAGGTCGACCCCCTGCAGCACCGGGGTCCCGGCAACATAGGACTTGCGGACGTCGCGCAGCTCGATCACGGGCCGGCCATGTCCCGAGGCGGGGTCGCGGTGCTGGGTGGCAGCCACGGTGCTCACCGCTCCCACAGCGTCTCGAACAGCTCGGCATAGGCGTCGGTGCCCGCGTACCATGAGCCGTCGTCAGCGGAGGCCTCGTCAAGCTCCAGGTCGCCGATGTTCGAGTCGTCGAAGATCCGCACCGGAGCAGTCGCGCCCTCCACGGTCGGCTCTCCTGCCATGGCGCGGAGCAGCTGATCGGCCTCGAGGTAGGCGAGGGCACCGAGGTCGATGCCGACCATGGCCTGGATCAGCGATGGGTCCTGTGCCATGTCCTGCAGGAAGGGGAGGTTTCCGTTGACGGTCACGACCTTGACGTCGGACTTGCCAGCCTGCTGGATCGCCGGATTGGTGAACTGGGTCATCGGGTCGAAGGCCGGCACCACGTAGCCGATGTCAGGGTTTCGCACCAGCTCGCTGCTGGTCGTGGTGCCGAGGTCGTTGGCCCAGTTGGCCAGGGTGACGCCCTTGACAGTAACGGAGCAGTCCGCGCACTCGTCCTCCAGCCGCGCCTCGAACGCCTCCTGCTCGGTCACCGAGCCGACGACGTCGGGCGTGGTGAGGAACAAGACGTCGGCGTGACCACCGGAGTCCTGGATGATCCAGTCGGCCGCCACCTCACCTGTGAGGGCGAACGGCTGACTCGTCTGGCCGGCTAGGCCGGGGAACAGCTCCGTCGTGGACGCGTCCACCGCCGCGCCGGACAGGACGGGGATGCCGGCACCCTCGGCATCACCCAGCGTCTCGGCATAGGTGGCCGGCTCCGGTCCGTCGACCTGGATCGCGTCGGCTCCCTGCGAGATGGCTTGCTGGATGCAGGCGTTCGCATCGACCGGGTTGCCTTTGCCGTCGCAGGTCGTCATCTCCACACCGACGCTCTGGAGCGCCTGCTCGAGGTTGCGGCCGATGCTCGCCAGGAAGGGATTGCCCGCGTACTGAGTGACCCACCAGACCGTTCCGCCCTCGAGCTCGCTCACGTCGAAGGCAGAGCCCTCGTACTCCGTGCTCGGTGCTCCGAGGTGCTCGGCAACGTTGGCGCTCACCGCCTCGGACACCTCACCGCTGCCCGCTTCGGAGTCGGCCGAGGATGAGCAGCCGACCAGGGCGGAGGGTAACGCGAGTGCCACGAACGCGGCTCGCAGGCGGGAGGTCTGACGAAGGCGGGTCGGGGACATGGTCTTCTCCTGAGGGTTGTTGTCGATCCGGACTCGGTCCGCGCTCATGGGGCAGCCGCCTTGCGAGAAGCGACCATCGCGAGCCGAGAGACGGTGACGGCGACGACCACAGCCGCGCCATAGAACACGTCGCGGATCCACGTATCCATGCCCAGCAACACCAAGCCGCTGATGCCAGTGGCCAGGAAGAGGACTGCGATGACCGTGCCGAGAGGGTTGGACGTGCCCGGATCGATGATCGCCGAGCCCAGGAAGGCGGCCGCGAACGCCGGCAGCAGGAGAGACTGGAGCGAAGTGGGCTGCAGACCACCCGCGATCCCGATCACGATCACGCCGGCGAGTCCGGCGAGCAGACTCGTGGCCACGAAGCTGAGCACCTTGATCCGGGTCACCGGCAGGCCGGAGAGCCGCGCGACCTCGGCACTCTTACCGATGAAGACCGCGGCTCGGCCGAAGACCGTATGGCGGTAGACGAACCACATCCCGATCCCGAGTGCCAGTGCGAGGTAGAACGCGGTGTTGACCCGCAGGAGCTGGCTGTTCAGCACCGCGCTGATCTCAGGTGAGACGCCGCTAATCGTCAATGAGTTGCTGAACCAGACCGAGAGGCCGATCAGCAGCGTGCCCATGCCGAGTGTCACGATGATGCTCTCAACTCCGACGCGGACCGCCAGCAGAGCGTTGACCAGACCGACGACTGCGGCAGCGCAGAGCCCAGCCAGGATCGACAACCACAGGTTCACGCCGTCGACGGCGTTCAGCTGTGCGGCGATCGTGGCCGATACCGTCATTGTCCCGGCGATCGAGAGGTCGATCTCCCCGGTCGTCAGCGTTGGCACCAGCGCCAGCGCCAGCACCAGCAGGGCCGCCTGGGAGCTGAGCAGAGAGGTGATGTTGGCGGCGGTCAGGAAGGTATCCGGGACCAGAACAGCGAACACCGCGATCTCCAGGACCCAGACTCCCACGATGCCGTAGCGGTAGGTGAGCGACCGCCAACCGGGCGAGCGTGACGCCCGTGAACGGACCCCGACCGTCTCCGGGGTGCCGGCGTCGGCTTGCGTGATGGTCTGCATGGGAATCCTGGTCCTTGGTCGTGGCGCGCCGGGGCGCGGTCGGGTGCTCTCGGGCGATGGCGGCGACCGGACTCCGGACGCCCTCGGCTCCGCTCGACGAGCGGTCCCCCGACGACCATCGGTGAGTGTGGCGTGCGCCACGTTCTGTCATTCACTGTGTTGTATGACAGAAAGCAACGCCACATACTTCTGAGATGCAGAATCCACAGGAGTCCAGGGAGGTCCCGGCGTACATGGTCGGCTCGGTCGACCGCGCTCTGCGTCTCATCCAGATGCTGCGCGACCACGGCGAACTGCGGCTGCGCACGGCGGCCCGGGACCTTGGGGTCGCCGAGTCGACGGCCCACCGACTCATGTCGATGCTGGTCTTCCACGGATTCGCCGTGCAGGACGACTCCAAGGCCTACCGGCCCGGGCTGGCGCTCGGCGTCGGTCCCGTCGGCCTGTCATGGACCCGCCAGCTCCGCGACGCCGCCATCACCCATCTGGAGCTGTTGTCGAGCCGCACCGGCGAGACCGCGAACCTCGTGGTCCGCGTCGGCACCAAGATCCACTTCCTCTGGAGCCAGGAAGGGAACCGGACTCTACGGATCGTCTCGAGGATGGGGGCGGTGCTGCCCGCCAGCACCTCGGCCGGCGGCAAGGCTCTGTTGGCCGACCTCCCCGACGAGGCGCTGCACCGCCTCTACCGGGGCGCGGGTGCCCACGAGGTCGGCGACGCCCTGCCCGAACCCACCCTTGCGGCGCTGCTGCGCGAGCTGCAGACCTGTCGGCGCAACGGGTTCGCGACCACGAACCAGCAGACGGAGAAGGGCGTGACGGCGATCGCTGTTCCCCTGCGGGACTCCACCAGCCGAGCGATCGCGGCGCTGTCGGTCTCCGCACCCTCGATGCGCTTCACCGAGCTGCTGGCCCCGGAGACGATCCACGTCATCACCTCGACGCAGCACGACCTGCAGAACGACATCTGGTCGTTCCCGCTGTGAGGCACGCCGATCAGGACATGACGTTGATGACCTTCTCCTCGGTGTAGCTGAGCAGTTCCTCGAGACACTCCTCCTTGCCACCAACGCCGGAAGCCTTGACTCCCCCGTAGGGCACGTTGGGGAAGTGGGCCGACGACCCGTTCACCCATACGAACCCGGCCTCGATGGCTCGGGCGACGCGGGTCGCCCGGCCGAGATCGCGAGTCCAGACGCTGCCGGTGAGGCCGTAGTCGACATCGTTGGCGATGGCGATGGCCTCGTCCTCGGTGTCGAAGGGGATCACCGACAGGACCGGCCCGAACACCTCCTCGCGAGCGATCCGCGAGTCCGGGTCGACGTCGACGAGCACCGTGGGCGCGACCACCGGCCTCCCCTCGAACTCCGCACCGGCCGGGCGGCCACCGCCGGTCACGATCGTGGCGCCCTCGGCGACGGCGACGTCGATGTAGCCGAGCGCCTTCTCGAACTGGGTCTCATTGATCATCGTGCCCTGCTCCGAGAGCTCGTCGAGCGGGTCGCCGACCCTGCGCGCCTCGACCAGCTCGACGATCCGCTCGACGAGCACATCGTGCAGCGGCCGGTGCACGAGCAGCCGCGAGTTCGAGCCGCACGACTGGCCCGACCAGGTGAAGTTCATGCCGGCCACGGCTCCGGCCGCCGCCTTCTGCGGGTCAGCATCGTCGAAGACGATCATCGCATTCTTGCCGCCGAGCTCGAGGGTGACCTGCTTGACGCCGCTCTCGGCCGCCGCTCGCTGGATCGCTCGACCGGTCGGCTCGGAGCCGATGAAGCCGATCCGGCGCACGGCGCGGTGCCGAACCAGTCGATCGGGAACAACTGGGCCGTCGCCGACGACCACGTTCACCACACCGGGTGGAAAGATGTCGCGGGCGATCTCCCCGAGCCGCAACGTGGACAACGGCGCCGACTCGGGGGGCTTGGCCACCACGGGGTTGCCCGCGACAAGCGGGGCCGCGATCCGGCACGCGAACATCAGCGGATGGTTGTACGGGAAGATCTTGGCCGTCACGCCGGCCGGCTCTCGAACACTCAGGTGGAGGTTGTGGCTCGCCGGGATCGTGCTGCCCTTCATCTCCAGGGCGAAGCCGGCGAACATGCGCATCTGGTCGAGTGCGATCTGGACGTCGAAGCGCGCGTTGCTGATCGGCGAACCGGTGTCGACGGTATCCAGCAGGGCGAGCTCCTCGCCGTGCTGCTCGACCGCGTCGGCGAGGCGGCGCACGAGCTCCGCGCGGTCGAGGGCAGGGACCTGCGCCCAGTCCGTCCTGGCGTCGGCCGCGGCCTCGGCCGCGCGGTCGACGTCTTCCGGGGTCGCGTCCGGCACTCGGGCGAGGAGTCGACCCGCGAACGGGTCGGTGACGTCGAATGTCGCCCCGCTGCCGGCCGGCACGAGGGATCCCCCAATGAGCAGCCCCCAGTCCCGGTCAAGGATGCGTTCGATCTCCTCCGCGCGCACCGCGCGGCCAGATCGGTGGTCTGCGACGGATGAGTCGACGGTCATAGGGCTCTCCATTCTGCTGCGGGCGCGGACCGGCACGGGACAGCCCGCCTGGACCTCCACCATCGCGGCTTTCAGAAATAGGCGGCACCAGTTTCCCCAGAGCAGAAGTTGCCGGGGCGCGGCCCAGCGTCGCGTCGCGAACGCTCAGTCGGCAGAAGGGTGGGCCAGAGCCGAGGCGAAGTCGCGCTCGATCGCCTCCGCCGTACGTCCGAGCGTGGCGACCAGACGCGGCAACGTGTTGCGGTCGTAGCGGACGCTCGGCAGCGAGACCGAGACTCCCGCGACCGCGGACCGGTCCGGGCGTCGGACCGGCCGGCCGACCGCGACCACGCCCCGCTCGGAGCCGCCGTCGTTGACCGAGAACCCCTGCCGGCGAACCTGGGTCAGCCGTCGACGCAGCGAGGTCAGGTCCGGACACTCCTCGCGTCGATCGGCATATCGTTCGGCAGCGTAGAGCGACTCGAGCTGCTCGTCGAGAAGGTCCGCGAGCAAGACCATTCCGCCGCTGACGTGGTGGGCCGGGAAGACCATCCCCTCGCGACTGCCGACCCGCAGGACGCGGTCGCACTCGACTGAGGCGATGAAGCGCGCGGTGTCACTCGCGCGGACGATGAGGTTCACCGACTCTCCGAGCACCTCCATGAGCTCCTGCAGATGAGGCAGCGCGACCGCTCGCAGCCGAGAAGCCTCCGACCGCGAGTGGGTGGCGAGCTCGAGCACGGGGCCGGCGTGGTAGGTCCGGCCCTCGTCCTGCACCGCGAAGTCCCGATAGACCAGCATCGACAGCAGACGGTGGGCCGTTGATCGGGCGACGCCGAGGCGGTCAGCGGCCTCGGAGACCGTGAGCCGTCCCTCGAGCTGGAGCATGGTCGCGATGTGGAGCGCATGGTCAACGCTCGCGATGGCATAGGCGGGTCGCGCCTTCATGTCCCGGACCATGAGAGTCCATTCTGTCTATAGGAATCTTCTGTTCCTTCCCACAGTACGTCGGCAGGCTAGCGCTCGAGACCACGACTCCACACGGAGGAACCTGATGACCGCCTCGCCAGTTCGCCTCGTCGCCGAGGACGCCCCCGACCAGCCGCGACCCACGACCGAGCTCACAGAGCTCTACCGTGGCTTCGAGCAGGAGCTCCTGGTTCCACTCTGGACCGAGATCGGCGACCTGATGCCAGCACACCCTCAGTCCAAGGCCGCCCCCCACCTGTGGCGGTGGGACTCCTTGCTCCCGTTGGCACGGCGCGCTGGCGAGCTCGTACCCGTCGGGCGCGGGGGCGAGCGGCGGGCCATCGCCCTCGCGAACCCCTCCTTGGGCGGACGGCCGTTCGCCTCACCGACGCTGTGGGCCGCGATCCAGTACCTGCTGCCCGGCGAGGATGCCCCGGAGCATCGCCACACCCAGCACGCGTTCCGGTTCGTCGTCGAGGGCGAGGGCGTGTGGACGGTGGTCGGGCGTGACCCTGTCGCAATGCGCCGCGGTGACTTCCTGCCGCAGGCCGGCTGGAACTGGCACGCGCACCACAACGCGACCAGTGAGCCGATGGCGTGGATCGACGGACTCGACATCCCGTTCCAGTACGCCACCGAGGCCCAGTTCTTCGAGTTCGGACGTGACGAGGTCAGCGAGGCCGAGCGCATCACTCCGGAGCGATCGCGCTCGGAGCGGCTCTGGGGCCACCCCGGCCTTCGACCTGTGGGCGCCGAGCCCTCCCCTGCCGGCACCCCGCTGCTGGCCTACCGATGGGAGCACACCGACCGTGCCCTGACCGAGCAGCTCGAGCTCGAGGCCGAGGGCTTCGCCGGAGTCGTCGAGCCCGGCCACGCCGCCGTCCAGTTCAGCCACCCGGGCACCGGTGGCGACGTCCTGCCGACGTTGCGCACGCAGATGCATCGGGTGCGCAGGGGAGCCGAGACCGCGCCGCGCCGCGAGGTCGGCTCCTCGGTGTACCAGGTCTTCGACGGTTCCGGCACGGTCACGATCGATGGTCACACGTGGACTGTCGGCCGCGGCGATCTGTTCGTCGTCCCGTCGTGGCAGTCCCTGTCGATCCGATCCGAGGCCGGGCACACCGACTCGGACTCCGGAGCGCTTGACCTCTTCCGCTTCAGCGACGCGCCCGTCTTCGAGGCCCTGCACGCCGACCGGGTGCAGGTCGAAGGGATCAGCCGATGAAGCTCGCGACACTCCGTACCGCATCCTCGACGCGCGCGGCAGTCGTTGACGGGACGTCGTTGGTTGAGCTGAACGCGACCGACGTCGGCGCGTTCCTGCGGCAACCGGGCTGGCGAGAGGACGCGGCCGCGGCCCTTGGGGACGCATCCGCTCGACGCCATGCCCTCGCGAGCGCCGACCTCGCCCCTGTCGTCACGGCACCCACGAAGGTGGTCTGCGTCGGACTGAACTACCGCACGCACATCGAGGAGATGGGGCGCGATCTCCCCGAGCACCCGACACTGTTCGCCAAGTTTGCCGACACGCTCATCGGAGCCCGCGACGACATCGTCCGACCCCCCGAGACCGAGGCGTTCGACTGGGAGGTCGAGATCGCCGTGGTGATCGGCACGCAGGCACGTCGTGCCGCAGCTGCGGAAGCCGAAAAGGCGATCGCCGGATTCACCGTCCTCAACGACATCACCTGTCGCGACTGGCAGTTCCGCACACGCGAGTGGCTCCAGGGCAAGAACTGGGACCGCACTACACCGGTCGGCCCCTATCTGGTCACTCCCGAGGAGCTTCCCGGCGGCGTCCGTCCGCGGCTCGCTGTGAACCTCACCGTCGACGGCGAGACCATGCAGTCCGACAACACCGCGGACCTGCTCTTCGACCCCGTCGACCTCGTGCAGTACGTCTCAACCATGGTCCGGTTGAATCCCGGCGATCTCATCGCCACCGGCACCCCGGGCGGGGTGGGGCACGCACGCGACCCGAAGCACTATCTCCTCGGTGGTGAGACCGTCGTCGCCGAGGTCGAAGGCCTGGGCCTGCTGGAGAACGTCGTCCTCGCCGAGAGCGCGAGCTGATGCGCCGCACCCTGGACGCCGCCCTCGCCTGGTCCGGCCACGGCGCGAGGCTGGTGGGTGCGACGTTGGCCCGCTGGGACGATGCCGACCTCGACGAGCCGACCCCGCTGTCCGGCTGGGCACGCCGCCACGTCGTGGCTCATCTGGCCGCCAACGCCGAGGCCGTCGGTCGTCTCGTGCACTGGGCACAGACAGGGGAACCGACACCCATGTACTCCTCTGCACAGCAGCGGTCCACGGACATCGAGGAAGGCTCTCGTCGCACGGCCGCAGATCTACGCATGTGGTTCGAGGAGACCGCCGAACAGCTCGCCTCCGCGATGGCGGAGATGACCGAACGGGCCTGGGACGCCGAGGTGGTCACGGCGCAGGGCCGGGCGGTCCCCGCGTCGGAGACGCCCTGGATGCGAGCGCGCGAGGTCATGGTGCATGCCGTGGACCTCGGAGCCGCCGAGACCCGTGATCTCCCCCTGGACTTCCTGCGTGCGCTCGGTGACGACGTCGTGGCCAAACGCAACGCCGAGGACGGTGGACCGGCGATCGTCCTGCGGCCCACCGACGACGACAGCGCCTGGGCCCTGCGAGGCCGCGCCGAGCCGACGGTCGTCGAGGCACCGATCGCCGAGATCGTCGCCTTCCTGACCGGGCGTCCACACACCGCTCGTACCCCCGCCGGTCAACCGGCTCCCCCGCTTTCGTCCTGGCTCTGACCGAGACGCCCATCCCCGACCCGAAGGAGCCAAACCATGGCCCGATCCCGTGCCGAGTCACGCCCCGACGCACTGGTCGTCGGTGGCGGCATCGGCGGATTGAGCGCGGCGCTCGCCTTGACGCGTGCGGGCGTACGTGTGCGCCTACTGGAGAGTTGCGCGGAGTTCGGTGAGGTCGGTGCCGGCCTCCAGATCGCGCCCAACTGCACCCGGATCCTCGATCAGTACGGCCTCCTCGAGGAGGTCCTTGGGCTCGGGGTCAAGCCGCACGGCATGGTGATGAGAGACGCCCTCGAAGGACACGAGCTGACCCGCCTGGACCTCGGTGACCTCGAGCGTCGCTACGGATTTCCGTACGTGGTCATCCACCGCAGTGATCTTCACGCGACGTTGCTGCGAGCCTGCCGTGGCGCCGGAGTCGACCTGCTGAACGACCGGGAGGTCGTCGCCTATGAGAACGCCGAGGACGGTGCCCGGGTCACGCTGGTAGACGGCACCACCGAGGAGGCCGAGGTCGTGCTGGCCGCCGACGGGCTGCACTCGGTTGCCAGGTCCTTAATCGCCGACGATGAGCCGGTGAGCTCGGCGTACGTCGCCTACCGTGCCGCGGTGCCGTTCGAGCACGTCCGCAACCACGACGTGTCCGAGACCGAGGTCGTGGTGTACGTCGGGCCACGCTGTCACTTCGTGCAGTATCCCCTGCGCGGTGGGGAGATGTTCAACCAAGTAGCGGTCTTCGAGTCACCGTCCGCTCTCACCGGCAAGGAGGACTGGGGGACCCCCGACGAGCTCGACAGTGCCTTCGCCGCCACCTGCCCCCAGGTGCGTCGAGGCGTGCCGTTGATGTGGCGTCACCGGTGGTGGCGCATGTTCGACCGTGACCCGATCATGCACTGGGTCCACGGTCGGGTGGCCCTGCTCGGAGACGCCGCGCATGCTCCGCTGCAGTACCTCGCTCAGGGCGCGGTCATGGCCATCGAGGACGGCTGGGTGCTCGGCGAGCACGTCCGCCGTCAGGCGGCCCAGCGGACGGCTGACGGCTCCGGCGTCGACTGGGACGCGGCCTTACGGGCTTATGAGGCGGTCCGTCCCGAGCACTGTCGCCGCGTCGTCCTCACCGCACGCGCTTGGGGAGAGCTGTGGCACCTCGACGGGCAGGCCCGAGCCGAGCGCAACGCCGTGCTGCTCGCGCGCGACACCTACGACTACTCGTACGTCGACTGGCTCTACGGGCCGACCGCCCTACTACCTGACGAGGAGCCCGCTGCCTTCCCACGGGCGCCATTCGACGCCGCGGCACAGGCACGCTCGCTCGCGCCCGACGGCGGCACATGAGTGCCCGGTCGTGAGACACATGAGTGCCCGGTCGTGAGATCTGAGGCTCGACATCAGGTGGCGAGACCGAAACACCCCGTCGGACGTCGGCAGCGGGACGGAACGCGGCGACACGTCACCTGAGCAGTGCACGGACCGCCGCATCGACCTTGTCGCTATCAGCGCGGTTGCCGGTGATGGAGTCGGTGTAGACGAAGGACTCCGTGATGCGCACCAGCAGGAAGGCGAGGTCGTCGATCGGCAGGGGCGGATCGAGGTGTCCGCCGGCCACCTCTTCTCGCAGCAGCTCACTGGTCCATCCGATGACCCGAGCCTGGAAGTCGGCCGCCTGGGTGGTCAGCACCCTGAGGGCACGCTCCGGCTCACGCCGCAGGAAGGCCGTGAAGAACGGAGCCGCATTGACCACGGCGGCGAACTCCGACATCACCGCCGCGACGCGCGCACCGCCGTGACCGGTCGCACGCTCCCGAGCGCTGAGGAGAACCGGCTCAGCCAGGGTCCAGTTGATCGTGGCCAGCAACGCGTCGCGGTTGCCGAACCAGCGGAACAGCGTCACACGGCTGACGCCGACGCTCTCGGCCAGTGCCGGCATCTCCACGCGTTCCCCACGGATGAATGTTCGTCGGGCGATGCGCAACGCCTGGTCGGCGTCGGCTCGCCCCTGTTTCTGCGGCACGGGAGCTCCTCGGTTCACTGAACAGAATGTAACTGATCGCCAAAGCGTTGCATTTGGCTGTGATCTGGATTACGGTTCCAGCACTCATCTCGGTCCGGAGGCCCAACATGTCATCGTCTCGCATCCCCGTCCACGCCGTCATCGCCGCCTTTGCCGCCACGCTGCTGATGGGGCTCATCACACCGGCCCACGCCGACAGCGAGTCCTACGCACCCGTTGACCGACCAGGGCCCCCGCTCAGCGTGTCCGAGCACGACCTGGATGCAGCACTGACCTGTCACGGCGACCTCGACGGACCCCACGACGTCGCGCTGTTCGTCGCCGGCACGACGATGACACCGCAGGAGAACTTCAGCTGGAACTGGTTCCGTGCGATGGACCAGCTCGAGCGGCCGTACTGCGGCGTCACCGTGCCCGCGAAGGGGATGGGCGACATCGCCGTGTCCGCGGAGTACGTCGTCCACGCCATCCGCACGATCCATGAGAGGACGGGCCGACAGGTGGACGTCCTCGGCCACAGCCAAGGTGGCATGAGTCCCCGGTTCGCACTGCGCTTCTGGCCCGACCTGCGTGCGATGGTCGACGACTACGTCGGCTTCGCGCCCTCCAACCGCGGCGGCGTGGTCGTCGACGCCATGTGCCTGCCGGTCGTGGGATGCTCACCGGCCCTGCACCAGCAGACCTTCGACTCCGCGTTCACGCAGGCGGTCAACTCCCACCAGGAGACGTTCGAGGGCATCTCGTACACCGTCATCTACACCCGCCTCGACGAGTTCATCCAGCCCAACCTCGATGACACCGGGAGCAGCAGCCTGCGGACCGGGGACGGCGAGATCACGAACGTCGCCCTGCAGGACGTCTGCCCGGTCAACGTGACCGAGCACCTCCTGGTGGGCACGGCAGACCCGGTCGCCCACGCCCTCGCCATGGACGCGCTGGACCACCCCGGACCGGCCGATCCCGCGCGGGTGCCGCCGGCGGTGTGCACCCGGGCCTTCATGCCGGGGGTCGACCCGGCGACCTTCGCGACCGACTTCGCAGGGACCACCGCCAAGGTCGCCGAACAGCTGCTCCTGGCCCGCAGGGTGGCACGTCACCCGGATCTTCCCGCCTACGTCTTCGCCGAGCGGGGGTGAGCGGCCCCTCAGGCGGGGACGCGCAGCACCGCGCTGACGGCGTGGCACATGGCGGTACGTGCAGCATCGATGGATCGCCCCAGGTCGTCGCGCAGCAGCGACCACGCGTTCCAGGACGTCGCCACCGCCACCGCGTCGGAGGCACCCTCGCGGTCCGGCAGGGCGTTCAGCTCCACGGCGAACGTGCGCTCGATGTCCTCCAGCACCCGGCACACGTGACCGTGACGGCTCTCACGCAGGGTCGGCGAGTCCACCTCCATCAGCGCCGCCGCACGCGCCGCCGGGGAGATGTTCTCCAGTCGCCGCGCTCGCTCCGCGCAGAACCGCTCGATTCGCTCCGCGATCGGCAGCTCCGGCCCGATGCTCGTGCGCAGCTCGTCGTCGGCCTCGAACCAGTACTGCGTCGTCGCCTGCAGCAGTCCCTCCATGTCGCCGAAGGCGGCCCACAGCGTCCGCACCGACACCCCGGCTCGCGCGGCGATCGCCGCCGCCGTCGGGCGCAGCTCCCCGGAGCGCAGCAACGCGGTGTGCGCATCGACGATCGCCTGCCGGGTCCGGAGCCGGCGCTCCACCCGCCCATCAGTCTGCGCACGCCGCAGGCTGTTCCCACCTGCTGCACCGCTCATCGGGTCAACCTCCTGCACTCGTAGAAATTTGCACCTACAGTGACGATTGCTTGTGACCCAGATCATGCACTAGTTTCCCGGGCACGGCCATCAAACGAGAGGACCCCTGTGCTGTCGGTCAAAAACGTGGAAGTCGTCTACAACGACGTCATCCTCGTCCTGCGAGGCGTCAGCCTGCAGGTCCCCAAAGGCTCGATCGTCGCCCTCCTCGGGGCCAACGGCGCCGGCAAGACGACGCTGCTGCGTGCCCTCTCCGGGCTGCTCGACGTCCACGACGGCGAGATCACCAAGGGCCAGATCACCCTCGACGACGTGCCCATCCACGGTCTCGACGCCCCCAAGGTCGTCGCCGCCGGACTCGGGCAGGTCCTCGAGGGGCGGCGGGTCTTCGGCGAGTTCACCGTCGAGGAGAACCTGCGCGTCGGCGGCCACACCCGATCCGGCGCCCTGGGCGGGGCCATCGAGGAGATCTACGACCTCTTCCCGGTCCTGCGCGAGCGCCGACGCAAGGTCGCCGGCTACCTCTCCGGCGGCGAGCAGCAGATGCTCGCCATGGGACGTGCGCTCGTCGCCCAGCCCGACTACCTGCTCCTCGACGAGCCCAGCCTCGGGCTCGCGCCGCGCATCGTGGAGCAGATCAAGGACATCGTCGTGCAGATCAACCAACGCGGCACCACCGTCCTGCTGGTCGAGCAGAACGCCACCATGGCCCTGTCGATCGCCCAGCACGGCTACGTCATGGAGCACGGCAAGATCGTCATGGACAAGCCAGCCGCCGAGCTCCTGGACGACGAGGACATCCGCGACTTCTACCTCGGTCGTGGCGAGCTCGCCACGTCCTACCGCGACGTCAAGCACTACAAGCGCCGGAAGCGTTGGCTGTCATGACTGTCAGGGTTGGTCTTGGAGCGCCCGAGCTCGGACACCTGGCGGCCACTCACAGAGGTCGTCCGAGCACGGCCACATCAACTCATCGGCCCCACGGACGTGACCGGGTCGAGCTTCGCTCAGGCACACACCCACGTCCCTCCACCGCCGGTCCTCTCGCGAGCCTTCCCGCTCAGAACGCAGCCTCGTCTCGATGGTCGAGTGCGACGCGAGCTCTGCGAGCGGTGTGGGGGCACCTCCCTGCACGGAGCGCAGCGTGGGGGTACCTCCCGCGAGCGCAGCGAGTGGGGGCGTGCTTGGGGGAGCGAGACCACGGTGACGTCAGCGTGCGTGGTTTCGATATGCCGGAGCGCCGCTCGTTCCTCACTTGCTCCGGCTACTCAACCACCGAGGCTCGGCTCTTGGTGGCCACGTTCTCTCTTACCGGTGGGCCTCGGGGCCACGTCGAGACCACATCAGCCGACCTCACAACATGGAAGGAGTGCGATGACTGACAGCGTCGTCAGCCTCAAGGGGGTGGAGCTCGGGTTCGCGGGCGTCAAGGCGCTGCAGGGCGTCGATCTCGACGTCCACGCGGGCGAGCTGTTCGCCGTCATCGGCCCCAACGGGGCCGGCAAGACGTCGATCTTCAACGTCCTCTCCGGTGTCTACAAGCCCCAGGCCGGCAGCATCACGTTCCTGAGCCAGGAGATCACGGGCATGCGCCCGCACAAGATCGCCGGCCTCGGCATGGCCCGCACCTTTCAGAACATCGAGCTGTTCGAGAACCTCGACGTCGTCGACAACCTCATGCTCGGCCGCCACGGCCACCTCGGCTACGGCTGGCCCTCCGCGATCGCCCGCATCGGTCGGGCCAGCCGCGCGGAGGTCCGCAACCGGCGCCAGGTCGAGGAGATCATCGACTTCCTCGAGATCGAGTCCTACCGCACGCTGCCCGTCGGCATGCTCCCGTACGGCGTCCAGAAGCGCATCGAGCTCGGTCGCGCACTCGCCATGGAGCCCCAGCTCCTGCTCCTCGACGAGCCCGTGGCCGGCATGAACGCCGAGGAGACCGAGGACATGGCGCGCTTCATCCTCGACATCCGCAGCGAGCTCGGCATCGCCATGATCCTCGTCGAGCACGACATGGGCCTGGTCATGGACCTCGCCGACCGCGTCATGGCGATGGACTTCGGCAAACCACTCACCACGGGCCTGCCCGCCGAGGTCCAGGACCACCCCGAGGTCATCCGCGCCTACCTCGGCGTCGGCGACGAGGAGATCGCATGAGCACCCTGCCGCTGCGGATCCGCGAGCGAGCCCGCACCACCCCCGAGATCGTCGCCATGCGCGAGAAGAACTTCGGCCTGTGGGAGGAGGTCACCTGGGCGGAGTACTGGGAACAGGCCACCACCGTCGCGCATGCCCTCCTGGACCTCGGCGTGGGCGTCGGCGACCGCGTGGCCGTGCACAGCGAGAACCGCCGCGAGTGGCTCTACGCCGACATCGGGATCATCGCCATCCGGGCCGCCACCGTCGGCCTGTACCCCACCAACCCCGCACCCGAGGTCCTGCACGTGATGCGCGACTCCGGGTCGTCGATCCTCATCGCCGAGGACCAGGAGCAGGTCGACAAGGCGCTGGAGATCACCGACGACCTCCCGGGGCTCCGCCACATCATCTACCTCGAGCCGCGGGGCATCACCGGGCGGTACGACGACGAACGCCTCATGTCGTGGGAGGACTTCATGGCCCGCGGCACCGCCCACCGCGCCGCCCACCCCGACGCCCTCGACGATCTCCTGGAGTCCGCCGGTCCCGACGACCTCGCCACGCTCGTCTACACCTCGGGCACCACCGGTCCCCCCAAGGGAGCGATGCTCTCGATGGGCAACATCGAGTTCGTCATCGACCACCTGCAGCGCCAGGACGCCTTCATCACGCCGGCCGCCAGTGACAAGGACCTCGCGGTCAGCTACCTGCCGCTGTGCCACGTCGCCGAGCGGCTCTTCACCGTGTGGTTCAACGCCGCCTCCGGCGTCCAGGTGAACTTCGCCGAGTCGATCGACACCGTCCAGCAGGCACTGCGGGAGATCCAGCCCACGATGCTCTTCGGTGTCCCCCGCATCTGGGAGAAGATCGTGGCCGGCGTCCACATCCGCATGAGCGGTGCCTCACGGATCAAGCGGGCCAACTTCGCGCTGTGGATGCGGGTCTCGCGCTGGATCGGCCAACAGCTCGTGGCCAACCAGGGCCGCCACACAGTCAGCACCCGCGTCGCCTACGCCGTCGGCTGGGTCTTCCTCTACCGGGCGCTGCGCGAGCGGCTGGGGCTGTCCAGGGTGCGCTACGCCGCCTCTGGCGCCGCCCCCATCGCACCGGAGGTGCTGGAGTTCTTCATGGGCCTCGGGCTGCGCATGCACGAGGTGTACGGCATGACGGAGAACAGCGCCATCGCCACCGCGAACATGACCGGCCGGGTCCGCCTGGGCACGGTCGGCGAGCCGCAACCCGGCATCGAGCTGCGCATCGACGAGGAGACCGGGGAGATCCTCACCCGGCACCCCGGGACGTTCGCCGGCTACTGGAACAACCCGGAGGCCACGGCGTCCACGGTCGACCCCGACGGATGGCTGCACACCGGTGACGTCGGTGAGTGGGTGGACGGAACGCACATTCGCATCACCGACCGGCTCAAGGACATCATCATCACCGCCGGTGGCAAGAACATCTCTCCCAGCGAGATCGAGAACAGCCTCAAGGCCTCGCCCTACGTCAAGGAGGCGATCGTCATCGGCGACCGGCGCAAGTTCCTGACCGCGCTCATCGGCATCGAGCTCGACACCGTCGGCAACTGGGCGCAGAAACGCAAGATGCCGTTCACGACCTACCGCGACCTCAGCCAGAAGCCCGAGGTCCGTCAGCTCGTGCAGCAGGTCGTCGACGAGACGAACGACAAGTTCGCGGCCGTCGAGACGATCAAGACCTTTGCTCTCATCCCCAAGGAGCTCGACCACGACGAGGGCGAGCTGACCGCGACCCAGAAGGTGCGCCGATCCGCCGTGACCACCCAGTTCGAGGACGTCATCGAGTCCATGTACAGCAGCACCGGATCCACCGGGGGGCCTGCATGAGGGAACGCCAGCGAGTGAACCATCAGAACGTCATGCGACCACGCTCCTATGGTGGGGTTTGTCAGGACGTGGTCGCATGACCGAGTTCCTGCAGTCGCTCGTCAACGGGTTCGGCCAGGGATCCATCTACGCCCTGCTCGCTCTCGGCTTCGTGATGATCTACAAGGCCACCAAGGTGATCAGCTTCGCCCAGCCGGCGCTCATGATCATCGGCGGGCTCTTCACCTATCACTTCACCCGCGAGTTCAACCTGCCGTTCTGGGTGGCCTTGAGCCTGGCGATCCTGTGCGGCGCGCTCGTGGGCATGCTGGTGGAACGGCTCGCGCTGCGACCGATGGTGGGCAAGCCGGTCTTCACCCTCGCCATCATCACGATCGGTCTCGACATCGTGCTGCGCATCGTCGCCAACCGGTACATCGGGTCGCAGTCGCGCATCGTGGAGTACCCCAACGGCGGGGAGCGCTACTCGCTGCTCGGGGTCTCGATCTCGCAGCAGCGGCTGGGACTCATCGCGGTCACCGCCGTCACGGTCGTCGCGTTGGCCCTGTTCTTCCGCCACTCGCGCGCCGGGCTGGCGATGCGGGCCACTGCCATCGACCAGGAGACGGCCCTCGCGCAGGGCATCCGCGTCGGCGCGATCTTCGCCCTCGCCTGGGCCATCGCCGGAGGACTGGCAGCCATCGCGGGGACGTTCGTGGCAGCCGGTGCCGCCGGGCTGGACCAGAACACGTGGACGATCGCGCTCAAGGCGCTGCCGGCCATCATCATCGGTGGCCTGGACAGCGTGCCGGGTGCGGTCGTCGGCGGGTTGCTCGTCGGCATCGTCGAGTCCGTCACTGCCGTCTACCAGCCGACGTTCGCCCCGTGGCTGGGTACCAACTTCTCGCTCGTCGTCCCCTACGCGCTGATGTTCCTGGTGCTGCTGGTCAGACCCTACGGACTCTTCGGCACACCGGAGGTGGAGAGAGTATGAGCGAGCGCTCCCCCCAGCGAGGGAACCATCAGGACGTCGTGCGAGCACGTTCCTACGCATCTTCTGAGGACGTGATCGCATGACCGCGACCCTGCGACGACGCCCCCTGGCGCGTACTGCCTACGCACAGGACATGGCGCTGCTCAACACCAACGCCAAGCGCATCGCGGTCGGCACCCTGCTGCTCGCCACCATGGCGCTGCCGTTCGCCGCCGCGGACGACATCCTGCTGATCCTGACCCTCGGCATGATCGCCGCCGTCGGGGCCATCGGTCTCAACCTGGTCACCGGCTACGCCGGACAGATCTCGCTCGGGCATGCCTTCTTCATCGGGCTCGGCGCCTACACCGGAGCGATCCTGGGCGGCAACCCGGACGGCGCCGTCGCCGGCTACGGCTTGCCGATGTGGGTCTGGCTGCCGGCGGCCGGGGTGATCGCCGCGATCGCCGGACTGCTCGTGGGTCCTGTCGCGGTCCGCCTGCGAGGGCTCTACCTCGCGATCGTCACGCTCGGCCTGGTCTTCATCGGCGACCACATCTTCCGCAACGCCCGCGACCTCACCGGTGGCGCCGGCGTCGGACGTCGCGGTCCCTCGCTGGAGCTGTTCGGCATCGACTTCGGCACCAGCGGCGTCTGGCTGGGCATGGAGCTGTCCCGCAACCAGAAGCAGTTCTTCCTGGCGCTCGTCTTCCTCATCATCTTCGCCGTCATCGGACGCAACATCGCCCGCTCGGGCGTCGGTCGAGCCTTCTCGGCCATTCGCGACCGCGACGTCGCCGCCGCCGTGATCGGCGTCGATCTCACCAAGTACAAGGTGATGGCCTTTGCGATGAGCTCGTTCTTCGCCGGTGTCACGGGGGCGCTGTACTACGCCGTGATCGGGGTCTTCGAACCCGCGGCCTTCGGGCTGCTGCTGAGCATCCAGTACCTGGCGATGATCCTCATCGGCGGTGTCGCCACGATCTCCGGCGCCATCATGGGTGCCATCTTCATCACCGCCCTGCCGCGGATCGCCGCCGAGATCGCCCACATCATGCCCGGCATCACCGAGTCCGCCCAGGGCGGCGGGCTGCTCACCGTCTTCCAGCTGGAGCAGATCCTCTACGGCGCGCTCATCATCATCTTCCTGGTCTTCGAGCCACGTGGCCTCTTCGGGATCTGGATGCGAATACGCAACTACTGGAAGGGGTGGCCGTTCTCCTACTGACGCCTTCGGTAGTGCCGGGCACCCGGTGCCCATCCCCCCACGGCACGAGTTCGTGCCGTCGACGAAAGGAACTCCCATGACCATCTCCAGACACCTGGTGAAAGCCGGCGTCGGCGCCGCTGTCGTCGCGCTCGTGCTCACCGGCTGCCGCGGTGGCGGCGACAACGGCGACGGCTCCGCACAGGGGATCACCGACGATCCCTGCCCCAACGCCGTCAACGAGGACAACGGATGCATCTACCTCGGTGCGATCTCCGACCTCACCAAGGGCCCCTTCGCGCCGCTCGCGGTCCCGATCACCGATGCGCAGAAGGCATTCTGGGAGCGCGTCAACTCAGACGGCGGTGTCGGCGGGTACGACATCAACATCGAGGACAACGTCGAGGACGCGGAGTACAACCCCGAGCTGCACAACCGCAAGTACCAGGAGATCCGAGAGGACATCCTGGCACTGGGCCAGACGCTGGGCTCCTCCCAGACGCTCGCGATCCTCGATGACATGAAGTCCGACGACGTGATCGGCGTCCCCGCCTCGTGGAACTCGGCGTGGGAGTTCGAGGACCAGATCCTCGAGAGCGGCGCCAACTACTGCTTCGAGGCGATGAACGGCGTCGACTGGGCGATCGCGAACCGTGACATCTCCGACAAGGTCGTGGCCGTCGGCTTCGACAACGACTACGGCGGAGACGCCGCAGCCGGTGTCGAGGCAGCGGCGGAGTTCAACGACCTCGAGTACGTCGAGATCAAGGCTCCCAACGGCCAGGACCAGCAGGCCGAGACGGTGGCGTCGATCCTTCGTGAGGATCCCGACCTCGTCGTGGTCACGACGGGCCCGGCCGAGATGGCCGCGATCGTCGGTGGCACGGCCGCTGAGGGGTTCGAGGGGCAGTTCGTCGGGTCCAGCCCGACGTGGAACCCCGCCCTGATGCAGTCGGCAGCTGCTCCTGCGCTGGAGTCGCTCTACGTCCAAGCCGGCCCCTGGGGTCCGTTCGGCACGGACACACCGGGCCACGAGGCGATGCGTGAGGCCGTCGGTGACGTGACGCCGAACGACGGCTACACGGCGGGCTGGGCCTGGAGCTACCCGCTGCTCGCCGCGCTCGAGCTGGCCGCCGACGAAGGCGACATCACGCGCGAGTCGCTCGTCGAGGCAGCCAAGAACCTCGAGGAGGTCGACTACGAGGGCATGCTGCCGCCGGAGGCCGGCCAGACGACCGGTGATCCGCAGGACGTGTCGTACCGCTCGAGCGTGATCAGCGCGGTCGACTCCGATGCACCCACGGGCATGTCGTTGGAGCAGGACCTGACGACGGGCCCGACGGCCGAGGACTACGACTTCTCCGAGCCGTGCTTCAGCCTGCAGTGAGGTGACCGATGAGGGGCCCGGTGAGCTTCGGCTCGCCGGGCCCCTTCGTCGTTCCCGGGCGCTGCGGAACCCTCGGCTGGGACCTGCGCACCCTGTGCTCCAGCCCCACCCGGTGTCCTGTTGCCCACCCCCGGGGAGTCACCTGATTCCCATGAGTTCATGGGAGTCAGGAGGACGGTCCGCCCGGCTCAGCCGCGGGCCGCCCACCAGGCGCGCAGGGCCTCCACGGCGGCGGCCTCGTCCAGCGGCCCACGGTCCATGCGCAGCTCCAGCAGGAAGCGGTACGCCTCGCCCACCTCACGGCCCGGGCCGATGCCCAGGACCTCCATGATCTGGTTGCCGTCCAGGTCTGGCCGGATGGCAGCCAGCTCCTCGGCCTCGGACAGCTCGGCGATCCGGCGCTCGAGGTCGTCGTAGGTGCGCTGCAGCCGTGCCGCCTTGCGCTGGTTGCGCGTCGTGCAGTCCGCCCGCGTCAGGATGTGCAGCCGCTCCAGCTCGTCACCGGCGTCGCGTACGTAGCGACGCACCGCCGAGTCCGTCCACTCGCCCGAGCCGTAGCCGTGGAACCTCAGGTGCAGCTCCACCAGCAGGGCGACCGCATCGGTCACGTCGTTGCTGAACCGCAGCGCACGCATCCGCTTGCGCGTCATCTTGGCGCCCACGACGTCATGGTGGTGGAAGGTCACCGTGCCGTCGTCCTGGAACCGACGCGTGCGCGGCTTGCCGACGTCATGCATCAGCGCCGCGAACCGCACCACGAAGTCCGGCTGCGCCGCCCCCGGCCCGGCACCCCCGCCGAGTCCATCCGCCGCCCCCGGCCCGGCACCCCCGCCGGGGCCGAGGCGATGCTCGAGGTCGATGGCCTGCTCCAGCACCGTCAGCGAGTGCTCGTAGACATCCTTGTGGCGATGATGCTCATCGCGCTCCAGCCTCAGCGCCGGCAGCTCGGGCAGCACCTGCTCGGCCAGACCCGTCTCCACCATCAGCCGCAGGCCGACCACCGGGTAGCGCCCCTCCACCAGCTTGACCAGCTCATCACGCACCCGCTCGGCCGAGACGATCGACAACCGTTCGGACATCGCCGTCATCGCCTCGACGACGTCATCGGAGGCCGTGAACCCCAGCTGCGCCACGAACCGCGCGGCACGCATCATGCGCAACGGGTCGTCGTCAAAAGACTGCTCCGCCGTGACGGGGGTGCGCAACCGGCCCACCGCCAGGTCAGGGACACCCCCGAAGGCATCCACGAACTCGCCGCCCGGCAGTCGCACCGCCAAGGCGTTCACGGTGAAGTCACGTCGAGAAAGATCGGCCTCGAGGGTCTCACCGAAGGCCACCTGCGGCTTGCGGGACGACACCTCGTACGCATCGGTGCGGTAGGTCGTGATCTCGACCGTCTCATCACCCTTGCGCAGGCCGATCGTGCCGAACTCCCGGCCGACGTCCCACACGGCATCGGCCCAGGACGCCACCACCTGCTCGACCTGCTCCGGCCGCGCCGACGTCGTGAGATCGAGGTCGCTGACGTCCCGCCCGAGCAGCGCGTCGCGCACGGGCCCGCCCACCAGCGCGAGCTCATGACCGGCCTGCTCGAAGAGGCGACCGAGGTCGGCCAGCACGGGGTGCCGGGCCAGCAGGTCACTGACGTCGAGAACGGTGGCATCAGGCTGGGACACGAGCACGCAGTCTACGGTGTCGTGTCGCAACCCTCGCCGCGCCTGCTCATGCGGTCGGCACCCCCATGCCGGCCCTCTACGATGTGCGGGTGATGTCCCCCCGCCCAGGCAGTGTCTGCCGAGCCCTGAGCGTACGGACGCTCGTGGCGCTCGTCGTGCTGCTGGCGTTCACACCAGCGACCGCGATGGCGGCGGACGCAGAGGGCGGCCAGGACGCCAACCTCTCGGTCCGCATCACCGGGCTGAGCCCCACGGTGCTGTCCGACGGCGCCACCGTCACCCTCGCCGGCACGGTCACCAACGCCGGCGACCAGGAGTGGACGTCCGCCCAGGCCTACCTCGTGGCACCTCAGATCCCGTTCACCACGCGCCAGCAGATCACCGACGCCGTGGCGAGCGGGGCCTCCTACACCGGGGAGCGTCGCGTCGAGCTGGACACCATCGACGAGCTCGGGACACTCGAGCCCGGAGCGACCACCGAGTTCCGGGTGCGCGTGCCGTACTCGAGTCTCAACGTCACCGGGGCCGAGGGCGTCTACCCCGTGGGCGTGCAGATCCTGGGCACCGCCGAGGACGGTTCTCGATCCGGGACCGCCATCGGCCGTGCGACGACCTTCCTGCCGTCCGTGGACCGAGACACCACGACTCCCACGGGTGTCGTCGTGCCCTTCGTCATGCCGGACCGCCGCGGTTCGAGCGGCTACGCCGACCCGGCCACCCTCGCAGACCTCACCGCGCCCGGAAGCCAGCTGCGCAACCTGCTCGACCTCGCCGAACAGGTCCAGGACGAGGGACTCACCGTCGTCGTCGACCCCTCCCTGCTCGTCGCACTGGACGACATCGCCGAGGGCAACCGGATGCCCCCGGACGTCGAGCTCACGGAGGAGCAGCGCGAGGACGCCGCCACCCTGCGCGACGACCTCGTGGACCTGTCGCGACGCGTCACCTGCTGGATCCTCGGGTACGGCCGACCCGACGTCCTCGCCATCGAGCAGTCGGGGACCGAGGCCATCACCGACGCTGTCACGAGAGCGACGACGACGGCGCTCAACCGGTTCGGCCTGTCCGGACGCCGAGTCACCTGGCCCACCAGCAACGGCGTCACCGAGGACCTCGTCGGCGCGGTGCGTGAGGGAGGTGACCAGCCCGTCCTCCTCAGCCGTTCGACCGTGCCCGACTGGGAGCCGCGACTGGGCAGCATCGTCAACCGACCCGGGGACGACGGCCCCGTGCCACTGCTGGTCAACTCCGGGCTCGACGCCGGCGTGCCCGGCGGACTCACCGTCGCCACCTTGCGCCAGCGACTGCTCGCCGAAGCGGCACTCAGCACGCTGGAGCGGGAGTACGACGCCACCTCCCGGGCCGACGCCATCGCCGTCGTGGACCCGACGTGGGACCCCGGCACCAACCCCGACGACCTCGGCGACGGCCTCGACGCCGACTTCGTCGAGCCCGTCGACCTGGACGAGCTCATGAACTCTCCCCGTTCCGACTACGACGGCGCGCTGCCGAAGACCGCCGAAGCGGCCGCCGTGGGCGCCGCCCAGGTCGAGCAGGTCGACGACGCCCTGTCCACCACCGACTCACTCATCAACCTGATCCCCGAGCCCGGCCGGGTGCAGGACGCCCAGTCCGCACGGGCGGCCGACCTGGTCAGCATCGCGTGGCGCAAGCATCCCGAGGAGGGCCTCGAGGCGGCGCGCGAGTTCGCTCGGACCTCCGAACGCACCCTCGGCTCGATCACGGTGGACGGCCCACCCGCCGTCACCCTGTCCAGCTCCGAGGGCAGCTTCCCGATCACCGTCACCAACGGGACCGACGAGACGGTGCGCATCGGGCTGCGCCTGTCATCCACCAACCCGCGCCTGGACGTGCCCGACGTCGATCCGGTGGAGATCGCCGCCGGAGAGCGTCGAACCCTCACGGTCAACGCCAGCGTCGGCGACCAGAGCTCCTCGACCTTCACCGCCACCATGACGTCGGCCGAGGGTGCGGAGTTCGGGGAGCCGGCAGTCTTCAACGTCCGCTCCAGCCGCGTCGGAGCGGCCGTGTGGGTCGCGATGGGTGTCGCGGCCCTCTTTGCCGCCGGCGCCCTCGGCCGGCGCTTCTTCACCCGCCGTGGCCGCGCGGCGGCGGGAGACGCCGATGTCTGACGTCGCTCGCGCCAGCGTCTGGATGGCCCTGGGAACCATCGTCTCGCGTGTCACCGGGTTCGGCCGGCTGCTGCTGCTGGCCGCCACCATCGGCACCGCACTGAACGCCGACCTGTTCAACATCGCCAACACCATCCCCAACGCGATGTACATCCTGGTGGCGGGCGGCATCTTCAACGTCGTGCTCGTCCCCCAGCTCGTGCGGGCCATGAAGCGCGACGAGGACGGTGGCGATGCGTACGCCCACCGCATCCTGACCCTCGGCCTGCTCGCGCTCCTCGCCTCGACCATCCTGCTGACCCTGCTCATCCCGGTGATCATGCGGGTGGTCTTTGCCAGCCGGCTCTTCGAGCCCGGGTTCGAGGCGCAGCGCGAGTCGGCGATGCTCCTGATGCTGCTGTGCATGCCGCAGGTCTTCTTCTACGGCGCGTTCGTGCTCATCGGTCAGGTGCTCAACGCGCGCCGGCACTTCGGCCCCATGATGTGGGCCCCGGTGGTCAACAACGCCGTCTCCTGCGCCGTCCTGGGCCTCTACCTGGTTGTCTTCGGCGCCTCCAACGGCACCGACGGCTTCTCGACGTCACAGGCGCTCCTGCTCGGCCTCGGCTCGACGGCCGCGATCGCGGCGCAGACCGTCGTGCTGTGGCCGTTCCTGCGACGCTCGGGCTTTCGGGTCCGGCTGCGCTTCGACTTCCGCGGTTCGGGCCTCGGCCACACCCTGAGGCTCGGTGCCTGGACGCTCGGCTTCATCATCGCCAACCAGGTGGCATTCATCGTCATCCAGCGGCTCGGCAACCGCGGGACGACCGAGGGCGCGGCAAGCAGCGTCCAGGCCGCCGGCACCGCGGTCTACGAGATCGGCTTCCTGGTCAGCCAGATGCCACACGGCGTCATCACCGTCTCCATCGCCACCGCCGTCATCCCGACGCTGTCCACGCTCGCGGCCGACCGTGAGTACCGTCGGATGACGCTGGAGCTCAGTCGTACCCTGCGCATCGCCCTGACCATCATCGCCCCCCTGGCCATCGCCGTCGCCTGCCTCGGCCCGGCGGCCGCGACGGTGCTCGGCTTCGTCCCCAACCTGCGCGGCGACACCCAGGTGATCGGCTGGACGGTGGCGGCGTTCGCCCCGGCCATGATCGCCTTCTGCCTGCACTTCGTGATGCTGCGCGGCTTCTACGCCAACGAGGACACCCGCACGCCGTTCTTCATCCAGGTGGTCATCGCGTGCACCAACATCGTCGCGGCGGTCGTGCTCACCTCGCTCGTCGAGCCGGGTCGGGTGGCACAGATGCTGGCCTTGGCCTACGGCATCGCCTACCTGCTCGGTGCCGGCCTCTCGGCGTTCTTCCTGTCCCGCTCCATCGGCACGATCGTCGATGCGCAGATGCTGCGGTTCGCGGCGCGGCTCACGGTGGCCGTGGGCATCGCCGCTGGCACCATGCTGGCCGGGGTGTGGGCGCTCGGCGGAGCCGGTGTCGACGTCGCCGAGCCCGGCGGCGCCCTGATGGCGCTGCTGACCGCTGGAGCCGCGGGGGCCCTGGCGTTCATCGGTACCGCCGTCGCGCTACGGCTGCAGGAGCTGCGCTACGTCGTCACCTCGGTCTTGCGCCGCGGCTAGCCCTGAGACCGTCGGTTCGGCGCCTGCACCGTCTCGTCTGCACCGTAGGGCCTCGCCGTGCCCCTCGGCCTCCTACGATGGACCCAGGCTGGGCATACCAGACTGGGTGTAGAAGGGTGGACATGACCGAGAGACGGGCGTTGGTCTCTGGCGACGTTCTCGATGACCGCTACGTCCTGCAGGACCTCGTCACCGAGCGCCTCGGAGCCACGACGTGGCGCGCCCACGACCGGGTCCTGTCGCGCAACGTCGGGCTGGAGATGATCGCCAGCGACGACGCCCGCGCCGATCACTTCCTGGACGCCGCGCGCCAGTCCACCAGCGTGTCGGACCCACGCTTCCTGCGCGTCCTCGATCTCGTCGACGACGACCACGGCCACCACATCGTGGTGCGCGAGTGGGCCCGCGCGATCTCGCTGGACCAGGTGCTCGCGCAGTCACCCATGCCCAACCGGCGTTCCGCGCACGTGGTGGCGGAGGTGGCCGAGGCCCTCGCCCATGCCCACGAACGTGGCGTGTACCACCGCCGTCTCACCCCGCACCAGGTGCTGCTGAAGGAGTCCGGCGGGGTCCGGGTGGTCGGGCTGGGCGTCGCCACGGCGCTGGCCCCCGTCGGTCACCAGGACACGATCGACGACCTGCACATCTACGAGCAGCGGGACGTCACGGCGCTCGGCAAGCTCCTGTACGCCTGCCTCGTCGCCCGCTGGCCCGGCGCCCACGTGGACCAGCTGCGCGCCGCACCCACCGAGCACGGTCGTCTCCTGCGGCCGCGCCAGGTGCGAGCAGGCGTCTCCCGCGAGGTCGACATGGTCTGTGACCGCATCCTCGGTGACCCGCCGCAGGGCCACCGGCGCCCCTTGCGCACGGCCTCCGACATCGCCCACGAGCTGCACCTCATCGGTGAGGACATCGACGAGGTCCACGCGCCGCCGAACCTCGCCGAGATCTCCTCACCGGACCTCCTGCGGCTGGACCCGGTCGTCGAACCGGTGGGCCCTCCACCCGGGCTGGAACCTCCCCGACGTCGCCCCAAGGCGTACGAGCCCGCACCGCCCACGCCGTTCGAGCGCGGCAAGGCCCGCGCTGTCCGAGCCACCCAGGGGGACCGCGGCCTGGTGCTGCTGGGCGTGGTCGGCGTCATCGCTCTGCTGACGTTCCTCGGTTTCCTGGCCTTCGGCTCCGACAGCGCCGACCCCGTCGCCGATCCGGCGCCCACCCCTACCTCCGCGGTGGTCGGGACGCTGCCGGTGCAGGAGGTGCTGGACTTCGACCCGCAGGGGCAGGACCGCGAGGAGAACCCCGACCAGGTCGGCAACGTGCTCGACGGCGATCCCACCACCGGCTGGCAGACGTCGACCTACTACAACCAGGCGACCCTGGGCGGGCTCAAGGACGGCGTGGGGTTGATCCTCGACCTCGGCGCACCTCGTGAGGTCGAGTCGGTCCGGGTGGCGCTGGCCGGTGACGGTACGGACGTGACGATCTTCGCGGCCACGGCGGCCTCGGACCTGCCCAACTCGCTCGAAGGGCTCCGCCGGGTCGCCACGATCGAGGACGCGGGCGCCGACATCACGGTGAGCTTTCCCGACGACATCATCACCAGACAGGTCGTGGTCTGGCTGCAGAGACTCCCGCAGATCGACGACGGCGAGTACCGCGGAGAGATCCGTGAGGTCTCGGTGCGCGGCGTGCGCTGACGCGCCGCCGCCCCGGGCGGGGGTGCCGGGCCGCGGGCGGCAAACAACACTGCGGGGGCGCCGGGCCACGGGCGGCAAACAACACCGGGAATGCCCGGCGCCTAGACTGCGTTGAGCACGAAAGCATCCCCTGACGAAGGCACCCTTCCATGAGCGACGACGTCCGCAACCTCATCATCATCGGCTCCGGCCCCGCCGGGTACACCGCTGCGGTCTACGCGGCGCGCGCCAACCTGTTCCCGCTCGTCTTCGAGGGATCGGTGACCGCCGGCGGCGCGTTGATGAACACCACCGACGTCGAGAACTACCCCGGCTTCCCTGACGGGATCATGGGTCCGGAGCTCATGGACAAGTTCCGTGCGCAGGCTGAGCGGTTCGGTGCCGAGCTCGTCTCCGACGACGTCGTGGCCGTCGATCTCACCGGTGACGTCAAGACGGTGAGCCTGGCCGACGGTTCGACGTACTCCGCCAAGGCGGTCGTGCTGGCCACCGGGTCCGGCTACCGCAAGCTCGAGGTCGAGGGCGAGGACCGGCTCTCCGGTCACGGCGTCAGCTGGTGCGCGACGTGCGACGGCTTCTTCTTCCGCGAGCAGAACATCGTCGTGGTCGGCGGAGGTGACTCCGCCGTCGAGGAGGCCACCTTCCTCACTCGGTTCGCCAGCAAGGTGACTCTCGTGCACCGCCGCGACTCGCTGCGGGCCTCCAAGATCATGCAGGACCGTGCCTTCGCCAACGACAAGATCGAGTTCGCGTGGAACTCCGAGGTCGTCGGCATCCACGGTGACCAGCAGCTGGAGGGCCTCACGTTGCGTGACACCGTCACCGGTGAGACTCGGCAGCTGGCCGCGACCGGTCTGTTCATCGCGATCGGCCACGACCCCCGCTCCGAGCTGCTCAAGGGCCAGGTGGAGCTGGACGACGAGGGCTACGTGCTGGTGCAGCCCGGATCCACCGCCACCAACCTCCCGGGCGTGTTCGCCTCGGGTGACCTTGTCGACCACACCTACCGCCAGGCGATCACCGCCGCCGGCACCGGATGCTCGGCCTCCTTGGACGCCGAGCGCTACCTTGCCTCCTTGGACGCCGCCGGTCAGCCGGCGCCCGAAGAGGCACTCACCCAGTGACCCCGTAGGACCCCAGCCCCGACCACGAGGAGAATCCCATGGCAGAGATCGCCGCCGTCACCGATGCGGACTTCGAGGAGAAAGTCCTGCAGGCCGACGGCCCAGTGCTCGTCGACTTCTGGGCCAGCTGGTGCGGCCCGTGCCGTCAGCTCGCCCCCATCCTGCAGGAGATCGCCGATGAGAAGGGCGAGGCGCTGACGGTCGTCAAGATGGACGCCGACGCCAACCCCGTCACACCGGCCCAGTACCGGGTGACCGGCCTGCCGACGATCAACCTCTACTACAAGGGCGAGGTCGTGAAGTCGATCGTCGGCGTTCGCCCCAAGTCCGCCATCGTCGGCGAGCTCTCGGAGTACGCCTGACCCTGAGGTCGCGCAGCGACCGAGCGGGGCAGGCGGGTCGGTCGCTCTGTATCAAGACCTCTGAGCCCCGCGACCAACACCATCACATGACGAAGGCCCCGGCCACGAGCCGGGGCCTTCGTCATTCGCCCGAAAGTCTCTATTTGTATCCTTGTCGACAAAAGGATATATAGATCAGTCGGCCTTCTTGGGATCCATGATCTCGACGATCCGCTCAAGATCATCGAGGGTCGCGAACTCCACCGTGATCTTGCCCTTGGACTTACCGAGGTCCACCTTGACCCGGGTGTCATACCGCTCGGAGAGCCGGCTCGCCAGGTCGGCCAGGCGCGGCGCCGTGACGCTGCGGCTGGACGTGCGCGAGCGGGAGGTCTGCTCGGTGTCATTGTCACCGAACTTCACGATCTCCTCCAGTGCACGCACCGAGATCCCCTCGGCGACGACGCGGCCGGCCAGCCGGTCCTGGACCTCGGGGTTGTTCACCGTCAGGAGCGCGCGGGCATGGCCTGCAGACAGCACACCGGCGGCCACCCGGCGCTGCACCGCCGGTGAGAGCTTCATGAGGCGCAGCGTGTTGGTGACCTGCGGGCGCGACCGCCCGATCCGGTCGGCCAGCTCCTCCTGGGTGCACCCGAAGTCCTCGAGGAGCTGCTGGTACGCGGAGGCCTCCTCGAGCGGGTTCAGCTCCGAGCGGTGCAGGTTCTCCAGGAGAGCATCGCGCAAGAGGTCATCGTCGCTGGTGTTACGCACGATGGCACCGATGGTCTCCAGCCCAGCCTGCTGGGTGGCCCGCCACCGACGCTCACCCATGATGAGCTCGTAGGAGGCAGCGTCCCCATCGCCGACCTTGCGCACCACGATCGGCTGCAGCAGTCCCACCTCGCGGATGGAATGCACGAGCTCATCCATGTCCTGCTCGTCGAACACCGAACGTGGCTGGCGCGGATTGGGCCGGATGGCCGAGACGGGCAGGTCGGCGAACGTTGCGCCCTCGACCTCCTGCAGACCGCTCTCCTCAGCTTCCGCCGGAGTGGACGGGATGAGGGACTCCAGGCCACGGCCGAGTCCACGTCGTGCTGCCATCAGACTTCCTTCCGGTGCTCGGCGGCCTGGCCGATCTCTCGCGCCGCCTCGAGGTAGGACAGGGAACCCGACGAGCTCGGGTCGTAGGTGAGGACACTCTGCTGGTAGCTCGGCGCCTCCGAGATCCGCACCGACCGCGGAACTGCCGTCTTGAGCACCTTGTCCCCGAAGTAGGCGCGCACCTCGTCGGCGACGCCGGCGGACAGGCGGGTGCGGGCGTCGTACATGGTCAGCAGGATGGTCGAGATCTCCAGCCTGGGGTTCAGGTGGGAACGCACGAGGTCGATGTTGCGCACCAGCTGACCCAGCCCTTCCAGGGCGTAGTACTCGCACTGGATCGGGATGAGGACCTCTCGTGCGGCGACGAGCGCATTGATGGTCAACAGTCCGAGCGACGGCGGGCAGTCGATGAGCACGTAGTCGATCCGGTCCCCCGCGTCGGCACACTCGACCAAGTAGCTCTGCAGCGCCTTGTCCAGACGAGTCTCGCGGGCCACCAGCGAGACCAGCTCGATCTCCGCACCGGCGAGATCGATCGATGCGGGCAGCACGGTGAGCCCGGCGATGTCCGGGCACGGACGTACCAGCTCGTCGAGATCGGTGCCGTCCACGAGTGCTTCGTACGCTCCCGGCGTGCCCTCACTATGTGGGATCGCCAGTGCCGTGGAAGCGTTCCCCTGGGGGTCCAGGTCCACGACGAGCACGCGTTGCCCCTTGGTCGCCAAGGCGGCTGCAATGTTCACGGTGGTCGTGGTCTTGCCGACTCCGCCCTTCTGGTTGGCCACCACGAAGGTCCGGGTGCCCGTGGGGTGCTCGAGCTCCGGTGTGGACTCCACGCGTCGGGCCAGCTCGACGTGGTCACGTGCCTCCGAGGCCAAGGGCGTCGTGATGTCGCCCGTACTGCCCTGATCAGCAAAGCTTGCGGCGGGCGGTGGGTTGGACGTCATGGTCCCTCCATCGTTCCACGTGAAACCGACAGGGCTACGATCAGCCGAGGTGTTTCCCGTGAAACATCCGCATCACAGATGCTCACGTGGACACTTCCACCACGGTCGTCGGAATCTCCAGGTCACCGTACGTGCGTACGCGAACGTCCTTGGCGCCAAGCCTGCCGAGGCTCCGGCGGGCGGCATCGACTTCCTCATGCGCCGATTTCCCCTTCAGTGCCAGCAGCACTCCACCAGGTTCCACCAGCGGCATGCACCAGCGCGCCAGCTTTGCCATCGGTGCCACCGCGCGCGCAGTCACCACCTGGTAGGTCTCCTGGACATCCTCGGCTCGGGCCCTCAGGACCGTGACGTTGGCCAGCTCCAGGGTATCGATGACTTCCTGCAAGAACGATGTCCGGCGCAGGAGTGGTTCGATGAGCGTCACCTGCAGATCGGGACGCCCGATGGCCCAGACCAGACCGGGTAGGCCTGCACCCGTCCCGACGTCGGCCACCGTGGCGGCGTGGGGGACCCGCGGCAGGACCACCCCACAGTTGGTCAGATGGCGGTCCCAGAGTCGCGGGACCTCCCGTGGCCCGATGAGACCGCGCTCCACTCCGTCGCCAGCGAGCAGATCCGCGAACTGCTGGACAGCGCCCAGCCGGTCACCGAAGGCCTCCACCGCACTCATGGGTGGCGTTTCACGTGAAACGCTCACGATCAGGACGTCGGAACGATGACCACGTGGCGCTGTCGGTCCGCGCCTTCGGACTCGCTGCGCAGCCCTGCCTCGGCCACCGCGTCGTGCACGACCTTGCGCTCGAACGGAGACATCGGGTCGAGGGCGATGGGCTGGTGATCAGCACGTGCCTTCTCGATCGCCTCCCGGGCAATCTCGATCAGGGCGGCACGACGGCGCTCGCGGTGGCCCCCGACATCCAGCATCAGACGACTGCGATCACCGATCTCCCGATACACCGCCAGGCGAGTCAGCTCCTGCAGAGCCTCCAGCACCTCACCATCACGGCCGACCAGGTGCTCGAGGTCCCCGCCAACGATCGAGACGGCGGCGCGATCTCCGTCGACATCCATGTCGATGTCACCATCGAGATCGGCGATGTCGAGCAGCTCTTCCAGGAAGTCAGCCGCGACGTCGCCCTCGGCCTCCAGCTTCGATGCGTCTGTCACGAACCCTTCCTTCCATTCTTCTTCTTGCTGTTGGGATTGGGGCGCCTCTCGCCCGAAGGCTTGCCACCAGAGTTCTTCTGCGTGTTGCTCTTGCCGCCACTTTGCGCCTGACGGGCCTGAGCGGCCTGCTTGCGACGCTGCTCGCGCGTCAGCTTCTTCTGCTGGTTGCGCTGAGCTGCCGGGGCTTCCGTGGGCTCCGGTGGAGCCTCCTCCACGAGCTTGCCCTTCTTGCGATCACGCTCCAGCTTGGCCTTGTGGGCCGGCGTGCCCGGCACAGGGTTGTTGCGGATCACGTAGAACTGCTGGCCCATCGTCCAGAAGTTCGTGGTCGTCCAGTAGATCAGGACGCCGAGCGGGAAGAAGACACCGCCCACGGCGAACGCCACCGGCAGGACGTACAGCAGCACCTTCTGCTGCTGGGCAAAGGGGCCCTCCAAGGCCTCCTTGGGCATGTTCTTGGCCATCAGCTGACGCTGGGTGAAGAACTGCGTGGCACACATGATGACGACCAGCGTCATCGTCATGATCCGCGTCTCGACGTGCGTCGCACTCAAGAACGTGTCCGCGATCCGGCCACCCAGCAGCATCGCACCCTGCAGGATCTCCGCCTGGTCGGGATTCAAAAAGCCCCTGGCACCATCTCGACCGTTGAGGGCCGCCTGCTGCAGCACCCTGAACAGGGCGAAGAAGATCGGCATCTGCAGGATCAGCGGCATGCAGGAGGCGAACGGGTTGGTACCCGTCTCCTTCCACAGCTTCATCTGCTCCTGCGTCAACCGCTCACGATCGTGTCCGTACTTCTTCTGCAGCTCACGAATCTGCGGCTGCAGGATCTGCATGTTGCGCTGGCTCTTGATCTGCTTCACGAACAACGGGATCAGCAACGTACGGACGGTCACCGTCAAGAACACGATGGACAGCGCCCACGACCAGCCCGACTCCGGGTTCAGCACGAGGGAGAACAACTCGTGCCACGCGATCAGGATCCCGGAGACCAGGTAGTACAACGGCGTCATGATGAATCCGCCGAGTGTGCTGAAGAAGTCGATCATGTCTCTCCTGTGAGAGCGAGGGTGGACGTGTCCGCATCATCGCGGCGGGAGGATCCTGACGAGGTGCCGGGTACGGGGTCGAGTCCGCCCGCCGCCCAGGGATGACATCGAGCGAGCCGGCGCACAGCCAACCAGCTGCCCCGGACCGAACCATGGGTCTGCACCGCCTGCAGGGCGTACGCCGAGCAGGTCGGGTGGTAGCGACAGACCTGCCCGTACATCGGGCTGATTGCGAACCGGTAGACCTTCAGCAGGCCGATGAGCAGGTACTTCACCGCGCACCTGCTCGGTGAAGGGCGGCGTCCAGCTGATCGCTCAGCTCACCGAAGTCCGCACCGGCTGCTGCCGGCAGTGCCCGCACCACGACCCGTGACCCGCTCGGCACGGCCGTCAGGCGATCACGCATGGCGTGGCGCAGGCGACGCTTGACCCGGTTGCGTGTGACCGCTGGCCCCACGGCCTTGGAGACCACGAAACCGACGGAGGTCGGCCGGTCGACGTCTGCGCCGGATCCGGGGACCACATGGGCCACGAGCAACGGCTGGGCCACCTTGCGCCCACGGCGGACCGTGGACGTGAAGTCCTGCCCATCGCGCATGCGGTGACCGCGCCCGAGCAAGGACTCAGGCAGACAGCTTGGAGCGGCCCTTGCGCCGCCGCGAGGCCAGGATGGATCGGCCCGCGCGGGTGCGCATGCGCAGTCGGAAGCCGTGCTTCTTGCTGCGACGACGGTTGTTCGGCTGGAAGGTCCGCTTGCTCACTGTTAGGTCCTCACACGTGGGGCACGGCAGGGGCTCCGTGCGGAGTACTGGGGGCCGCGGACACCACCGCCACCGGACGCCGATGCTCCTGTGGACAAACTCTGGAGCAC